>JACQWA010000244.1 GCA_016209425.1 Candidatus Rokuibacteriota bacterium
ATCGAACCCTCAACCCCTGGAGCCACAGTCCAGTGCTCTGACCAATTGAGCTACGCTCACCGCAAACCCCGGCATCGAAAAAGGACGCCGTATCTTACCCCACCGGTTCCAGAAATGTCAATCCGCGCTGGGACTTCGGTAGGGCGGTGGAGTGGTGCGCCTGGGAGGAGTCGAACCTCCGACCCTCGGATTAGAAGTCCGACGCTCTATCCAGCTGAGCTACAGGCGCGTCAAGGACTTACCGAGCACCGGAGGTGATTCTACCACGCCTTGTGCTGACGTTGTGCTGAAGTCCTCAAGGGAGGCCACCGCCTCCCGGAGTCGGTCGGGGCTCAGGTGCGCGTACCGGAGGGTCATCCCGAAGGACTGGTGGCCCAGGAGCTCCTGAACCTCCTTGAGCGTCCGCCCCCGCATGACCAACCAGGAGGCGAACGTGTGCCTGAGGTCGTGGAAGCGGAAGTCGTCGAGCTTGGCCTCCTTACAGGCTCGCTCGAAGGCGGTGCGGATGTTGCCCCAGGCCGCCCCGTTGGCCTTGCGGAAGACCGGCCCCTCAGTCTTCGGGCCGGGCAGGGCCGACAGCACATCGTAGACGGCCTGGTTCATCGGCACTTCCCGCCGACGGCCGTTCTTGGTCTGCTCGAGCTGGAGGACCCCGCGCGCGAAGTCCACCCGCTCCCAGGTCAGGCTCATGATCTCGCCCTTCCGCATGCCCGTGCAGAGCGCGATGGTCACGATCGCTGGGAGATATGGGTTCTTCGACCGCCGACAGGCCTCCAGGAGCCGCGAGGCCTCACCCTCCTCCAGATACCGCAGCCGCCCCTGCGGTTCCTTCCCCAGGCGGATCCGCGGGACCTTCTCGATGTACCCCCACTCCTCGGCCAGCCGGAGCAGGTGCCGCAGCATCGCGAGCTCGCGGTTCACGGTGGACGGGCTCACTGGTCGGCCCCGGCAGGACGTCTCGGTCACCCGCTCGCGGTCATACTGCGCGATGCGCTGACCGGTGATCTCCGTGATCGGGGTCTCAGCCCCGAACCAGCGCAGCACCCTTGCCAGGCGTTGCTCGTCGTCAAGAACCGTGCGCTTACCCTTGGCTCGCTTGAATTCGAGATATTCGCGCGCGACCTCGCTCAGCGACTTCGGTCGGGGCGGATCCCTCGGTGCGTCGCGCTCGAGCAGGCGCTTGGCGAGCGCCTCCTGGGCGTCCTGCTTCGACCAGGCCGCCGAGAACTTTCGCTCCTGCTTCCCGTTGAGCTGGAGCGTGTAGCCCCAGGCGACCTTGCGGACCGGTCGGCCCGCAGGGCCGGGGCTCTTCCAGATGCGTTTGACGACTCTCGCCATCACGTCCTCCTTTCTCCGGCATTTCGTCGGCTGACGGACTTCTCCTCGTCGGCGACGTGCTGGTCGGTGGACTTGCGGACGTAGGTCGCAGTCATTATCGCTCTCTCCTCTCGCTCATGGATCGAAGCGCTGCTCCCAACCAGGCCGCGCCTGCGGTCTCGCCTGATGCACCCACCGCTTCGCCCAGTCTCTCGGCACTTGACTCGCCCATCTCTGATCGGCCGTGAGGCCGGCCTCCACTTCAGCCAGCGCTTTTTGGAGATCCGCCCACATCGTGCGGACGTTGAGATAGAGTCCGGGCGGCTCTGCCCTGAGTCCCAAATGCTCCTGTTCCCCCCAGCTCACTATTAGCTCGACATACTTCGAACCCACCTGGATGAACCTGGTATCGAAAGTGTGAGCTAGGCCGTGGCGGAGGGCATCAATGATGTCCTTGGCCATGTGCTCATCGATGCCGTAGGGCGTGAGTAGCCCGATGAAAGCCTGGTCGGGGTCCTGATCTTGGAGCAGGCTGAGGGCCTCGGCGCCGACCGCAACGAGCAAAGCCGCCGTGTAGTTCCCGCCGTGCTCCATTCCGAGAACGTTCTTCAAGTCGTGGCGGAGAAAGTCGCGAAGCTGGGCGAAGATCACCGCTCTATTGGGGGGTGGCGTCACATTGCCTCTGCGCTCTCGGGGCGTGTCATCCGGTTCCCTATCCTTTCTTCCCAGCAACGAGCGTCGACTTGCGGGCGTAGATGGCGGCGATCGTGCGTTGTCCCTCCTAGAAAGTAATAACGCCCTCCCGAATCCCGGCAGCGATGTACACCCACGGCACCACGTTCCTCACCAGCAGGAGCTGCTGAACGTCGAAGTCAAATGTGAGCGAATCAACCTGACCAGCTTCGATCAGACCGAGCGACGTCCAGACCATGCCTTCAGGGAAAGCCCGAAGATCCAAAAACGCAACGGCATCCTGGGCACTGCGCCTGAACGGATGCAGTCCGGCGTCTTCAAGAGTCGAAGATGCGAAGCCAAGCGCTAGCAGTTCGCACTGCCCGCGGAAGTCTCGCAGTGGCACCGGCGCCAGCCGTAGGAATCTGTGAGACTTCCTCGCGCCCTCCCGGAGCGTATAATGGACTCTCGCGTCGGCCGGATATGTGATATGCCACCGGTCGACATTCTCGGGGATCCCGCATACAACGTGTTTTCCCGCGACGTGGCGCAGCCAGGCGAAGTCGGCGGTGCGTTCCCCATCGGTAAGCAGGACTCGGACTTTCCTGACTTTCATCTCGAAATCCCTTGATGTTGTTGGGCCAGCCCCCGGCGGTGTCCGCCGCGCGGGGGTGTCTTATTTTCTTATTCGTGTCGTACTGGATATGGGCCTCGAATTCTCGGCACAGCGCCCGCCTCAAACAGCCGCCACACGAATGGAGATCCCTGTACGCGAGCAATCGCTTCAGCCTCTCTGCGCGTTCTCAACACCGGTACGTCGAGCGATTTCTTGGCGATCCAGCCTTCGCGATCAATGAGGAGATCAACGAGCGGGACTTCGAGGGCACAAGCGAGGCGGTGCAGTATGCGGATTGTCGGGCTCTTGGCGCCCGTCTCGAGCTGACTCAAATAGACGCGGGTGATCTTCGCCCGCTTTGCCAGCTTCTCCTGGTTCAAGTTCTTCTCCTGCCGCAGCCGCTTCAGCTTCATTCCGAGTTGCTTAGAGTTTGCCATTTGTAAACTATAGTTGTCAAACCATATTTTCCAGCCGCCCCCGCGCCCGCCGGAGCGCCTCAGTCAGGAGATCCTCCGCCGCATCCTGGGGCAGCACTCACCGTTCGATGGTCACGCCACAGGGGCAGGCGACCTCGACCTGGTAGCCCTGGGGGTGGGCGGAGTCGCCCGCGATGTCAGCTCCCGGTGGGAACGGTGGGCTTGGACGTACTCTTCAAGGTCGCGGGAGACGCTCACGGCGCCCTCCAGATTACCTTGCCGTCCTTGTCGAAGAGGACAAGAGAGGCGGCCGGACGCTTTTCGACGGTTCCCTTGCGGGCCGTTGCAAGTTCAGTATGTCCTAGAACAGCGCGCGTATGCGTTTCATCATCAAGCAGCTCCAACGTCGGTGCTCCATCGGGAAGTAGCCTCAGCGCGGCTCGGGGCGTCCCAGCCTTGTCAAACAGGCTGAGGATGGGCACCCCAGCCGTCATCGTGCTGAGACCAGCCCGCGCCTTACCATCTTGGTCATAGAATCCTAATCTCGCGGCACCGTTCGGCTGCACGCCGAGACTGGCGCGGGACCGACCGCTGCGGTCACGGAGTTCTAAGGCCACCGCACCGTCCCGAAGAGCCGCTAACGTGACAGCGGGTTTTCCAGTCTCGCCTGAGAATTCCAGTCCTACTGAGCCGTCTGCTTGTATACCGAGAATGGCGCGAGCCCGGCCGCTCGCATCGCGGAGGACGAAGCGCTCAGCCTCAAGTATCTTGGACACAGAGCTGGGCGAGGTCTGTCCCATTAGCGCAATGATGGCGAACCCAAGAAGGCTTACAAGCGCAGCTCCCCTCAGCCATCGACAATTCTCCCTCTCCAGCCAGTCGAGGCGTTGCGTCAGGGTATCCAGGGTTGGCTCCTTCATAGCATGTTCCTCCTCATTCCAGCAGGGCCAGCGCGGCCTTCAGCAGGTCTCGGGCCTGTTGCTTCCGCTCTCGTTGAGCCTCTGCCTACCGCAGCCGGCTCAAGGCCTGTCATTTCCCAAAACCTTTCCCCCAGGGGTTTCACAAAACGATTCCACCACCCTGAGGGCCGGCGGTTGTTCTCTGTTTACGCCATTGGAAGCACTCCGAGCAAGGCCATTTCTCGTTGAGGGTGAGTGTCGGAGCCCTGGAGTGGTCCGGCCAGGGCCGTAGAGGCTCCAGGATCGACGCGGAGGAGGCGAGGCATATCCCACTATCCCCCGTCCGGGCTGTTTTTGGTGGGGCGCCGGCCGCCCTTGGCGGCGCCGGGGGCGCGGGCCGCCCGCAGGCTGGGGCCCTCCATGACGATCTGATGGGCGCGATGCGCGACGCGATCGAGGGCGCTGTTGGCGAGGATGGGGTCGTCGAAGAGGGCCACCCATTCCTCCACCGCGCGGTTGCTCGTGATGACGGTGGCGGCGCGCTTATCCCGCTCGACGAGGACGTCGTAGAAGTCGCTCGACTGCTGGGCGGTGAGCTTGCGCAGCGCGCCCGGCGCCAAACGCACCGGCCGCCCCTTCACCGTCATCGCGGCCGCCCGGGGTGCCAGATCGGTCCACGCGATCGGCAGGAGCCTCAGTTGGCCGTCGGGCTGTTCCACCCGGAGCGCGTGGCGGCCGTAGCGA
>JACQWA010000236.1 GCA_016209425.1 Candidatus Rokuibacteriota bacterium
CCTCGCCGAGACGCTCGTCGGCTTCGACGAGGAGGACCCCGACACCCGGCCCGTCGCCCGTCCACCGCTGGGCGCGGTCGCCGCGTCGGAGCCGCCGCTGCCGCCGCGTCTGGCCTTCGTGCGGTCGCCGGTCTGGGAGCGCGCCGAGCCCGAGACGCGCGAGGCCTTCGCCGAGTTCGTCCGGACGCTGGGCGGGGCGGTCGTCGAGGTCGAGCTTGGCGAGAGCTTCGCGCGCGCCGTCGAGATGCACCGCACCATCATGGAAGTCGAGATGGCGCACAACCTCCGTCGCGATTACGAGAAGGGCCGCGACCGGCTCAGCCCGGTGCTGCGGGAGGCCATCGAGCGCGGTCGCCGCCATGCGGCGGTCGACTACGCGGCGGCGGTCGCCGGCATCCCGTCGCTCAACGTCGCGCTCGAGGCGGTGTTCGACGAGTTCGACGCGATTCTCACGCCGGCAGCGCCGGGCGAAGCGCCGCACGGACTCGAGACCACCGGCGATCCGATCTTCTGCACCATCTGGACCTATCTCGGTACCCCGGCGGTGACGCTGCCGCTGCTCCAATCGGCCGCCGGGATGCCGCTTGGCGTGCAGCTGGTGGGACGTCGGGACGGCGACGCGCGGCTCCTGCGCACCGCTCGCTGGCTCGTCGAGTCGGTCGGCGGCGCCCGGCCTCGCCGCAGACGGAAGCGGTCGGGCGCCGGGGAGGGCGAGTCGCCGCACAGCGGCAGGAGGAAGTCGGCATGCTGATGTAGGTCACGGGGATCATCGGGATCGTCATGGTGCTGGGGTTCCTGGGCTTTCTGGTGTGGTGGATCAAGGATGTGCCCTTCACCATCATCGTCGTCGGTGTGGTCCTCCTGATGCTCTACGACTTCGTGCGAACTCTGCGCTACGGCGACAGCGGTGAGGGGCGCTGAAGGGCGAGGGGAGGGGAGGGCCATGGGGACTGACATCGAGCGGATGTACGTCAACGGAAAGTGGGTGCTCGCCGAGGGGGGCGCGGCCTTCGACGTCCTCAACCCGGCCGATCAGACCGTGGTCGCGCGCGTGGCGAACGGCGCCGCCCCCGAGGTGGCCCAGGCGGTCGAGGCGGCCCAGGCGGCGTTCAAGGAGTGGTCGGGGCTGGCCCCGAAGGACCGGGGCCGCTTCCTCCTCGCCATCCAGGAGCTGATGGAGGAGCGCAGGGACGAGCTGGCGCGGCTCATCACGCTCGAGAACGGCAAGCCGTTCGAGGAGGCGCGGAAGGAAGTCCAGTTCTCGCTGGGCTACTTCGGCTGGTTCGCCGAGGAGGCGCGGCGGATGACCGGCGAGTGGATCCCCTCGCCCCAACCGGGCAAGCGCTACTGGGTCTTCCACCAGCCGATCGGCCCCGTCGCCGCCGTGACGCCGTGGAACTTTCCAGCAACGATGGTCACGCGCAAGATCGCCCCGGCGCTGGCGGCGGGCTGCACGGTCGTGCTCAAGCCCGCGTCGGCCACGCCGCTCACGGCGCTCGCCATCGCCCGGGTCACCCAGGACGTCGGGCTGCCGCCGGGCGTCTTCAACGTCGTCACCACCAATCGCTCCCGCCTCGTCGGCACGGAGCTGCTGACGCATCCCTTCATCCGCAAGATCGGCTTCACCGGCTCGACGGAGGTGGGGAAGTGGATCATGGAGATCGCGGCCCGTCAGATCAAGCGGCTCTCGTTCGAGCTGGGCGGCAACGCCCCCTTCATCGTCTTCGACGACGCCGATCTCACCGCCGCCGTCGAGGGGGCGGTCGCGATGAAGTACCTCCGGGTGGGCGGCCAGTCCTGTATCTGCGCCAACCGCATCTACGTCCAGCGCGGGGTCGCCGACCGCTTCATCCCCGCGTTCATCGACGCGGTCAAGCGGCTCCGGGTCGCCCCGGGCTTCGAGCCCGGCGCCCAGATCGGTCCGTTGATCAACGAGGAAACCCGCGCGAAGGTGCACGGGCTCGTCCAGGACGCCGTGAAGCGCGGGGCGCGCCTGGTCGCGGGCGGCCACTATCTCACTGAGGGCGTGTACGCCAAAGGGTTCTTTTACGCGCCCACAGTCCTCCTCGACGTGACCGACGACATGCCGATCGCCCGGGAGGAGATCTTCGGCCCGGCGGCCCCCATTCTCACCTTCGACACCGAGGAGGAGGTCATCCGCCGGGCGAACGCGACCAAGTTCGGCCTCGCGGCGTACTTCTACGCGCGCGACATGACGCGCGTCGTGCGCGTCTCGGAGCAGCTCGAGTACGGGCTCGTGGGCGCCAACGACGCGGCGGGGTACACGCACGAGATCCCGTTCGGCGGGTTCAAGGAGTCCGGGCTCGGCCGGGAGGGCGGCCACGAAGGGATCGAGGAGTACACGGAGGTCAAGTCCGTGGTGGTGTCCCTCCCGTCTTGACGCGTCGCTCGCTTGGTGGTAAAGAAAGAGCACACATTGCAGACGGCGCTGAGGAGGGATCAATATGCCTTTATACGAGTTCTACTGCCCGAAGTGTGCCAAGGAGGTCTCCCTGACCCTGACCTTTGGGGAGCGGGAGCGCGGCGAGTATAAGTGCCCCGCCTGCGGCGAGAAGGCTCTCCAGCCGCTGATGGGGACCTTCTTCTCGAAGACGTCGCGCAAGAGCTAGTGCCGTGCCTCACACCGGGAGGGCGTGAATGAGCCTACAGGGCAAGCGGGTCGCGGTCCTTGCTGAGAACATGTACCAGGAGATGGAGCTGTGGGTCCCCTACTACCGGCTGAAGGAGGAGGGGGCCGAGGTGAAAGTGGTCGGCGCGGGAGGGGCAAAGGCGTACACCTCCAAGCACGGGTATCCGGTCACCGTGGACGTGCAGGCCGACACCGTGAGCGCGGTGGAGTTCGACGCCGTGGTCATCCCCGGCGGCTACGCGCCCGACATGATGCGGCGCCATGACGCGATGGTGAAGCTGGTCCGTGAGGCCTTCCAGCAGGGGAAGGTCGTGGCCGCGATCTGCCATGCCGGGTGGATGCTCGCCTCGGCCGGGATCCTGAAAGGGAAGAGGGCCACCAGCTTCTTCGCCATCAAGGACGACGTCGCGAACGCCGGCGCGACGTGGGTGGACCAGGAGGTGGTCGTCGATGGCACCCTCATCACCTCCCGGAAACCCGACGACCTTCCCGCTTTTTGCCGGGAAATTGTAAGAGCCCTGTCCAAGAAGTGAGTGGCTGGTCTCGCGGCTGAGCCGGACCGCGAGCGGCTTCCCCTCGAGCACCCAGGATCCTCGGATCCGGGCGGACCGCCTGGCGCCCCGCTATCCGCCCGGGTCACCTCCGCATGCTCGAAACCCGGATTTTTCCGAGCTTGATGCCCGTGGCTGAGGGCCGGATGGTCATTCTCGGGATCAACGAAACCCACTGCGCCACCGCCGCCGTTCTCAGGGACGGCACGATCATCGGCTGCGCCAGCGAGGAACGCTTCACCCGGGTGAAAAACGACTCGGGGTACCCGCGCCGCGCCGTGGACGCCCTCCTGACGCAGCTCGGCCTCTCACCGCGTGATATCGACCTCGTGGCGCTGGCCGGAGCGCGGATGATCGCCCAGGAGTGGCTCGACCGGGTGCTCCAGGACGAGGCCTACATCCGCGACTACTACGGCGTGCGGCTGCCGTCGCCCCGCCGCGCGTTCAGCAAGCGGTTCAGGAAGCTCGGGGCCAAGTTCGGGCTCATCGACGCCTCACGCGGGAAGTTCGGAATCCCGCAGGCGGAGCGGCTGGCGCTGGTGACCGACCACCTTGGAGTCTCCGCCGACAAGATCGTCTGTCTCGATCATCACACCTGCCACGCCGCGGCGGCGTACTTCGGCTCGCCCTACCGGGGGGCCGCCGCGCTCGTCCTGACCAACGACAACTCTGGGGACGGCTTGTGCGCCACGGTCTCGACCGCCGGGGGACTGAGCCTCACCCGCCACGAAGCGACCGCCAGCGCCTCGGGGTCCCTGGGGGCCTTCTACTCCTTCGTGACCCTCTATCTCGGCATGAAGTTCGGCGAGGACGAGTACAAGGTCATGGGGCTCGCCCCCTATGCCCTGAGGCCGGGAAGCCGGCGGGCCTACGAGGCGCTCCGGGAGATCTTCGACCTGGTCGAGGGCACGCCGTGCCGCTTTGAATGGAAGAAGCCGGGGGAGCGCTACCAGCTCCTCCTGCGCGCCTGCCTCGGGCTTCGCTTTGACTGGGTGGCGGGGGGCGCCCAGGAGCTGCTCGAGGAGATCCTGCTCGGCTGGGTCCGCATCGCGCGCCGTCGCCACGGCGGTGCGCGTCTGGCCCTGGGGGGCGGCGTCTTCATGAACGTGAAGGCCAACATGCTCATCGCCCAGGAGGGGGGGGTCGAGGACCTCTTCGTGTTTCCGAGCTGCGGCGATGAGTCCAACGCGATCGGCGCGGCCTACCTGGCGTACCTCGACGAATGCGCGAGACGGGGAGTTCCGCCGGTCCCGCAGCCGTTCGGGCCGGCCTATCTGGGGCCGGAGGTCACTGACGAGGAGATCGAGGCGCTGATCCGGGAGCGCAACCTAGACGCGCGCTACCGGGTGACCTTCCACGACAACATCGAGGAGAGGATCGCCGACCTCCTGGTGTCGGACGGGGTGGTGGCGCGGTGCGCCGGCCGGATGGAGTTCGGCGCCCGGGCGCTGGGCAACCGCTCGATTCTCGCCAACCCGTCCGACCACCGGGTGGTGCCGCTGATCAACCGGATGATCAAGAACCGGGACTTCTGGATGCCCTTCGCCCCCACCATCCTGAAGGAGCGCGAAGCCGACTACCTCGTGAACCCCAAGGGGCTGTCCTCGCCGTACATGATGCTGGCGTTTCCGACCCAGGGGAAGCGTCAGGAGGAGCTGATCGCGGCCATCCATCCCCAGGATGCGAGCGCCCGCCCCCAGATCCTGGAGGAATCCTGGAATCCCGACTACCACGCGGTGATCCGCGAGTTCGAGCGTCGCACGGGGATCGGGGCGGTCCTCAATACCTCGTTCAATCTCCATGGGGAGCCGATCGTCTGCTCTCCCGCCGACGCCGTGGATACCTTCGAGCGCTCCGGCCTCCCCCACCTGGCGCTCGGCCACTGGCTGATCAGCAAGCGGTAGCTTGCCCGCGGGGCTGGCCTCCGGGGAGTGGACCCGCCTCCGCCCGGTAGCGTCGTGGTAGCAGATGGGTGCAGGAGGAAGTCAGACAGGTAGAGGAGGTCCTCGGGTCGCAGCCTTGCCGGCTTTCACCTTCCGCCCACAAATACGAAAGCCCTCGTTCCAGGGCGAACCTGACTGGCGCGGGTGGCACCGGAAACGTGGCTAAGTTTTTCTTCCGTTGTGGAAGAAAGCGGCGATGTTTAAGTTGAATAAGAAGAAAATACTCGCGCGGATTAACTATAGAGATCATACCGTGAATGTAAGAAGTGTTTCGGAAAGGAGGGATAAGCCCGTCAAGATATCGGTACAGGACATCGCGAGCCTCAGAGCCTTGCTAAGCTCTCTTGACCCCGGACCATCCATAGTTGACGACGCCCTGATAAGCACGCTCAATTTCTTGTCGGCTCATCCTCCCGATGAGTTCGTGGACGTAAATACGGAGGGACGACCTCGGCCGCAGGCCTACTCGTCGATTTGCAAGAGTATAGGCTCAGTGATAACGGGCACATACACCGTAGGCACGACTACTTACACGGTACAAACGCAGTGCGGTCCTTGTGGGTCTGGTGGTTGTTCCCGCTCCTCCTCCCGCGAACCCCACGAGGAGCACGAGGAGCGGGAGGGTTGACACCCGCGGCTGGGCGAGTAGGATAAAGTGCTACGAAGTAACACAGGAGGTTTTGTGCCCATGCCAGCCCGAGCCACCATGACGATTTCGCTCCCGCCGGCCATGATCCGGGAAGTGGAGAAGGTCCGGAAAGCCGAGCACCGCACCCGCTCCGAGCTCATCCGTGAGGCGCTCCGGGTTTACCTGAACCGGGTGCGCACCCTGCCAGTCTACACCCCAACCACCCGCGAGCTCCGCGAGATCGAGAAAGGTCGCGCGGCGATGAGACGCGGCGAGTACTATACCCTCGATGAATTCTTCCGAGCGCTGGACGGTTCACGTCGACAAGCGCGCCGAAAGGATCGTCGGTCGCGCGCCTCGGCGTGAGGAGCAGCGGGTTCGCGCCGCGCTCAAAGAGATGGAGTCGGACCCGTTTGGCGGCGACGTGGAGCGTCTCCGCAACCAGCCCACCACCTTTCGCCGCCGGGTCGGCGACTGGCGGATTTTCTTTGACGTCTACCGGGAGGTCCGGGTCGTAGCGGTCCGCTACATCGAGCGGCGCACCACTACGACCTACCGCCGGCGACGCTGAGCCCAGCCCGCCGGCGCGCGATGTCGCCTTCCATCCCCAAAATGCACGCTTGTCCGCTGTCTTCGCTTTAACCCTTTACCCCTCTCCCTGTGGATTCATGAATTTTGCGAAGGCTTTGTGTGGTCCTTGAAGATGTACGAAGAAGCCAGTCGAAAGAGGTCTCGTAGCTTGCAGGTCAGTAGCCGCGCGCGCGATCGACCACGAAGCGGAGGCGCTGGCCCGCGAGGTAGCGGCGGAGGTTGGCGTTGAAAACGGGGGCGATCTCCGCGGGCACGCTCGGCCCGGCGATGTGCGGGGTGATGACGACGTTCGGCAGGGCCCAGAGCGGGTGGTCGGGGGGGAGCGGCTCGGTGTCGAAGACGTCGAGGATGCCGCCGGCGATCCACTTCTCGCCGAGCGCCCGGACCAGGGCCGGTTCTTGAATCACCGCGCCCCGGCCGATATTGAGCAGCCACGCGGTGGGTTTCATCGCCCGGAGCTCGGCCTCGCCGATCAGGCCACGGGTTTCCTCGGTCAGCGGAAGCACGCTGACCGCGAAGTCGGCCTGCCGTAACGCCCGGGCGAGAGAGGAGGGACGGTAGACCGCGGCCAGGCCACGTTGCGGTCTGCCGCTCCGGCTCACGCCGATGACCCGCATCCCGAGCGCCGCGCCGGCGCGCGCGATCTGCCTGCCGATGTCGCCCAGGCCCACGATTGCCAGGGTCCTGCCATGGAGCGGCTCGGGATCCAGGGCGCGCCAGCGGCGCTCGTGCTGCGCCTCCCGGAACGCCTCCATGCGTTGAGTCACCCAGGTGCACCATCCGAGGGTGTACTCGGCCATCCAGGCGCCGAACATCCCGGTGGCCCGGGTCACGATGACGCGGGGGGGGAGATCGGGGACGAAGAACTCTTCGACGCCGGCCCCCATGGCCTGGATCCAGCGGAGGCGGGAGGCCCTGGCGAGCAGGTGGGAGGGGAACTTCCACGCGTAGAGGATCTCAGTGTCCGCCATGCGGGCCGCGGCTTCCGCCGGCGTCGAGCAGACGTCCAGGCTGATCGCTCGCCTCGGCGCTCTGACGAGCCGGGCATAGGCCTCGGCCTGACCGGGGTGATAGAGGAGGACCCGGCGGGAGGTCACCGCGGGAGGAGCGCCAGCAGCTCGTCTTCGAAGGTGAAATCCACCGGTCGCTGGTCCAGGCTCTCCTTGCGGTACCAGTCCCACGTCTGCCGGAGAGCCGAGGCCAGCGTGTAGCGCGGACGGATCCCGAGCTCCGCGCGCGCCTTCGCGGTCGTGTACACGGCGTGGCAGTCATAGACGAGGTTCTGGCCGAAGACCAGCCCCGGCTTGTCAAATCGTTTGAGGAGGGCGGGGTCGAAATGGCGAAACTCCACCCGTCGCTCGAGGACCTCGGCGATCAGCTCGACGAACCCGACCTGGGTGACGCACTCCTCCCCGGTGAGATTGTAGGCCTGGCCGAAGGCCCGCGAGTCTCCCAGCATCGAGGCCAGCGCGTCGGCCAGATCGTCCACGTGGCCGAACTGGCGGAGCCACCCCCCGTCGCCGGGGACGAGCACCGGCCGGCCGCGGATGATCCGGTCGAAGAAGAAGGCTTCGTTGTGCCGGGTGTTGAGCGGGCCCAGGACATGGGTCGGCCTAACGATGGTAACCGGCAGTCCACGCGTGTGGTGGCGTTCGAGGAGGGCGTCTTCACCGGCGATCTTGTGGCGGGCGTACTCGCCCCAGTAGTATCCTCGGGGGGTCGCTTCGCTGTAGGGGATGGGGAGCGCGTGGTCGTAGACCCGGCCGGTGGAGACGAACAGCACATGCGGGACGCTGGGCAGCAGGGCGTCGGCCAGCGCCGCCACGTCTTCGCCGGTGGTCGGGGCGTAGGTGATGTCGTAAATCCCATCGAAGCGGGCGCCGTCGAGGGCGGACCTGAGCTGGGCGTGATCCTTCCTGTCGCAGACGAGCACGTCGATGCCCGGCGGCAAACGGTCGTTCCTGCGGCCGCGGTTGAGTACCGTCACCGCGTGGCCCTCACGGATGAGGGCGCGGACGAGAGCCAGGCTGATGAACTCGGTTCCCCCGACGACGAGGACGCGCATGGCGGGCGCCATCATAGCACGACCCCGCCGGCCGGAGGAGCCGGTTGGGCCGCGAGGAGGAAGGCCAGTGGCGAGAGCGGTGACGGTGACGTTGCTTGAGAATCTCCGGCATGAGGTACGGGTGGGACGGCACGTGCTGCTGGCGGACGAGCCCCCCGAGCAGGGCGGGGATGACGCCGGGCCCTCTCCCTACGAGCTGCTGCTCGCCGCGCTCGGGTCGTGAACCTCGATCACGGTCTTGCTGTACGCAAGACGCAAGGGGTGGGCGGTGGATCGGGTGGAGGTCAAGCTCCGTCACACGAAAAAAGTGGATCCGGCCGAGGGGAAAACGGACTCCATTGAGCTGGAGTTGCTCCTCGGAGGAGGGCTCACCTCCGAGCAGGAGCAGCGGCTCCGGGAGATCGCCGACCGCTGCCCGGTCCACCGGGCGCTCACGGGCGAGATCGTGATCGCCCACGCCTGAGTCGGGCGAGCCACTTCTACGGGTACCCACCTCTTGCGGGGGGGTCGGGGCGGAACGCGCTCAGCGTGAAATCGATCTCCTCCGGGC
>JACQWA010000024.1 GCA_016209425.1 Candidatus Rokuibacteriota bacterium
CTCTTTGTCAAACCCGCGCACTGTTAGCTGCTTCATAGGGGGAGATGCCTCACGCACGACTCACATCGAGTCATTCTACGACTCGCCGTATTGCCTGTCAACACCAGCGGGAACCAGCGGGAGAGTGTATAGCGAGCCGATAACCCTCACTCCTCGTAAAAGGCGGCGGCCGCGGATTCGCGACCGGGCACCGGGGATACTGTATGCGCGTTGCTCCGGGAGAATTCAGCGCGCCGCAAGCAGCGCAGCGGGAGACGAGGGTACGCGCTCGCCGCAGAACTTCATGCCCTCGCCGTTCACATGGCCGCATTGGGGGCAGCAAATCACGCCAACCCCCTCAGCTCCGCCTCCTCCAGCCAGAAGCGCATGTCCATCTCGCGGTACATGGTCGTGGCAGTGGCGAGGTGCTCCTGGGCCTCCTGCCGCTTGCCCGTGCGCCGGTAGAGCTTGGCGAGACCGAGGTGACAGTGGGCGAGGAGCGGCCGCATCCCTAGCTCGTAGGCCAGAGCCATGGCCTGGCGGTAGTGGTTTTCGGCGATCCGGACGTCGGGAGGAGCGGGATGGGACGCGATCTCTCCCAAAAGGCGGAGAGCCCATGCCTGGTTTCCGCGTTCCTCGTGCTGACCCGCGAGCTCGAGGGCACGGTCAGCGAGCCCTCGGGCGTCATCCATTTGTCCAGCGGCCAGATACGCCTCGCCCAGCCAGGCGATCAGGAGTGAATGCCAGGCCAGTACTCGCGCCGAGCCGGCCTGCTCCAAGAGGGCCAGGGCCTCGGCCAAGCGGCCAGCCAGCGCGTATGTAGAGCCCAGGGCCGAGGCGACTCTGGGAAACCACAGCGAGCTCGTCGCCGCTCGGCAAAGTGAGAGGCTTCGTTCGAGCGCGGTGGTGGCCCTCGGCAGGTCCCCTTTCGTGGGCCAGCGGCGCGCCGAACAGCGCCATGATCCCGTCGCCCATCACCTGGTTCACCGTCCCGTCGTAGCGGTGAACGGCCTCCATCATGCGTTCCAAGACGGGGTCGAGAACCTTCCGCGCCTCCTCAGGATCGCGGTCCGCGAACAACTCCATAGACCCCTTGAGATCGGCGAACAGCACTGCGACCTGTTTGCGCTCGCCCTCGAGCGCGCTCCGGGAGGTGAGGATCTTCTCGGCGAGGTGCTTGGGGGTGTAGGCCTGGGGCGACGTGAATTTCGCCGGCGGCGCCGCTCCGACCAGCGGCGCTCCGCACTGGTGGCAGAACTTGTTCGTCAGAGGATTGGATGCCGCGCAGGCGGGGCAGAGTGACTCGAGCCGAGCACACTCGCCGCAGAACTTTGACTCAGCGGGATTGTCATGCTGGCACCCGGGACATTTCATACAAGCGCCTTCAACCAGCGAGGTTAGAGAATGGCGCGCTAAGCTTAGCCCGCTGACTCAACCTGGTCAACAGCCGCCGTGGAGGCGAGGAATTTGACAGGCTAAAACCCGTCCGTTAGAGTGGCCGCATGAGCGCGGCGATCGCCTCTAAGGATCTTCTCGAGAGCGTCAGAGACTTGCCTGAGTCGGCGCCGGATCTCCGGCTTCTCGTTCTATTTGGCTCCGCTGTGAAGGGTCGAGCTGGGACGACGAGCGATCTTGACCTTGCTGTCTTGTGCGACGGTCCGGCTGAGCTGGACTCCCTCTACCTCGCCCTTGCCCCTCGGCTCCGAACCCATCGCTTGGACCTTGTTGACCTCCGACGGGCCGGCCCGATTCTCGCCTTTGAGGTGGCCCGTTCAGGGCTTCCCCTTTTCGAGAAACTTCCGGGCCTCTTCAGACAGTTTCAGTCTCTTGCTTCCCGCCGATACGCAGACACCAGGAAGTTGCGGGAAGCCCAGCGACGCTCGATCCAGGTATTTCTCCAACATGAGGGTCTGGCGTGAGCCCTGTGGACGCCGCCATTATCCGACGAAAGCTCGCTCATATCACCGAATCGCTGGCCGGACTTCGCCCCCTCAGCCGGCTCACCCTGGACGAGTATCGCCAGCGCTTTTACGAACGAAAGGCGGCGGAACGGCTTCTCCAGGAAGCCATTGAAGCCGCCCTGGACATCAACGCCCACCTGATCGCTGAGCATGGGCGGACGGTTCCCGATGATTACTACGGGGGCTTTCTCGCATTGGCAGGGCTTCAGCTCCTTCCGGAAGAGCTGGCTCGACAGCTCGCCCCATCGGCCGGTCTCCGGAACCGTCTGGTGCACGAATACGAGAGCATCGAAGACGCGAAGGTCCTAGCGTCTGTTGGAACAATCCTGGAACTCTATCCTCGCTTTGTCCAGGCAATCGAAGCGTTCCTGACAAAATCCGGTCTCTAGAAGCGTGAGGGAGGACAGCGAAGATCAGGCGGCCGAGTGGCCGCCGTCGAGGAAGATCGTCTGCCCGGTCATGAAGTCCGAGGCGGAAGAGGCCAGGTACACCGTGGCTAGGCGACATAACCGCCATTGAACGAAACCGCTTCGCGGTGGAAGGAGTAGAGCCAGACCGCATGGCGGTGAGGGGTCCCTGTCCGCGCGCTCCCTCGTAGGCGCCAGTCTTCCCCCGTCGTCTCGCCCGTTTCCATCCCAGGGTTGCCCGGTACACTCCATGGCGTCCGTCCGTTCATCGCTGGGCCCCTTCATCCCGA
>JACQWA010000268.1 GCA_016209425.1 Candidatus Rokuibacteriota bacterium
AGGGAGCGGCCGACCCACGCGCGGGTGGAGGCGGCCTTCAGGGTGTTCAACGACCGGCACGACCTCGGGGTGCTCAGCCCCGCCCTCAAGTACTTCCCGAGCCAGCAATCGCCCATCGGGCGCGCGGTCGTCAGGATGGGCTGGTCGGAGGACCTCTACCTGATCCTCTCCGGGTTCAGCGAGGTGCGGGCGAGCCAGGCCACCGTCAAGGTGCTCCTGCGCCCGCTGGTGATGTGGATCTGGGTGGGCGGCGGCGTGATTGTCCTGGGCGCGCTCCTGGCCCTCTGGCCATTCGGGCGCCGGCCCCCTGGGGCGTGAGATGGCCTGGAAGCGCTTGGCGTTCATCTTCGCGGTGGGGGTCCCTCTCCTGGCGGTGCTGGCGTTCGGCTTCACCCGCGATCCCCGGGAGATTCCGTCTCCCCTCATCGGGCGCCCTGCGCCGGCGTTCAGCGTCCGGCTCACTGACGGGCGCGAGGTCAGCCTGTCGGACCTCCGCGGCAAGGTGGTCTTCCTGAACTTCTGGGCGTCGTGGTGCCCGCCCTGCCGGGCCGAGGCCCGAGCCCTGGAGGCCTCCTGGCAGCGCCACCGCGACGGGGACGTGGCGTTCCTGGGCATCAACATGCAGGATCGCGAGGAGGCGGCCCGGGAGTTCCTCCGGGAGTTCGGCGTCACCTATCCCAACGGGATCGACGGCGGGAACCGGATCGCCATCGACTACGGGGTGTGGGGGATTCCCGAAACGTTCTTCCTCGACCGGACCGGCCGCATCACCTACAAGCACATCGGCGCGCTCGGGGCGGAGACGATCCACGCCAAGCTGGAGGAGGCGCGGCAGGGCGTCCAGAGCCGGCGGGAGGGCAAGGGTGAGTACCAGTCGATCCGGTAGCTCTCTCGGAGGGGGGCTCCGCCCCCCTTCCGATGCCTCCCCCCAGGTTGCGCGGGCCGGGTACCCACGCCGAAGGCGTGGGTGCGCGCTTGAAGGGAGGTTATTCCGACACGCCCCTGCGGGGTGGTGGGCCCCAGCCCTGGCGGCGCTCGTGGCCGTGCTCGTCTTCGCGGCCCCGGCGGTCGCCGGGGAGGATCTCGAAGACCGGATGCGGGAGGTCGCCTCGGGCCTGCGCTGCCCCGTCTGCCAGAACCTGTCCGTCGCCGACTCTTCCTCTGAGATGGCGCGGGAGATGCGGGCGCTCATCGTGGATCAGCTCCGGGCGGGAAAGCGCCCCGACGAGATCCGCGCCTACTTCGTCTCCAAGTACGGCCAGTGGATCCTCCTGTCGCCGACGCCGCGCGGGGTGGGGCTCGTCGTCTGGATCGTCCCGACGGTGGGAGCCGTGGCGGGGCTCGGCGGGGCCGCGTGGCTCCTCAGGCGGTGGAGCCGTCGCGAAAAGTCGCCCCTCCCGCCGGTGGACGTATCCGCTCTTAGCCGGATCAGGGAAGCGGTGAGAGCAGACGATTCGCTCGTCGCCCTTGCGCCGGAGGAGGCGAGGCTGGTCGAGGCGCTGCGGGAGCTTCGTTTCGACTACCGGGCGGGAAAGCTCTCCGACGGCGACTACGAGGAGCTTCGGACACTGTACGAGACCCGCGCCGCCGCCGCGCTCGCCCGCCCCAAGCGGCCGCGCCCCGAGCGTGCCGCGGCTGGTGCGAGCGTCCCGGAGGCGGCCGCTGCCGGCGCCGCCCCGCGGCCCGCTCGCCCCTGGCGCTGGGTGGCCGCCGCGCTCTTCCTCATCGGGTTCGGGGCGACCCTGGGATACTTCCTCCCTCAGTCGGTCCGCGCGCGCGGCGAGGGATCGCCCACGGGAGATTTCCTCACCGGGACCCGGGAGGAGGCGGCACGGGCGGAGGCGCCCGATCTGCCCGTCCTGCTCGAGCGGGGGCGCCAGGCGATGGAGGCGGGGGAGTGGGACCGCGCCATCGGCTTCTTCAGGCGCGCCCTCGAGGCGGACCCGGACGAGCCGACCGCCCACGCCTCTCTCGGTCTCATCCTCCACCGCGCGGGTCATCCCGACCGGGCGCTCAAGTCCTTCGAGCGGGCTCTGGCCCGCGACCCCGCGTCCCCCCAGGCGCTCTGGGGCAAGGGGCTGGTCCTCTACGAATCGCTGGGGAAGACAGCCGAGGCGATCCGGACGTGGGAGACCCTCCTGGCCCAGGAGATCTCCAAGGAGGACCGGGACCATGTGCTCTCGATCCTGGCCGAGGCGCGGCAGCGGCTGGTGGCACAGCCGGGCCCGGCTGCGAGGTCACCGCGCTGATGTATCCGATCCTGATCCAGGTCGGCGGGTTCAGGCTCCACACTTACGGCGTCCTCGTGGCCGTGGCGATCTTCGCTGCCTGGTGGGTCGGCGCGCGGGAAGCCCGGCGCAAGGGGTTTGCCCCCGAGGTCGTCGGAGACCTGGCGCTGCCGGTGATCCTGGCGGGATTCATCGGCGGGCGCCTGGCCCACGTGCTGGGATGGGAGCCCGAGCTCCTCTGGCGGGATCCGCTCGGCATCCTCGCCGTCTGGCGGGGCGGCCTGGCGCTTCACGGCGGGCTCCTGGCCGGCTTCGCCGCCGCCCTCTGGTTCTGCCGGGGGCGCCGTCTCTCCACGTGGGCGCTGGCCGATGCGCTGGCCCCCGCGCTGATCCTGGGCCAGGGGATCGGACGGCTTGGCTGCTTCCTAAGCGGAGACTCGTACGGGCGGCCCACAGAGCTGCCCTGGGCGGTCACCTTCACAAACCCGGACGCGCTGGCCCCGCTGGGAGTCCCTCTGCATCCGGTCCAGCTCTACGAGTTCACCCTCGACCTGGTTCTCTTCGGAGCCCTCTGGGCGCTGCGCAAGCGGACGTCCTTCCCCGGCCAGCTCTTCCTCCTGTACATCGCGGGCTATGGGCTCATTCGGCTCGTGACGGAGGTCTTCAGGGGCGACCGCGTGGAGCTCGCCTTCGGACTCTCCCTCCTGCAGAGCTCGAGCCTCGCCCTGCTTGCGGTTGCCCTCGTCGCCTTCGGCCGCCGGCTGGCGGCGCGGAAGGCGTTCACATGATTCGAAGGAGGAGACCCACGATGAGGAGGCCGCGCTGGATCGCGGCAGCCGCGTTGATGGCGGTGGCGGGGTGGGCCGGGCCGGCCGGCGCCACCCCGGAGAAGATCTACGTCGCCGACGAGGAGGCCAGTACCGTATCGGTGATCGACGCCCGGCTGTGGACCCGGTCCGGGGTGGTCCCCGTCGGTCGCGCCCCCCACAATGTCCAGGTTTCTCCCAACGGGAAGCTTGCGTGGGTCACCAACAACGGCGAGGAGCCAAAGGAATGGGAGCAGGAGCACAAGGGGATGGCCAAGCGCGAGCACGACGCGAGGGGAAACCCGGGAGAAGTCTGGGCCATCGACACCGCCACCGACAAGGTCGTCGCCAAGGTCAGAGTCGGGCTCCATCCCGCCCACGTGGTGCTGACACCTGATAGCCGCTTCGCCTATGTGACCAACGGAGGGGAGAGCACAGTCAGCGTGGTGGACACCCAGTCGCGCCGGGTGGTGGCCACGATTCCGGTCGGGGCGTCCCCCCACGGGATCCGGCTGAGCCCCGACGGCAAGGAGGCCTATGTCGCGAACCTCAAGGGTGAGACGGTCTCGGTGATCGATACGGGGGCGCGCCTGGAGGTCGCCAAGATCCCGGTCGGGAAGGGGCCGGCGCAGGTCGGATTCACCCCCGACGGCCGTCTGGCTTTCGTTTCACTCTCCCAGGAAGACCGGGTCGCGGTGATCGATCCCAAGATCCGACAGGTGGTCAGGAAGGTGGCCGTGGGGACGGTGCCGATCCAGGTCTACGCCACGCCGGACAGCCGGCTCCTGTTCGTCGCCAACCAGGGGACGAAGAAGAGCCCGGGGAGGACCGTGAGCGCGATCGACCTTGGGACGTTCGAGGTCACCAAGAGTGTTGAGACGGAGGCCGGCGCCCACGGGGTCGTCGTCAGCGGCGACGGCCGTTATGCCTACGTCACCAACATCTACGCCAACTCCGTCTCGGTCATCGAGGTGAAGGACCTGAAAGTCATCGCCACCGTCCCGGTGGGGGAAGGTCCCAACGGGATCAGCGTCACGCCGTAACAGCGGGAGGAGGTGAGGCACATGGCGAAGGATCCGGTCTGCGGGATGGAAGTGGACGAGAAGAAGGCGGCAGGGACCGCGGTCCACGAGGGCAAGACGTATTTCTTCTGCGCGCCGGGATGCAAGGCTACCTTCCTGAAGGCTCCCGAGAAGTACGTCGGGGTGGAGGAGGCAAGCCGGAAGGGATGCGCGTGAGGGAGCGTGGGAAGAAGACCGTCGAGGGATGGGAGGGGGCGCTGGTGCGGCGCCTCAGCCGGTTGCCGCGGTCGCGCGCCCCGGCCCGGCTGAGGCGGCGAATCCTGGCTGCCCTCGCCGCGCTCGAAAGGGAAGCGAAAGGTCACGAGGCTTGAGGCACGGGAGGGAGAACCTGTGAAGATCACCGGGACAATCGCTCGTCTGTTCGCCGGACTGCTCGTCGCGCTTCTGGCCGGTCTGCTGGTGGCCCCGCTGCGGTCATCCGAGGCGGCCGATCCCCGCCCGCCGTTCACGGCCGACCGTTCGCTGGACTTCAAGCCGGTCGGCGTGAAGGGACATGAGAACTGCTACGTCGCCGAGGTCGGGAAAGGTGTGATGGCGGTCATCATGTATGCGGGGGACCGCCTCGGCTCGATGGAGCTGGCTCTGACGCCCGAAGCGTACGGACCCATGGATCCGAAACCCGAGGGCTTTCAGTTCCATCCGGAGCTCAGCCTCTACGTGAAGCACTTCTACGCGCACGAGACGCCGCACGAGCAGCACATGGAGCACGGTGGTCCCGCGGGACATCCGCCCGGGCACATGAAGTGAGCCGCACATGCTCTGCCATCTCCCGCTCCTCTTCCCGCTGGTGGGGTTGCTCCTCTTCTCCTTCCTGCCTTTTCCGGTGGCCCTGGGGTTCTATCTGCCGCTCGCCGGGCTGGGCGCTTTCGCGGGGCTCAAGGTCATCGAGGCAATGAGGCAGCCGGCGGTGACGGGAGCGGAAGGGATGCGCGGAGCCCGGGGCGTGGTGGTGACGGCGCGCGGCCGGCAGGGAGTGGCGCGCGTTCAGGGTGAGCTGTGGAACGTCGTCGCCACGGAGCCGCTGACCCCCGGCGCCTGGGTGAGCATCGTGGAACTCAGGGGGCTCACCGCTCTCGTCCGTCCGCTGGCGCCGTGAGGGCCGACGCGCGCAAGAACATGGAGGGAAGCAGATGAAGACCAAACGGATGAAACGCAAGCAGTGGAAACCGTGGGCGTATCTCCTGATCGTTGCTGTCGTCGGGGTCGGCGTGGGGTGGTTCCTCGCACCGGCGTTCTGGAGCGGCGCGACGCCTCCGGCCGGTCCCGCGCGCGTGGAGATCAAGGGGACGATGGGAGGCTTCTCGACCTCGGAGATCCGGGCCAAGGCGGGCCAGCCCCTGACCGTCAGGCTCACCAGCGTGGACACGCGCTTTCACACCGACGGCGGTGGCAAGCACCAGTTCGCGATCGACGCGCTGGGAGTCAACATCATCGCCCCGCCCGAGGGGACCCGGGAGGCCACGTTCATGCTTCCCGCGCCGGGGGTCTACGAGTACTACTGCGACGTCTGCTGCGGGGGACGGGCGAACCCGACGATGCAGGGGAAGCTGATCGTGGAGGCCTAGGGGCTTGAACGGCGACATGCGGCCGGGGCGCGTCCTGGCGTTCTCGGCGGCGGCCGCCGGGCTGCTGGGGCTGGCGGCCCTGGCCGGCGTTGTCGCTCCCCACGCGCCGTCGGTGGCGATGGCGTCGCGGCTTCCCGCGCTCACCCTCGGGACGGTGCTCGTGGCGGGCCTCGCCGACGGGTTCAACCCGTGCGCCTTCACGGTGCTGCTCCTCTTCATCACGGCTCTGCTGGCGGCAGCCCAGGCCCGCGGCCCCGAGAGCGCCGTCTCCCTGCGCGGGCGCGTGATCGGCCTCGGCTCCATCTACATCGCCTCGGTGTTCGTCACCTATCTTGCGCTCGGTGTCGGTCTCCTCTGGGTCGTTGACCTTTTCACCCAGCGCCACCTGCCCGCCCGGCTCGGGGCCGTGCTCTCCGTCGCCCTCGGGCTCTGGATGCTCAAGGACTACTTCGTCCCCGAACTGGGCTTTCGCCTCGAGGCTCCGGCGGCGGTGGGCCGGTGGGCACGCGCCTCAGCCCGGCGGATGACCGTCCCGGCGCTTGTCGCCGGGGGGGTGCTGATCGGCCTCTGCACACTGCCATGCAGCGGCGCCGTTTACCTCGCAGTGCTCTCCCTGCTGGCGGGCCAGCCGAGCGCACTGGCCGGCTTCGGATACCTGGTCCTCTACAACGCGCTCTTCGTCCTGCCGCTCGTGGTGATCCTCTTCCTGGCGTCCGCCCGGCCGGCGCTCAACCGCCTGGCCCACTGGAACCTGCACCACCGGGAATGGATGCGTCTCAGCATCGGGTCCGGAGTGGTGCTCATGGGCTTCGTCATCCTCGCGACCGTTTGATTGCCCGCCCCTCCGGTGAGGATCCTGCTTGCGGTCCTGACGGGCCTCGGCCAGTTCCTGAGCTATCCTCCTGCCGCTCTCTCGCCCGTTGCGTTCGTGACGCTGGTGCCGCTCCTCGTGGCCCTGGACCGGGCTCCTCGGCGCTCTGCCTTCTGGCTCGGGACGCTGGCTGGGATGCTCTTCTACCCGCTGCACCTCTCCTGGATGACTCACGCCATGGCCGTGTACGGCGGTCTGTCGTGGGGAGTGAGTCTCCTGATCCTGCTGCTTCTTTCCTTGTACGTCGCCCTCTACCTGGGGATGTTCTCGGTCGGGTGGGTCTGGCTGAGGCCCGCCTCGGCGCTCGGCCAGGTCCTCTTTGCGGCAAGTCTCTGGGTCGTGCTCGAATTTGTGCGGACCTATCTCCTGACGGGCTTTCCCTGGGCCTTCCTCGCCTACACCCAGTCCCGGAACCTGCCGCTGATCCAGATCGCGTCGGTTACGGGCATGTACGGTGTCTCCTTCGTCGTTGTTCTGGTCAACGCCGCGATCGCCCTCGCCCTCCGCCCCGGTCGAGCAGGAGCCGCGCTCGCTCCGGCGTTGGCTGCCAGCCTCGCCCTCCTCGTGACTCTCGCCTATGGAGCGTGGACCCTCTCGCGAGCGGAGCCGGCCCGGGGGTTCCGTATCGCGGTGGTCCAGGGGAACATCGATCAAGGCGTCAAGTGGGACCCCGCGTTTCGGGGGGCGACCTTGGCTACCTACGAGCGCCTGAGCCGGGAGGCGGCGGAGAGGGGAGCGGACCTTGTCGTCTGGCCCGAGGCCGCCGTCCCGTTCCTGCTCCGGCTCGAGCCCGAGGCCCGAGCTCGAGTGGCCGGGCTCGCCCGTGAGACGCGGCGGTACATCCTCGTGGGGAGCCCCGATCTCGAGGGCGGCCGCTTCTACAACAGCGCCTTTCTCATCTCCCAGGACGGTGCCCTTCTCCAGCGCTACGACAAGATCCACCTGGTTCCCTTCGGGGAATACGTCCCGCTCCGCTCCCTTCTGGGCTTTATTGAAAAGCTCGCCCGAGGGGCGGTCGGCGACTTCGCCCCCGGTGGACAAGCCACGGTCTTCTCCACACCCTTCGGTCGCTTCGGCGTCACCATCAGCTACGAAGTCTATTTCCCCGCCGAGGTCCGCCGCCTCGTTCGGGGCGGCGCGGGATTTCTGGTCAACATCACCAACGACGCCTGGTACGGGCGGAGCGCGGCCCCCGTCCAGCATCTGGCCATGGCAGTCTTCCGGGCGGTGGAACACAGGACCTTCCTCGTCCGCTCCGCAAACACCGGGATCTCCGCGATCATCGATCCGCGCGGCCGCATCCGGGAGCAGTCGGCCATCTTCAGGGAGGCGGTGCTTGTCGGGAAGATCGGGCGTCAGGCTGATGAGACGATCTATACCCGCGTCGGAGACCTCTTTGCCTGGGCGGCGACGGCAGGATCCGCCAGCGCCGGTCTCTGGGGGTGGAGGCGGGGAGGGGTCGCGTGATCCCGCGAACCCGACACATCCGGATTCTTCCGCTGCTGGCGCTCCTGCTCGCGGCGTGCGCCGCCCCGCCTGCCATCCCGCCGGCCCTGGGGGGGCTGCCGCGGACGCACGCGCTTCAGGGGGACGACGCCCTGCGGGAGATCAACCGCCTTCACGGGAAAAGCATCCCGTCCCGCGACGGGTTTGTGGCCCACTACGAGCGGGACGGCGCCGTGGCGATGCTCTACGTCTCCCGGGCCTACCTGAGCCCCATCGCCCGGTGGCAGCTCTCGCGGATGGTGAGCGGAATCGAGCGGGGGGCGGCCAACGCGGAGGGGCGCTTCACCCACCTGAAGGCCCGGGGGCAGGATGGCCTCACTCTCTACTCGGCCTTGGGCCTCGGGCAGATCCACTATTTCTACCGGAGCGGAGCGGCAATCGTTTGGCTGGCGGCGGACCCCACCGTGGCTCGCCAGGCGCTGGTCGACACGGTCCGCCTCGTCCGCTGAGGGGCCCGTGGGCGTCGCGTATCTCCTTCCCTTCCTTGCCGTGGCGAGCGATTTGCTTGCGGGATGGTTCGCGCTTGGACAGCGCGCCGAGAGGATCGAGCGTCGCTACGTCGTCGCGTTTGCGGCCGGCGTCCTCCTCTCGGTGACGTTCTTCGATGTGCTGCCGGAGGCCGAGGTCGCGGCGAATGCCTCTTTCCTGGCGCTCGGGTTCGTAACATTCTACGTCCTTGAAAAGACCATGATGATCCACGCCTGCGGCGAGAGCGAGTGCGAGACCCATGAGATCGGCCCCGTCGCTGTCCTCGGCATGGCGCTCGACAATGTTCTTGACGGTGCCGGTATCGTCTCGGGCTATCTCATTGATCCGTTCCTGGGTCTGGCCATTACGGTCGCCGTGGTCCTCCATGAGATCCCCCAAAGGATGACGGCGGCGCTGATCATGCGGGAAGCGAAGTGGAGTCGGGCGGGCATTTGGGTGGGGCTCGGGCTCACCGGCCTGATCTATCCGGTCGGCGGATTTCTGGCGGGCCTGATCGCGCCGGAGTTCCGGCATACGGTCCTGGCCTTCATCGCCGGCGACTTCCTCTACCTGGCGGCCGGGGATCTCTTGCCTGACGCCCACCGCCGATTCAACTGGAAGGTCATCCTTTCGGTCCTGCTGGGGATGGCGTTCATGCTTGCGCTGACGCGACTCGTTCCTGCGGTCTAGGCATGAAACGTTGAGCGGTGGCGCACTTGACGTCACCGGCGGCCCGACTCTTCACGTCGAGCGATCTCGAAGCCCCCGGGTCCTCTGACGGATTGTCGGCGCGCGGGGTTCGCTGCCGGTCGCTTCGCCAAAATGTCGGTCCCGCGGCCTCCGCCGCGCTCGCGGAGATGCAGGCCTGTTGTCTAACCCCTGGAG
>JACQWA010000239.1 GCA_016209425.1 Candidatus Rokuibacteriota bacterium
ATTACTCGGAGGGGGGCTTCGCCCCCCTTCCGAACCTCCCCCTTTTCAGTTTGCGCGGGCAAAGCCCGGGCTCGAGCACCACGGCTACCGCCCCTTGAGCGCGCGGTACCAGTCCAGGATCTCTTCCCCCTTGCAGAAGAGCACCCCCGGCTTCTTCTTCATGTACGCGTAGATCTTCTCGAAGTGCTTGATCCGGTGGGGCACCCCGCTGATGTACGGATGGACGGCGATCGCCATGACCCGCGCGGTGTGCCGCCCCTCCTCATAGAGGCGGTCGAACTGATCCCGCGCCCGATCGAAGAGCTCGTGGGCCTCGTGGTGCTGGATCAGCATCATCGGGATGTCGTTGATCTCGAGGGTGTAGGGGACCATGATGAGGGGCCGGGCCGTCGTCTTGATCTCGTAGGGCTGGTCGTCGTTGACCCAATCCGAGACGTACTCGATGCCTTCTTCCGCCAAGATATCCAACGTGTCCCAGGTCTCAGTGAGACCCGGGCCCAGCCAGCCGCGCGGCGGCTTGCCCGTGAACGTCCGGATCGTGTCGATCGACTTGCGGATCACGTCGCGCTGGTCCTCGACCAGATGCAGGGCCGTCTGGATGTCGCCGTGGCCCATGAACTCCCAGTCCGCCGCCCTCGCCGCCTCGGCAATCCGCGGGTAGGAAAGACACACCGAGGCGTTGATGGCCATCGTGGCCTTGATCTTGTAGCGGTCGAGCGCGGCCTTGAGCCGCCAGAAGCCCACGCGCATGCCGTACTCATGCCAGGCGAAGTTGGGGACATCGGGGATCACGCTGGCTCCGCCCGGCGCCGGGAGCACGGCGCGGGGCATCGGTCCCTGAATGTCCCACTCCTCCACGTTGACGATGGTCCACACCGCGACCCGACCCCCCTTGGGGAGCCTGAGGGGTTTGCGATCCACGATGGCGGAGTACTCGAAGCGTTCTCTCGGCAGCTTCATCGCGTCCTCCCTCGCCCTCCGTTCAGCTGAGAGCGCCGCGTTCCCCCGACCGGCTGTCCCGTGGATCACGCCCGATGGCGCCGTCCGGCTGCCTTATGATAGCCCGGACCTGGAGCGGCGGGCAATGCGGCGACCGATCGAGCCTCCGCCATTGACAGGAAGCGCCAATCCATAGTATCCCCTTGGCGTGACCACGCCCCCCTCCGTCGACATCCACGCCCACTTTTACCCCGCGGACTACCTCAAGCTGATCGCCGAGGAGGGAGAACGCTTCGGCGTCCGCCTCTCCCGCGCGGACCCCAAGGGGCCAGTGCTCGAGACCGGCCTGCTCCGCGTCGGGCCGCTCAGGGCGGCCTTCAGCGACCTCGACCTTCGCAAGCGGGAGATGGACCGGCAGGGCGTACGGGTCCACGCCCTTTCGTTGACCCTCCCGATGGTCCACTGGGCCGACGGCGACCTGGGGCTTCGCCTGGCGCGCGCCGTCAACGACACCCTGGGGCAGGCGCATAGGGCCTTCCCGGACCGGTTCGTGGGGCTCGCCACTCTCCCGATGCAAGAGCCCGAGCGCGCTCTCGAAGAGCTGGACCGGGCGGCGCGCTTGCCGGGGATTCGCGGCGTGTATCTGGGGACCAACATCCGGGGGCGCGAGCTGTCTGACCCAGACTTCTTCCCCGTCTATGAACGGATGGAGACCCTGAAGCTCCCCCTGTTCCTTCATCCGGTGGAGGTCATCGGGGGCCAGCGCCTCGCCACGTACTACCTCGGCAACCTCCTGGGCAACCCCTTCGACACCGCCGTGGCGGCGGCGCACCTGATCTTCGGCGGCGTGCTGGATCGCTTCAAGCGGCTCCAGGTCTGCCTCCCCCACGCCGGGGGCGCTTTCCCTTACCTGGTCGGACGGCTCAGCCGCGGGTGGAAGGTCCGGAAGGAGTGCCGGCACCTCAAGCGTCCACCCTCGGCGTACCTCCGGCGCTTCACCTACGACACCATCAGCCACTCCGCCGAGGCGCTGGGGTACCTGATCGCCCTGGTCGGGGCCGACCGCGTCATGCTCGGAAGCGATTACTGCTTCGACATGGGCTACGCGCGCCCCATTGAGGTGATCACCCGCCTCCGGGGGCTCGCGCGATCGGATCAGGCGCGGATCCTCGGCGCCAACGCTCGGCGGCTCCTGAGGCTCGCCTAGCC
Source organism: Candidatus Rokuibacteriota bacterium (assembly GCA_016209425.1). Lineage (GTDB taxonomy): Bacteria > Methylomirabilota > Methylomirabilia > Rokubacteriales > CSP1-6 > JACQWA01. Next base: position 2,149 of record JACQWA010000239.1, read on the forward strand.
CGGATTATTCACGAGAATAATCCGGGCTCTACGAACATCGCATGGATTTCAACATGGTCTGTTCCGTTTTCCGATCTCCGCTCAGAACCCTCCGGTTGCCATGGAAATTGTGTGAGCCCGGTGAAAACAATTCGAAGTCTGAGGTACTTCCATGCGATTTTCGGTGCCTAGCCCGAATTATGTGCATAATTCGGGCTAGGGACGCGGCCGATGGCCCCCAGGATTTTCGTCACCCAGCCGATTCCGGAGACCGCCCTGGCCCGGCTCCGGGAGGTGGGCGACGTGGAGATGAACCCCGATCCCCTGCACATCACCACCAAATCGGAGCTCCAGGCCGCACTCACGCGGAACGAGTATCTGGTCTGCCTCCTCCACGACCGCGTGGATCGGGAGGTGATCGAGGGGAGCCCCCGGCTCAAGCTGATCGCCTCGATGGCGATCGTCCCCGCCGGCGTGGATGTGGCGGCGGCCACGGCTCGCGGGATCCCCGTGACCACGATTCCCCCCCTGGTCACCGGGGCCACTGCCGACCTCCACTGGGCGCTCCTCCTGGCGGTGGCCCGGCGGGTGGTGGAGGCGGATCGCGCCGTCCGCTCCGGCCTGTTCCCGGGCGGCCAGTCCCTGTATTTCGTGGGCGGGGAGGTGCACGGCAAGACGCTCGGCATTGTGGGCCTCGGGCAGATCGGCGAGGCTGTCGCGCGCCGGGCTCAGGGCTTCGCGATGCGGATCCTGTACACCAAGCGCCACCGGCTCGACGCCCCTCGCGAAGACTCCCTCGGCGTCGTATACCGCCCGCTGGACGACCTCCTCCGGGAGTCGGACTTCGTCTCCCTCAACGTGGCCCTGACCGCGGAAACCGTCCACCTCATCGGCCGTCGCGAGCTGGCCCTGATGCGCCCCTCGGCGTTTCTCGTGAACACCGCCCGGGGCCCGGTCCTCGACGAGAAAGCGCTGGTGGATGCCCTCGAGGAGAAGCGGATCGCCGGGGCCGCCCTGGATGTCTACGAGCACGAGCCCCTGGTCGAGCCCCGGCTCCTCACGCTTCCGAACGTGGTGCTGACCCCCCACATCGGCAGCGCGGCCCTCGACACGCGCGTCTGGATCGCCGATGTCGTGGCCGACAACGTGATCGCCGTCATCCGGGGCCGGCGGCCGCCGAACCTCTACAACCCCGAGGTCTACGCGTGAGCGCGACGGGCGACCCCGAGGAGGGCCGGAATCACCTCGCCTGCTTGACTCCTGCCCGCAGCCCGGCTAGATTGGCGGTGCCTTTCACCCTTCATCGGTCCATGGGGAGGAACCGAGGGCGATGGGACTGGAGCGGGCCGAAGTCAGGGACGGGATGCGTATCGATTGGAACCTCCCGATCACCATGGACGACGGCTTGGTGCTGCGCGCTGACGTGTTCCGGCCGATCCCGCCGGGGAAGTACCCGGCGATCTTGAGCTACGGCCCCTACGCCAAGGGCCTCGCCTTCCAGGACGGCTACCCCAACCAGTGGGAGCGCATGGCGGCGCAGCATCCGGACGTGGCCGCGGGCTCCACCAATCAGTACCAAAACTGGGAGGTTGTGGATCCGGAGAAGTGGGTGCCCGACCGCTACGTCTGCGTGCGGGTGGACTCACGGGGCTGCGGGGGCTCGCCGGGCTACATCGACCCCTTCTCGCCCCGCGAGACCAAAGACCTCTACCATTGCATTGAGTGGGCCGGGACCCAGCCGTGGAGCAGTGGCAAGGTGGGTCTCAACGGGATCTCCTACTACGCTATCAACCAGTGGCACGTGGCGTCGTTGGCACCGCCTCACCTGGCGGCCATGTGCGTCTGGGAAGGGGCCGCCGACTGGTACCGCGACATGACCCACCACGGCGGCATCCTCTGTACCTTTTGGGCGAACTGGTACGACCAGCAGGTGAAGACCGTGCAGCACGGCCTGGGGGCGGGGGGGCCCGCGAGCCGCGTGACGGGTGAGCCGGTCTGCGGGGCCGAGACGCTCTCGGAGACGGAGCTGGCCAAGAACCGGTGTGATCTCGGGAACGAGATCTTGGCCCACCCGTTGGACGACAACTACCAGACCGCCCGCTCGCCCACCTGGTCGAAGGTCACCACGCCGTTTCTCTCCGCGGGCAACTGGGGCGGGCAGGGCCTCCACCTGCGCGGGAACGTTGAAGGCTTCGTGCGGGCGGCATCCAAGCAGAAGTGGCTCGAGCTGCACGGCCTCGAGCACTGGACCCACTTCTACACGGACTACGGCCGGCTCCTCCAGAAGCGCTTCTTCGATTACTTCCTGAAAGGGACCGCCAACGGCTGGCAGCACCAGCCGCGCGTCCAGCTCCAGATCCGCCGCATCGACGGCGTCGTCGAGCGCTCCGAGAACGAGTGGCCCATCGCCCGCACCCGGTGGACCAAGCTCTACCTCAACCCGGCCGATCAGAGCCTCAGGGGGACGCCGGTGGCCGCCGCGGGGAGGCTCGAGTACGAGGCCCTGGGCGAAGGAGTCACCTTCCTGTCGCCGCCTCTCGACATGGAGACGGAGATCACGGGGGCGTGCGCAGCCAAGCTCTTCGTTTCCTCCTCCACAACCGATGCGGACCTCTTCCTCGTTCTCCGCGTCTTCGCGCCGGACGGCCGGGAGGTGGTCTTTCAGGGGGCGATCGATCCCCACACCCCTATCGGCCAGGGGTGGTTGCGGGCGTCACATCGGAAGCTGGATCCCGCCCTGAGCACCCCGTACCGGCCGTACCACACCCATGACGAGAAGTGGCCGCTGAGGCCGGGGGAGGTCGTCGACCTCGACGTGGAGATCTGGCCTACGTCGGTCATGGTTCCCCCTGGCTACCGGATCGGCCTCACGGTGCGGGGCAGAGACTACGAGTATCCGGGCCCCAGCGGCGGGCGGCTGTCCAGCTTCAAGAACGTGTTGAGAGGATGCGGACCGTTCCTGCACGACGACGCGCGCGACCGCCCGCGAGAGACCTTCGGTGGCACGGTCACCCTGCACTTCGGCCCCGACCGGATGGGGTACGCCCTCCTTCCGATTGTCCCGGCGAAGTAAGGCAAAGCTCTGCGCCTGCTTGACTGCTCCCCGTTGACAGGGACCGAGGGTCGGTGTTAGGAGAGCGTGGATGACCAGCGCGTCGCTCGTCCGCATGGAGGGCATCGTCAAGCGCTTCGGCGCGGTCGAGGCGCTGAAGGGGGTAGCCCCGACAAGCTCATCGGGAACGGCGATCTGGTCTTCATCGACATCGGCGCGGGTTCGACGAGCGCCTGCTCTGAGGGGCTGATGGAGTTCTGGGTCATCCAGACCTTCAACGGCGTCTCCTACGGCGCCCTGCTCTTCCTGCTCGCCGGGGGGCTCTCCATCATCTTCGGGATGATGCGGATCGTCAACATGACTCACGGCTCCTATTACCTGCTGGGTGGCTACGTCGGGCTCACCGCGATCTGGCGGACAGGGAGCTTCCCGCTCGCGATCCTGCTAGGGGCGCTCGCCATCGCCGCCATCGGCCTCGGCGAGTACAACGCATTCCTCAAGCGGCTCAGCGGGCAGGAGCTGGGCCAGGTGCTCACCACCATGGGGTTCGCCCTCATCTTCCAGGATCTGGGTCTGGTGCTCTGGGGGGGTGATCCGTACACGATCCCCGTGCCCGCGGTGCTGTCCGGATCCTACCAGTTCGGGGAGCTCTTCTTCCCGATCTACCGCGTCTTCATCGTCGTGGTGGCGGCGGCGGTAGCCGTGATCCTCTGGCTGGTTCTAGAGAGGACCCGCATCGGAGCCATGATCCGCGCCACCGTGGACGATGCGGAGATGGCCCGCGGCGTCGGGATCAATGTCTCCTCGATCTCCATGGCCGTCTTCGCCCTGGGGGCCTTCCTGGCCGCGGTGGGCGGGGTCGTCGCGGGCGGGTTCGTGGGGGTCTACCCGGGCGCGGATTTCGAGATTCTCCCCTACGCCTTCGTCGTGGTGATCGTCGGGGGGATGGGAAGCCTCAAAGGCGCCCTGATCGGCAGCTTGATGGTCGGCCTCCTGGACAACTTCGGCAAGGCCCTCTTCCCCGAACTCTCCTACTTCACCCTCTTCGCCCCCATGGCGGCGATCCTGGCGATCCGACCGACGGGCCTCTTCGGCCGGGCCTGAGGAGGGAGCCGGTGCCCCCGCGATCTCGCCTGATCGGACTCGGAGCGCTCCTGCTCCTCCTCGTGATCTCGCCGCCCTTCCTCTCCTCCTACCTGCTGACGCTCCTCACCCAGGCGTTGATCTACGGCATCCTCGCCATGAGCCTGGACCTCCTCCTCGGCTACACCGGGCTCCCCTCGCTCGGCCACGCGGCGTACCTCGGCGTCGGGGCTTACAGCGTGGGGGTGCTCACGACCCGCTACGGCGCGGGCTTCTGGTTCACCCTGGCGGTCGGGGTCCTCGTCGCGATGGTGGTCGCCGCCGTGTTCGGGCTCGTCGCCCTGCGGGCCACAGGGGTCTATTTCCTGATGATCACGCTGGCCCTCGGGATGGTCATCTGGGGGCTCGCCCACCGCTGGGTCTCGATGACCCAGGGGGACAACGGGATCTCCAGGATCCCCCGGCCCGACTTGGGCCTTCCGTGGTCGCTCGCCAATCCACTCCCCTTCTACTACTTCGCCCTCGGGGGCTTCCTGCTCGCGCTCTGGATCCTCTGGGTGATCGTGCAATCCCCGTTCGGCCAGAGCCTGGTCGGCATCCGGGAGAGCGAGTCCCGCATGCGCACGCTTGGCTATGACGTATGGCTGCACAAGTACATCGGATTCGTGATCGCCGGAACGATCGGCGGGCTGGCCGGTGTGCTCTGGGCGTACTACAACGGCTTTGTGAGCCCGGCCGATGTGGAGCTGGCCACGTCCGTGGAAGCCCTGCTGATGGTCGCCCTCGGGGGCCGGGCCACGCTCCTCGGGCCGGCCGTGGGGGCCGCCGCGATCGTCTTCCTGAAGAACCTCGTGAGCGTCTATACTCACCGCTGGCTCCTGATCCTGGGCGCCGTCTACATCGGGACGATCGTCTACGCCCCCGAAGGGATCGCGGGAGCCGTGAGCGAACTGCAGTCGAAGAGAGGGGGAAGAGCCGGCCGTCCGCAGGCCAAGGCCGAGGCGTAACACCGCTGGCGACGGAGGAGGGACAAATGATGGTCAGAACGCTGTGGGTTGCTCTCATCGGAATACTGGCCTTCCTGGCTGCGGGGCCGGACCCGGCGTGGGCCCAGAAGGGGCCGATCAAGATCGGCTTTCAGGGCCCGATGACCGGGGGCGCCGCCGCCGTGGGCAAGGACATGCTCAACGGCCTCATGATGGGCCTGGAGGAGATGGGCCATCAGATCGCCGGCCGGAAGGTCGAGGTGATCGTCGAGGACAACCAGGGGAGGCCGGACGTGGCGCTCACCAAGCTCCGGAAGCTGGTGGAGAGCGACAAGGTCCAGGTCCTCACCGGCGGCCTCTTCGCCCACGTGGGCTACGCCCTGGCGCCGAAGGTGGACGAGTACAAAGTCCCCATGCTCTACCCGGTCATGGCCGCGGATGACCTCACGCAGCGACAGTCGGCCAGGTGGGTCGTGCGGACTGGGTGGACCTCCAGCCAGCCCTCCCATCCGTTCGGCGAGTGGGTGGCGAAGACCCTCCGCTACAAGAAGGTGGTCACCGTCGCCATGGACTACGCGTTCGGCTGGGAGGTGGTCGGCGGGTTCCAGAAGAGTTTTGAAGAGGCCGGGGGGCAGGTCGTCCAGAAGCTCTGGCCGCCGCTCGGCACGACCGACTTCGCCCCGTACCTCGCCCAGATCCGCCGGGACGCCGATGCGGTCTTTGCCCTCATGGTCGCCGCCTCCTCGCTCCGGTTCCCCAAGCAGTACCAGGACGCGGGATTGAAGGCCCGACTGCCCCTCATCGGGGGCGGGACGACCTTCGACGAGTTCGTCCTCCCCTCGCTGGGGGACGAGGCTATCGGCGGGATCAGCCCGCTCATCTACAGCGCGGCGATAGACACGCCGGCGAACAAGCGCTTCGTCAAGGAGTACCGGGCCAAGTACGGGAAGGTCCCCTCGTACTACTCGGAGACGTGCTACACGGCCGCCCGGTGGATCAGCGAGGCGGCCAAGGCCGTGGGCGGGAATGTCGAGGACAAGGAGAAGTTCCTGGCCGCCCTCCGGAAGGTGGAGATCCCGGACGCTCCCAGGGGCCCCGTCAAGCTCGACGCCTACGGCAACCCGATCCAGAACATCTATGTCCGGAGGGTCGAGAGGAAAGAGGGGGAGCTCTGGAACACCGTGATCCACACGTTTCCGGCCGTCTCGCAGTTCTGGAAGTACAAGCCCGAGGAGTTCCTGAAGCAGCCCGTGTACAGCCGCGACTTCCCCCCGTGCAAGCATTGTTAAGGGCATGACCGACCCAACCCCCCCGGCGCTGAGCCTCTCGGACTTGTCGAAAACGTTCGGGGGACTCCGCGCCGTAGACGGGGTGATGCTCCAAGTCGAGGCTGGCGAGCGCCGCGCTATCATCGGCCCCAACGGCGCGGGGAAGACCACGCTCTTCAACCTGATCAGCGGGGAGTTGCCGCCGACCGAAGGGCGGATCACGCTCTTCGGTCGGGACGTCACGCGCCTCCCGCCCCACCGCCGGGCGGCCCGCGGGCTCGCGCGCACGTACCAGATCACGAACCTGTTCCCCCGCCTCACGGTCCTCGAGAACTGCCTCCTGGCGGTCCAGGCGCTGACGTCCGTCAAACTCCACCTCCACCGCGCCCTCCACCGTTACCCGGCCCTGTTCGAACGCGCGCGCGCGGTGCTGGAAGCTGTCGGGCTGACCGGGAAGGAAGGGGAGACGGTCCGGAACCTCTCCCACGGCGAGCAGCGCCAGCTGGAGATCGCCCTGGCCCTGGCGGGCGCTCCCAGGCTCCTGCTCCTGGACGAGCCCACGGCGGGCCTGTCGCCGGGGGAGTCGCACCTGATGACGACGCTACTGAAGCGACTCGACCCGTCTATCACCATCCTGGTCATCGAGCACGACATGGACGTGGCCTTCGAGCTCGCCAAGCGGGTCACCGTGCTGCACTTCGGAAAGGTGATCGCCGATGGCCTCGGCGAGGAGGTCAAGGCCAACCCGCTCGTGCAGGAGATTTACCTGGGGGCGCAATGAGGAGACGGCCAAAGGAGGTCCACATGCGCAAGGCACTGACGACGGTCCTGATCGCGCTCGTCATCACGACGCTCGTCCTCGCCGGGGGCAGCGGAACGTGGGCCCAGAAGGGGCCCATCAAGGTGGGACTCTTCGTGCCCCAGAGCGGCCCTCTCGCCGCCAACGGGAAAGACATGGTCAACGGCCTCCAGCTCTTCTTCGAGGAGCAGAGCTACCGGCTGGCCGGCCGGGAGATCAAGCTCATCAACGCAAGCGGAGCCCGTACCTCATGCGCACGGGATGGACGAGCGCCCAGCCCTCCCATCCCTTCGGCAAGTGGGTCTACGACAACCTGAAGTACCGCAGGATCGCCATGATCGGCTACGACTTCGCCTTCGGCTGGGAGGTAGCGGCGGGCTTCCACCGCAGTTTTGAGGAGGCCGGCGGACAGGTGGTCCAGAAGCTCTGGTCGCCGCTCAATACGGCCGACTACGGCCCCTACCTGGCTCAGCTCCGACGGGATGTGGATGCGATCTACGCCGTCTTTTCCGGCGCCGACGCGCTCCGGTTCGCCAAGCAGTTCACCGACGTCGGGCTCAAGGGGCGTCTCCCCCTGATCGGGGGAGGGACCTTCACCGACGAGCACGTCCTCAGGACGATGGGCAACGAGGCGCTCGGCATCGTCACCGCCCTTCACTATTCGGCGGCCCTGCCGACCCCCGCGAACCAGAAGTTCGTCCAGGCCTACCAGGCCAAGTACAAGCAGATCCCCTCCTACTACTCGGAGGGCACCTACGTGGCGGGCGTCGCGCTGAAGGCGGCGCTCGAGGCGACGGCGGGGGACATCGAGAACGTGGAGAAGTTTCTCTCCGCCCTGCGGAGAGTGGACCTGTCGAACGCCCCGCGAGGGCCCATGAGGCTCGACGACTTCGGGAACCCGGTGCAGAACGTGTACGTGCGCAAGGTCGAGCGGGTCGGCGGGGTGCTCCAGAACAGTGTGATCCACACGTTCACCAGCATCTCGCAGTTCTGGACCTACAAGCCCGAGGAGTACCTGAAGAACCCCGTCTACTCCCGGGATTTTCCGCCGTGCACGCGCTGCTGAGCGGGTGATGGCCACCGTCGGTCTCGTAGGGCTCGGGCTCCTGGGCGGGGCCGTGGCCTCGCGGCTCCACGCGGGGGGCCACAAGGTCGTCGGGTTCGACGTGCTCCCGGAGAAGATCCGGGAGCTCGTCGCCCTCGGCGGCGCAGGCGCCGCCTCCGCCGCCGACGTGGCGCGCGCCTCGGAGGCGGTGTGCACGCTGCTCCCCTCCCTCGCCAGCGTGGAGGAGGCCATCCTCGGGCCCCACGGGATCCTGGCGGCAGGGAGGTCCCGGCAGACGATCCTCCAGATGAGCACCATCTCGCCCGCTCTCACCCTGCGCCTGGCCCGGGAAGTCGACGGCCGGGGCGGGGTGTTCGTGGATGCCCCCGTCAGCGGGACCAGCGCGATGGTGGCACGCGGCGAGGGCGTCATCCTGCTGGGCGGCGACCAGGCCGTCTGCGAGCGCTGGCGGGCGGTGCTCGAGGCGATCGTCCCGCGCGTCGTCCACGTGGGCGCGGCGGGCCAGGCCATGGTCGTGAAGCTCGTGGCGAACCTCCTCGTGGCCCTCAACACGGTGGCCGCGGCCGAGGCGCTGCTCATGGCCGAGCGAGCGGGGCTCGACCCCGCCCGGGTGCTCGAGATCCTCGCCGGCGGCGCCGGGACCTCCCGGATGCTCGACGTGCGCGGCCCGATGATCGTCCGCCGCGAGTTCCCGGCCCAGATGAAGCTCGAGCTGTTCATGAAGGACCTGGCGCTCATCACCGAAACGGGCGAGGAGGTGGGCGCGCCCCTCCCGCTCACCCACGTGGCGCGGCAACTCTACGGGGCCGCCCAGGCTGCCGGGCACGGCGGCGAAGACCTCGCCGTCGTGGTGACGGCGCTCGAACGTCTGTCCGACCCCTCTGTTCGAGCGCGCACCCGCTTCGCGGGTCCCCGGCCCGCGCAATCTTTCCGGGGGGGAGGCTTCGGAAGGGGCGGGGACCCGGGCGTCCACGCCGGAGGCGTGGGGGGGCCCGGGTGGCCCCCCTCCGAGC
>JACQWA010000246.1 GCA_016209425.1 Candidatus Rokuibacteriota bacterium
GCTCCGAGCTGAGCTTGCGCGCGCGGGCAAGCACCTCATCGAGCCCGGGCTCATGGAGCAGCACTTCAAGGTGGTGTTCCGCCACGCGCGTTATTTCTACCCGCTCGTGAAAAAGTTCAACCTCTACCTGTTGACGGTCCTCCGGCCGGTGGGGAAGTAGGTGCGCCAGGGGGCTTGGGGGACAAGGATCCAAATTTGGGAAAGCGAAACGAAAGACCGATTACAAGGGAGGTGACGGCACTGAAACGTAGCAGAAGCCAAAAGGTGGCGGCTTTGTTCTGTGGGCTCATTATGAGTCTTTCGGCGTGGACAGTTGAGGCTGCGGCAGTCGCTAGCCACGCTTGTAGGTCCAAGTCTCCGGATCCTGGATTATGCCGAGCAACCGATAGAGAATTCAGGCTGCCGGATGACGGCGGCACCGAAACGTGGGTTGGGCTTCGGATCAATTAGCGTACTGTCCTAATTTGATTCCGAGCACATACGAACGACGGAGGGTGGCAACGTGATGGCTCATGGTGTTGGATTCTTCGTTCTGATCGTATGAATGAAATCAACGCAACGGAGGCGAGTAATGACGCCTGAGGGGATTCGTTCTGCAAAGTGTCAGGCCTGCGACGGTATTTTCTTAGAGGCAGAATTAGTAGATGGCCTTTGTAAGGCTTGCCATGAGGGCGGCAAGACGCCAGTACGCAGACGCCCCAAGCGAATTAGTTAGATTAGGACACTCCCCGAATTAACCCGTAACCTGGAGTCGCGACCTCTGGAAGGGCCCGGGATGAAAGGGCTTCTCAAGGGAAGCTACAAGCTCGAGGCGGTCATCAGTTGAACGTCCGCATTATTCCCCGCCTCGACATCAAAGGTCCTAATCTCGTTAAGGGGATCCGTTTTGAGGGGCTGCGGGTCTTGGGAAAGCCCGAAGACTTCGCCCGCCGCTACTACGAGCACGGCGCGGACGAACTGATCTATATGGACGTCGTGGCCAGCCTCTACGGGCGCAATAGTCTGCTGGATATCGTCGAGCGGACCTCGAAGGAGATCTTTATCCCTCTCACCGTAGGCGGAGGGCTGCGGAGCGTTGAGGACATCCGCCGGGTCCTGCGGGCGGGCGCCGACAAGGTATCGATCAATACAGCGGCCCTGGCCCGGCCTGACCTGATCCAGGAAGCCTCTCGGGCCTTCGGCTCTTCCACGATTGTGGTTTCGATCGAGGCGATTCGAAAGCCCAACGGGACCTACGAGGCCTACGTGGACTACGGTCGACAGAGCACCGGTGTGGATGCTGTTGAGTGGGCCACGCGAGCCGCCGAGCTGGGTGCAGGGGAGCTGCTTGTTACCTCGATCGAGCGTGAGGGCACGGGGAAGGGATTTGATTTGGAATTGACAAGGAAAATTGCTGGGTCGGTGCCGATTCCTGTCATCGCCGCCGGGGGAGCCGGCCGAGTCTCTCATATCCATGAAGCGATTGTGGAGGGACGCGCCGACGCCGTCTGTGTTGCCTCGCTCCTCCACTACCACTATTTCAAGGACAATGACTACGACGAGAGCGACTTTCAGACGGAGGGGAATATCGAGCACCTACGGCGCAAAGGAGGCCTGGCAAACGTCGAAGAAGCCACGCTGCCCGGGATTAAAGAATACCTGTTGGCGCACGCCATTGGGTGCCGATGGCCGCAGCAGGCGTGTCTTACGGGAGCAGAAACGACGTGACGGAAAGATCGTCCCCCAGCGTGAAGGCTGCCGTCGTGGATTACGGTTTGGGCAATCTGTTCAGCGTTCGGCGGGCTTGTGAGCACGTCGGGATGGAGGTTGTCGTCACCCCTCGGAAGGAGGAGATTCTTGGGACCGACGTTGTCATCCTGCCCGGCGTCGGGGCTTTTGGCGACGCTATGGCTACGCTCCGTCGATTAGATTTGGTGGAGGTCCTGCGGGACATCGCCAACTCTGACAGGCCCCTGATCGGCATCTGCCTGGGGATTCAACTCCTGATGAGCGAGAGTTGCGAGTTCGGAGTTCACAAAGGTCTCGGCATCATCGAGGGCTCCGTGGTGCGGTTCGAGAATCCGCAAGAGCGGAAGCGACTCCTCAAGGTTCCTCAAGTGCAGTGGAATCGTATCTTCCACCCCAATCACAGGCGCCAGGAAGGGGATCCGTGGAGAGACACGCCGCTGGCGGGGCTGGCGGAGGGCGAGTTCATGTACTTCGTCCATTCCTTCTACGTGAGACCGACCGATCCTTCGGTAACTCTTTCGGTCTCACGTTACGGGGATGTTGAGTTCTGTTCGGCCCTGCGCTGGCGCAACGTCTTCGCTTGCCAGTTTCACCCGGAGAGGAGTGGATCGGCCGGCCTCCTGGTATACCGGAATGTGGCGAGTGCGGTTGGCCAAGCACGAGGAGGGAGCGCCGCATGAGCCAGAGCCTGGAAGCCAGGTACGAATTGCCGGAGAAGGTGGTCTTCTGCCGGCGCTGCGTGATGTCCAATCAGAGGCCGGCATCCATTCCAGAGTTCAGACATACACCGGATCGCCGCGATGCCAGGTATTTGCACATCGATGAGGAAGGTGTATGCGATGCGTGCCGATACGCCGAAAAGAAAGAACAGATCGACTGGGAATCTCGGGAAAACGAGCTGCTGAGACTGCTGGACAGATATCGTCGTGAGGAGGGTCGGTACGATTGCATCGTGCCCGGCAGTGGCGGTAAAGACAGCGGGTATGCGGCACATATCCTGAAGTACAAGTATGGTATGCATCCCCTGACCGTTACATGGCCGCCCATCCTTTATACAGATTACGGTTGGCGAAACTACCGGAACTGGATAGAGGTCGGAGGCTTTGACAACATCACGTTCAAGCCCAACGGGAGAGTGCATCAACTGCTGACGAAGCTGGCGATAGAGAACTTGCTCCACCCTTTCCAGACTTTCGTTCTCGGCCAGAAGAACCTTGCCCCCAGGGTCGCGCTTCAATACAAGGTTCCCCTGATCTTCTACGGCGAGCCGGAGGCCGAGTACGGCAACCCGATCAGCGAGACGGAAACATCGCTGCGAGATAAGTCGTACTATGTAATGAGCAACTTGTCCGAGATTTACCTCGCCGGCATCTCGGCCCCTGAGCTTTTAGAGAAGTACAAGCTGTCGCTCAACGACCTGCTGTGTTATCTGCCCGCGGACTATCGAGAGCTCGAGCGGGCAAACATCGAGGTTCACTACTTGGGATATTACCTGAAGTGGACACCGCAGGAGGCATACTACTATTCCGTCGAGCATACCGGTTTCAGCGCGCGGCCATTTCGTACAGAGGGAACCTACAGCAAGTACAACAGCATCGATGACAAGATTGATGATCTCCATTATTACACCACGTACATCAAGTTTGGTCTCGGGCGCGCGTCTTACGATGCATCGCAGGAAATCCGCAATAAGCACCTGACCCGGGAGGAGGGCCTGACATTAGTCAGGCGCTTTGACGGCGAGTTTCCAAGGAGGTATCTGCAGGACGTGATGGATTACATCGGCATGGATTCCGAATGTTTCCTCGAGCTGTGCAACAGGTTCCGCTCGCCACACCTGTGGAAGAAGGAGGGGGGCGAGTGGAGGTTGAGATGCCCCGTGTGGGAAGCCGAACGCACTGAGTGAGAAGAGGGGAAGGCGTTGAAGCCTGTGAGCATCGGTGGCGTGATGGTGGGTGACGGCCATCCTCCTGTCTTTGTGGCGGAGATCGGGACTTTTTTCAACAAGGACATTGAGCTTGCCGAATGCTACCTGCGGGCCGCGGTCGATGCGGGCGCGCCGGTTCTCAAGACAGAAATTCTCCACGATGCAGATGTATGTCTCAAAGGAACAGGGCTGCGGCATGAATATCGACATGCGGATGGCATCAAGGTCGAGGATTACCGCGCTCTCATCGAACGGAAGGTGGTTCCGCTTGGTGACTATCGGAGACTCTTCAGTCTCTGCGAGGAATTGAGAGTCCCTCTCATTGCTACCGTCTATGACGTGGAGGGCATTGATTTCCTCGTGGAGGCCGGAGGTGCTGCAATAAAGATCGCTCGCGACAATATCAACAATATCCCTCTCATCCGTTACGCCGCGAGGACTGGGCGTCCCGTCATCTTCGATGCCGGTATCGTCTACTTTGATGAAGTCGCGCGCGCTGTGCGTCTGGCACAGAGCGAGGGGGTGGGTGGGGTCGTCGTCAATCACCACCCAGGAGCGAATCCGGCTCCGCCCGAAGTCCACAACATGCGCGTCATGCAGACGTATAAGGAGGCGCTTCGGGTCCCAGTTGGTCTTGCGTGCCACTACAGAGGTGACGAAATCCTCTACCTCGCTGTCGGGATGGGGGCCAATCTCCTGGAGAAAGGTGTGGTTGACGACCCTGATCGGATCGAACAGGACCTGGTGTCGGCGGCCCGGCTGAGAGACGTGAAGGAAATCGTTCGCAAAGTGAGTAATTGCTGGAAGGCTATCGGTCAGGCTCCCGCACGCCACAAGGAACCGCGCGATCTCTCCGTGCGCAAGGGATTAGTAGCCAAGCGTGTCATCGCTGCCGGAGAGGTTTTTGCGCTCGATAACGTCCGCTTCTCATGGCCGCCTCTTGGCATCTCGGTGGAGTACTGGGACCTCGTAGCCGCCAGTAGAGCCGCGCGCACCATACAGGCCAATGAGGTCATTCGGTGGAGCGATGTCCGTTTGGAGCGCTGAGTTCGCGTGGCCGGGCGGCGATCGTCCCGGCCACCCCGATTTTCATTACGAACCGTCTGAGACAGTTGTCGAGGCGATCAAAGAGGCTCTAACGCCCTCCTTTCCCCCTGTGATGGACTCCGAAGCCCGCTTTCGCGCCCTCCGCATGCCGAATGGCCCCGTGGGCCGCTATCGGCTCATAACATCAGATGGGTCGTGGTTTGTCCGGGTAAGTGTGCGTTGGGGCAATCCAGGGTTGGAGCGATCGATAACCCGGTATCTAGCCAGCAGGGGCGTACATGTCAACGCGTTGCATGTTGCCGGCAGGCCTCTGCAGTGGAATGGTCGAGTCTTTCGGGTAGACGTACGCCCTATGATTGCGGGGCGTCACTTTGACGGTTCAGCAGATGATCTCCGCAGCCTGGCCTCGACTCTGGCAGCTTGTCACCGTGCACTCGTCAACTTTCCCGGAGCCGATGCGGTTCGTGCCGCCGCATCCGTTCGGAGCCGGCGCCTGGTGAAGATCCGCGATTTCATCGTTGCTGCTCTGAAGCGCGACGAGTTCGGAGTTTTTGCTGAGCAGGCTACCTGGGCGTCCGACCACAGGGACTGGCTCGTCGATATGACAGAGCAGTTCGAGCCGCGTCTCGATGAACATCCTCACGCCCAGTGCCTGCATGGGGAAATCCATCCTGGGAATGTGGTCTTTCGTTCGGATGATGGCGCGGCAGTCCTCGTCGACTTTGAGGAAAGCGTTCATGTGTTTGCGCCGCCAGCGTGGGATCTCGCGTTTCTCGTGCAGCGCTTTTGTCTTTGCGATGATCCGTCGTTATCGGGTGGACTCGAGCGGCTCTCGGTGATTGCTCGGGCATATGGCGGTCCTTTACCCGGGTTGGCCAGGATGATGCGTCAGGCCGCGTGGTTTTCGATGGCAACGATCGTTGATCTGCGCATTTCGCAGGGTGTCGCGACGCCTGTGGATGAGTATGAGAAATTCGTGAGACTCGAGCGTCAAGCGCGAGAATTCGAAGGCGTCCTTTGAGGCAGAATGCGTTAAGGAGTCCTGACGCGTGAGGACCGCATTTTTGGTAAAGAGAGCTAACTTTTACCGCCTGTATGCGCCAGTTGTGGATGAAGCGTTGCGGCAGGGGTGGGAGGTGGAATGCTGGCACGACTATAGCCAACCCAGGAAAGGGCAAAAAGGATACAACTTCCCCGCCGTCGAGTCCGTTCCCAGCTTCGTCCATGGGAAACCTCGGTTCAGGAGGTATTACGGATCGCGGGAGCTGCGAGGCTTACTGCAACAGAACAGCACGGATGCTGTTGTGTCCCTCACTCCGCCATCCTCCGAACTGGGCGATGAATTTCGCCCGTCATCGGCGAAGTGGTTGATGCTGCAGCACGCCCTGAGCAACTTCATTGCCTATGGGTGCGAAGGGTTTCTGTCGTCCGATGGAGTTGGTCTGTACAGTGACTACTGGACAGAACTCGTGCTCGAATACTTTCGTGAGAAGCAACTCATCCCGGCAGGCGACCAGACGGAGCGGAAAATCGAAAAGAAAGCTTTGGCAGTAGGATTCCCCGAGATGGAAGCGTCGAGGCTCGTGGATCCTGGAGAAGTTCGACACCGATTGGGTATTCCGGGAGACAAACCAGTCGTCGTCTTCTTGCCGTATAGCTACGGCTTCGGCCTGTCGTCTTTCAGGGCTACGCACCCGGACCAGGAACGAAGCCGTTGGGACCAGCTAAGTTACATTTTGCGCCAGTGTTGGACCGACCTGAATGTGGTCAAGGCAGTGCGTGCCTTTTGCGATCGCAACGGTGCGCATCTCATTGTCAAAGCTCGGCTTAAGAGACCGACTCCGATTTACACAAAGGCGTTGGCAGATACGCATCTGTATGATGAATCGGTTTACCCGGCGACGATCCTCGAAGTCCTGAGCATCGCGAGCTTGTGCATTGGCTTCTATAGCACAACCGTGCATGAGGCTGCCTATCTCGGGATCCCGTATTTATGCATTCGGCCCACGGATAAAGATGTGCGGGGAGATCGGGCTTTACAACGGATCTTTATGGATCGCACGCACTGCAGCTTTG
Source organism: Candidatus Rokuibacteriota bacterium (assembly GCA_016209425.1). Classification (GTDB taxonomy): domain Bacteria; phylum Methylomirabilota; class Methylomirabilia; order Rokubacteriales; family CSP1-6; genus JACQWA01. The sequence continues at coordinate 6,779 of JACQWA010000246.1, forward strand.
ATTTTCCGGGCGTTTCGGTCGTTCTGGAGGTCCCCGAAGTAATACAGAGACTGCCTCGCGAGTCGCTCGCAGAGTTTCGGATGGATGCACAGGCCCGAGCAGCGTACGTTGAGAGATTCCTTGGGTGTGATGATGGCCGAAGTTCAACGCGAGTGTTGGAAGAGATTCGCCGCTTGAAACACTAGTCTGCGGATTGGAGGTCCCGAAACCGGCCCATGCAAAGATCCATACTCCTCCTCGGCGCAGGAAGCATCGGAAAACGACATCTGCGGAACTTGCTCGAATTGGGATTCTCGCCGGAACAGATATCGGTGGTCGAACCCCGCGAGGACCGACGACGAGGGGTTGTCGGGCTTGGTGTCCCTCTCGCGAATGTCTTTTCTGACCGGGATGCCGCGCTGGGTCACCGGTCGTATGACGGCGCCATTGTTGCGACGCCGACAGCTCTGCATTACGAGGACGCCTTAGCAGTTGCGAAGGCGCATGTTCATCTCATGATAGAGAAACCGCTGGGCGTCGATCTGGACGGCTACGACCAGCTAAAGACGGAGGTTGACCGGCGGGGCCTGTTCGCATTTGTTGCCTACTGTTATCGGTTCCACGCGGGAGCTCAAAAGATGTGTTCACTGCTGTGTGACGGATTGATCGGGGAACCGTACTACGCTCGGGGAGAGATGTGCTCGTACCTTCCGGCCTGGCACCCGTACGAGGACTACCGAGAGTTTTACATGGCGAAAACGGCCCTTGGCGGTGGGACACTGCTTGATCAGAGCCATCTGTTCGATTTGACGCGGATGTTCCTTGGCGAAATCCGAGGTCTCTGTGGAATATCTGCACGACATAGTCATCTCGAGATCGAGACCGACGATTTCGGCGAGCTGGTGCTGGAGATGAAAAGTGGGATCCACGTGTCCCTCCACATGGATCTTTTCAGCCAGCCTCGGCGCGAATACTACCATGTTATGGGTGAGAGTGGGACACTGCAGTGGGACATATACTCAAACAGCGTGACGTATCTCGTCCAGGATGGGGTTCGAGAAGTATTCGATTGCGGGAAGGACAAGAACGCGATGTATGTGGAGGAGCTGCGATACTTTTTGCGAGGCATTGAAGCTGACGGCCCTATCGAAGGGCTCGGCCTGTTGGACGGCAAGGCTGCCATGGATGTGGTGGTAGCGGTGCGCGAATCACAAGGCAGGCGGTATGTCAGCCTCTGACGCTCCCGCGACGGTCGTGGCGATCATTCCGGCACGGGCCGGCTCGAAAGGGGTGCCGCGCAAGAACATCCGCCCGCTTGCCGGCAAGCCTCTGATCGCGTATGCAATCGAGACGGCTCTTGCGAGCGACTTGATCGACCGCGTGATCGTTTCAACTGACGATACAGAAATTGCCGATGTCGCTCGCCGCTATGGAGCGGAAGTGCCTTTTATGAGGCCGCGAGAGCTTGCTCAAGACGATTCGCCGGAATGGTTGACCTGGCAGCATGCGGTTCGGATGCTCAAGGCGACCGAAGGTGTCGCGACGATAGATGCGTGCGTCTGTATTTCACCGACGTCACCATTGCGGGCCGTCGAGGACGTAGAAGCCTGCATACGGCTGTTGTTGAAAAGTGATGCGGACCTCGTTATGACGGTCAAGCCCGCGGAACGGAACCCGTACTTCAACATGGTCGCGCTGGATGGAGCAGGGTATGCTCGGCTGGTGATCCCGCCGGAACGGCCAATCTACCGGCGTCAGGATGCGCCTCCCTTATACGATATCACAACGGTCGCGTACGCGTTCCGACCTCAGTTTGTCTTACGGGCTGATTCGGAGTTTGAGGGTAGGGTCAAGGCGGTCGTTGTACCGGCGGAGCGCGCGTTGGATATCGATACGGAACTGGATCTCAAGTTTGCGGAGTTCTTGTTGAGCCAGTCACGGTCGAGCCACCCGGGCGCCGCCGGATGAGGGGTTGACGGCGTGATGACTGCTCCCTACGTCTTCGGGATTATTCCGGCCAGGGGTGGTTCCAAGAGATTGCCGGGGAAGAACCTTCGCGTCCTCGGTCGCATGTCACTGCTCGGCCACGCCGTGGCGTCCGCCTGCGAGGCCTCAACGCTCGACCGCTTCATCGTCTCCACCGACAGCGCCGAAATCGCGGACGAGGCGCGGCGGCACGGGGCCGAGGTGCCGTTCCTGCGCCCGCCGGAGCTGGCCACCGATGACGCCGCGATGGTGCCGGTCCTCCAGCATGCCGTGAGCTGGCTGGAGGCCACCGCCGGGATCCGCCCGGATCTCGTGGTCACGCTCCAGCCCGCCTCGCCGTTCCGGACCGGGACGGACATTGATCGGACCGTCCGAAAGCTCTTGGAGACCGGGGCCGACTCTGCCCAGACGGTGACCGAAGCCGCGTATCACCCGTTTTTCATGAGTGCCTTGGACGGCGACCGTGCGATTCCGCTCTTTCCCGACGGGCACAAGTTCGTCCGACGGCAGGACGCGCCACCGGTCTACCAGCCGTCGGGGGCCGTGTACGTCACCCGCTACCACGTGCTGATGAAGCAGGGGCGCGTGCTGGGGGAGGACAACCGCGCAGTCGTCACGGGCTTCGAGGCCTCGGTCAACATCGATACCGAGTGGGACTTCCTGCTCGCGCAGCTGATCCTGAGGGAGGGGCGGGCTGCCGTTCCTCCGGCGCGGCAGTAGCGGCGTCATGCCCGGGCGGCTCCTGATCCTTGGTGCCGGGGGGCATGGCCAGGCGGTGGCGGACCTGGCGGCCGAATGCGGATGGGCGGTGGTCGGCTTCGCCGATCCGGCGGGGCCCGGGTCCCGTGCTGACGTGATTGGCCGGGATTCCGACGCGGCCCGCCTCTTTCGGGAAGGGAAGATCGATGGGGGGATCGTCGGGGTGGGGAACACGGCCCTAGCCAGGCGCGTCGAGCTCTATGAGCTCCTCAAGGCCTCCGGGATCTCCGTTCCCGCCTTGATTCATCCGAAGGCCGTGGTCTCCCGCTCCTGCCAGATCGGCGAGGGCTCGGTGGTCTTTCCCGGAAGCGTGCTCGGCGCCGGGGTCCGGGTGGGCGCCAACGCGGTGATCTACAGCGGCGTCATCGCTGAGCACGGCTGCCGGATCGGCGCGCATGCCTACCTCTCGCCCGGAGTCATTCTCTCCGGCGCTGTGGTCGTGGAGGCCAGAGCCTTCCTCGGCTCCGGAGCGGTGGTGCTTCCGGGCCTCACCGTCGGCAAGGACGCCGTCGTGGCCGCGGGCGCCGTCGTGGTCACCGAAGTGCCCGCCGGGGAAACTATGATCGGCATGCCTGCCCGGGTGCGGACAAGCGGGGCATGAGCCGGGGGGCGTCCCCATGACCGGTTCCCCCCGGCCCTTCGTGCTGGGAGCGCGCATAATAGCGGAGGGGGCGCCCGTCTTCATCGTGGCCGAGGCCGGGGTCAATCACAACGGCGACCTGGCGCTGGCCAAGCGCCTTGTCGACGTGGCCGCCGAGGCCGGGGCGGACGGGGTGAAGTTCCAGACGTTCAGGAGCGAGGCGCTGGTCAGCCGGGCGGCCCCCAAAGCCGCCTACCAGCAGGCGGCCACCGGAGCGGATGAGGGGCAGCGGGAGATGCTGGCCCGACTGGAGCTGACGCCGGACCAGTATGCCGAGATCCGGGAGCACTGCGCCAGGCGGCGCATCCTCTTTTTCTCGACGCCCTTCGACGAGGCAAGCGCGGACGCGCTCGAGGCGCTGGGGGTGCCGCTCTTTAAGCTGCCGTCAGGCGAGATCACTAACCTCCCTCTCCTCCGCCACGTCGCCGCCAAGGGCAAGCCGATCATCCTCTCCACGGGGATGTCCACGCTGGCCGAGGTGGCGGAGGCCGTGGCCGCCATCCGCGCGGCCGGCGACCCCCCCCTGGCCCTCCTGCACTGCGTGAGCGCCTACCCGGCGCCGCCCGCCGAAATGAACCTCCGTGCCATGGACACGCTGCGCGACCGGTTCGGGTACCCTGTAGGGCTCTCGGATCACACCCTCGGCATCGAGGTGGCGGTGGCGGCGGTCGCCCGGGGGGCGGTCATCGTGGAGAAGCACTTCACGCTCGACCGACAGTTGCCGGGTCCTGACCACCCGGCGTCGCTGGAGCCCGGTGAACTCGCGGCGCTCATCCGGGCGATCCGATCGGTGGAGGCCGCGCTCGGCGATGGCGAGAAGCGTCCGATGCCGTCGGAGACCGACGCACGTCGGGTTGCGCGGAAAAGCCTGGTGGCCGGCGGCCCCATCCGGGCGGGAGAGCGATTGACGCCGAGTCGCGTGCGGATCAAACGGCCGGGGACGGGGATCTCGCCTGCGGACCTCCCCCGAGCCCTGGGTCGTACCGTGCGCCGGGACCTGGCCGCTGACGAGGTCATCGACTGGGAGGCGCTGGCCGAGGAATGACGCGCGCGATTGGTGTGGTTTCGGTGAGCCGATCGGATTACGGCCACCTTCGGCCGCTTCTGGAGGAAGTCCGAGCCGCGTCCGATCTGAAGCTCCTCCTCTTCGTTGCCGGGATGCACCTGGCGCCCCGGTTCGGGCGGACCGTCGAGGCGATCGAAGCCGACGGCTGGGCCATTGCCGAGCGCATCGAGATGCTCGACCCGGAGGACTCCCCCGAAGCCGTCGCCCGCTCCGTGGGGAGAGGGATCGGCGGGTTTGCCCGGGCCTTCGCCCGCCAGCGACCGGACCTCATCGTCGTTCTCGGAGACCGCTTCGAGATGCTCGCCGCCGCGGTGGCCACCCTTCCCTTCGCCATCCCCCTGGCTCACATCCACGGAGGCGAGACCTCCGAAGGCGCCATGGACAACCAGATCCGCCACGCCATCACGAAGCTGGCGCATCTGCATTTCGCCTCGACCGAACCCCACGCGCGCCGGATCGCCCGGATGGGGGAGGAGACCTGGAGAATCCACCCGGTGGGCGCGCCGGGCCTCGATCGCCTCCGAGGGATGGAGTTTCTCTCGCGCGAGGCGCTGGCGACGGCATTGGGGCTCCCCGCGACGGGCCCGTGGCTCGTCGTCACCTTCCACCCGGTGACGCTCGAGTATCAGGACACGCCGACCCACGTGGAGGAGCTGCTGGCCGCCCTGGACAAGGTGGACGGGACGCTGGTGATCACCTACCCGAACGCCGACACGGCCGGCAGGACGATCATCGAGCGCATCGAGGAGTTCGCTGCGGGCTGCCCGCGCGCTCGGCTCGCGAAGAGCCTCGGCGAGCAGGTGTACCTCTCCCTCCTCCGGCACGCGGACGCCATGGTCGGGAACTCCTCGAGCGGGATCATCGAGGCCCCGTCGTTCGAGCTGCCGGTGGTCAACATCGGGAGCCGCCAGCGCGGACGGCAGCGAGGGGCAAACGTGATCGACGTGGGCTACGGGCGGGATGAGATCCTCCGTGGCGTCGAGGCGGCTCTCCGCCCCGAGTTTCGGGAGCGACTCCGGGGGGTTCCGAACCCGTACGGCGACGGACACGCCGCGCCTCGGATCGTTCGAGTCCTCCGCGAGGTCGCCCTCGACGACCGGCTCCTTCAGAAGCGGTTCGCAGAGTGAACCTGGGATGGAATGGGAAAGTACCGTGGTGAGGCTCGCTGACTTTCTGGTTCCTGAGGGCGCCCCCATCCGGGAGGTGCTGGAGCGCATCACGCGGAGCGGAAAGCAGGTGGCGCTGGTGGTGGACCAGGACGCGCGCCTGGTTGGTCTCGTGACCGACGGCGATCTCCGCAAGGCCATCCTCCGCGGCGTGTCGCTGGAGGCCAAAGTGGAGGAGGCCATGAACCGAAACCCGGTGGTTGGGACGGCGGGCCTTCGCCCTTCCGAGTCGGTGGCGCTGATGCGGAGCCGATCGATCCGGCACCTTCCCGTGCTGGACGCCCATCGGAAGGTCGTGGACCTTCACATCCTGGACGAGCTCCTTGCTCCGCCGCCCCCGCTCAGAACGCTGGCCATCATCATGGCGGGAGGCGAGGGAACGCGGCTCCGGCCCCTGACCGAGGCCACCCCCAAGCCGCTCCTCAGGGTCGGCGGCAAGCCGCTCCTGGAGATCCTGATCGAGCGCCTGCGCCAGTCGGGGATCGTCGAGGTCGTGATTACGCTGCACCACCAGTCCCGGGTGATTCGCGAGCAGCTGGGCGACGGGACGCGCCTCGGCGTGCACGTGGAGTACGTGGAAGAGCCGACGCCCCGGGGGACCATGGGGGCGCTGACCCTCCTGCGGGATCGGCTCACCTTCCCGTTTTTCGTCGTGAACGGCGACATCCTCACGAAGTGCGACTTCCGCGCGATGTGGGACTTCCACCGGAGCCAGGCCGCCGCGGCGATGACGGTCGGGGTCTCGCTCCACCAGGTGGAGATCCCCTACGGCGAGTTCACGCTCCGGGGGAGCCGGGTGATGGAAGTGGCTGAAAAGCCCCGGAAGGAATTCTCGGTCAACGCCGGGATTTACATCCTCGATCCCTCGGCGGTTGACGCGATGCCGAAGGGGCGGTACTTCGACGCCACCGATCTCATCCGGCTGCTGCTCTCCCGGAACCGGCCGGTGGTGGCGTACCTGATCCGCGAGTACTGGCTCGACGTGGGGCGGCATTTCGACCTCGAGAAGGCCAACCGGGACGTGGCGGAGGGGCTCCTGGATTGAAGGGGGTCGCGGTCGTCGGCTTGGGGTACGTGGGGCTGACGCTGGCGGTGACGCTGGCGCGGAAAGGGTTCACGGTGTTCGGGTGCGACCGCGACCCGCGGGTCGTGGCGACGCTTGGAGCCGGCCGGCCCCATCTCTTCGAGCCGGGGCTGGAGGACGGGCTCCACGAGTTCCTCGGCGAGCGGCTCCACGTGGCCGCCACGCTCCCCCGCGAGCCCGTGGAC
>JACQWA010000247.1 GCA_016209425.1 Candidatus Rokuibacteriota bacterium
GAAGAGCACCCTCTTCGCCGTGGCGGTGGACGGCGCGTACGCGCGCTTCGCGGGGCGTGGGTACGGCCACGGCGTGGGGCTGGATCAGTGGGGGGCGAAGGCCATGGCCGAGCAGGGCTACACCGCGCTGCAGATTCTCGGATGGAGACGGTCACTCCGGGACGATCACTCCGGCGTGATTTCAGCGGGGATGCATACCGCGGGCGCATCCGCCACGCCCGGCAAGGGCCTTTATGTTTCCTCCGCACCTGGTATGATAGATAGCTGATGGCCTTCCTCCGCCGGCACCGCGTCTTCATGGTCGTGCTCGGCCTGGGTGTGCTGGTCGTGGCCTTGGTCGGGTACCGGATCCGGAAGCAGCAGGCCGCCGCCGTCCCCCCCCGCCAGCTCGAGGTCGTGGTCGGCGTCACCCGGCCCTTCCGCCAGGACCTCGACGTGAAGCTTGCCTACACGGCCGACGTCCTCCCCGCGAAGCAGGTCGCCATCTTTTCCAAGGTGAGCGGCTACATCAAGCGGATCGGCGCCGACCGGGGCGACTTCGTCCGGGAGGGCCAGGTCCTCGTCGAAGTGGAGGCGCTCGAGCTCAACGCCGCCGTGGAGCAGGCGCGCGCCGCCGTCGCCACCGCGGAGGCGAACCTCAACGTGGCGGAGTCCAACCTCGAAGCCGCCCGGGCGAATGCCGCGAACCAGCAAGCGAACGTCGTGCGGGCGCGGGCGGTCGCGCAGAACGACGCGCGGAACGCGGCGCGCCACGCGGACCTCTTCAACCGCGGCCTCATCTCGGCGATGGACCGCGACAATGCCGGGACGCTCGCCGAATCGTCGATGGCGTCGCTCGCCGCTGCGGAGGCGCAGGTCGCCGTGGCCCGGAGCCAGATCCAGACCCAGGAGAGCCAGATCGCGCTTGCCCGCGCCAACGTGGAGCGGGAGCGCGCGGCCCTCAAGATCGCCCAGACGAACCTCGACAACACGCGGATCCACGCGCCCTTCTCGGGCTACCTCTCGGCGCGCAACCTCGATGCTGGCGCCGCTGTCAACTCCCAGTCGGCCGGGACCTCGACCACCGCGGTCGGGATCCTCGTGCTCCAGGACATCGACGTCGTCAAGGTCCAGGTCGAGGTCGAAGAGCGCCACATCTCGCTCGTCCGGGTGGGATCGACGGCGCGCGTCTCGGTCGACAGCTACCCTGGGAGGATTTTCGATGCGCGGGCCACGCGGATCGTCCACGCGCTCGACCCGCGGTCACGGACCCTCGGCGTCGAGATGGAGATCACGAACCGCGAGCATCTCCTGAAGCCCGGGATGTACGCGCGCGTGGAGCTGGTGATCGACCACCACCCCGGCGCGCTGCTCGTGCCCGGCGAAGCGATCCTTCCCGAGGACAACGTCCCCGTCGTCTACGTCGTCCGGGACGGCGTGGTGGCCCGCCGGCCGATCCAGACCGGCGTCGGCGAAGGGACGCTGGTGGAGATCACCAAGGGGCTCGCCCCCGAGGAGCTGGTGATCGTCGAGGGCAAGGAACTGGTGCGCGAGGGACAGCGCGTGAAAGCGCAAGCGGTCAAGCAATAATGTGGCTGACCTTCCTCGCCCTCCGTAACGTGATCGCCATCCTCATGGCTGCGCTCGGGATCGCCATCATGGGGTTCGTGGCGCTCGGGAAGCTGCCGATCGACCTCTTCCCCAACATCAACCTGCCCATCATCAACATCGGGACCGTCTACACGGGCGCCGGCGTCCTCGACGTCGAGAAGACGGTCACCTACCCGATCGAGAAGGCCGTGAGCGCCGTGAGCGACGTGAAGTTCGTCGAGTCGAAGTCGCGCCAGGGGCTCTCGACGGTGCGGGTGTGGATGAACTGGGGGGCCGACGTCAACAACGGCCAGGCGGAGGTGATCCAGCGGATCCAGCAGATCCTGAACACGCTCCCCTCCGGGATCAAGCAGCCGTTCATCCTCCGGTTCGACCTCTCGAACATCCCCGTGTGCCTGGTGACGGTCTCGGGGGGCGGGCTCGACGAGAAGCAGCTCTACGACCTCGCGTACAACACGATCGAGCCCCAGCTCGAGCGGTTGGGCGGCGTCGCGTCCGCCTCGGTCGATGGCGGCAAGGTCCGACAGATCACGGTCAATCTGAACCGCGACCGGCTCTACGCCAAGGGGCTCTCGGTCCTCGACGTCGTCCGCGCCGTTAACGACTCGAACTTCCTCCTCCCCGCCGGCGCCATGAAGATCGGGCGGCTCGACTACAACGTCTACACGAACAACCAGTTCAAGATCGTGTCGCCGATGGAGGACATCGTGGTCCGGAAGGCGGGTCCGAACGACGTTCCGGTCCACATCAAGGACATCGGCACCGTCGTCGACTCGAACGAGACCCAGACCTCGATCGTCCGCGTGGGCGGCGAGCGGGCGGTGTTCCTGCGCGTGAACAAGCAACCCGGCGCCAACACCGTCGGCGTCGTCGACGCGGTCCGGCAGCTCATGCCGAAGATCATCGGCGTGCCGCCGGGGGTGCGGCTCAACATCACCTTCGACCAGTCGATCTACATCCGCCAGGCGATCCAGAGCCTGTGGCACGAGGCACTCCAGGGCTCCGTCCTCGCGTTCCTGGTCATCCTGGTGTTCCTGCGTTCGCTCACCTCGACCCTGATCATCTCGATCGCGATCCCGCTCTCCATCCTGCTGACCTTCATCTGCATGTACTTCCTGAACCAGACGATCAACGTGTTCACGCTCGGGGGCCTCGCTCTCGCCGTAGGCCGGCTCGTGGACGACTCCATCGTCGAGCTCGAGAACATCAACCGGCACCTCAACATCCCCGGGACGCCGCGGCGGAAGGCGGTCCTCGAGGCCGCCCGCGAGGTGGCGATGCCGATCTTCGTCGCCACGATCACGACCATCGTCGTGTTCGTGCCCACCGTCTTCCTCGAAGGCCAGACGAAGCTCCTCTTCATCCCGCTGACCTTCACGATCTCCGTGGCGCTCTTCGCGTCGTTCCTCGTTTCGCGAACGGTCACGCCGCTCCTCGCGCTCAAGGTCATCAAGCCGGAGCGACCGATCGACCCGGACTCGCGGAGGTTCCGCGACCGCGTCTTCCGGCTGTCGCAGCGGTTCTTCGACGGGATGGAAGGCTTCTACCAGCGCGTCCTCGAGTGGGCGCTCGGCCACCGCGGCCTCGTCATCGGGGCGACGGCGACGGCGTTCGTCCTGAGCCTCTTCCTCGTCACCGCCCCGAGCTTCGGGCTCAAGCCCCTCATCGGCACCGAGTTTTTTCCCGCCTCCGACGAGGCCCAGTTCCGCATCAACCTCAAGGCGCCGGTGGGCACGCGGGTGGAAGAGACGGAGCGAATCGTCCGCGGGATGGAGTCGATCATCAGGGCGACGCTCCGACCGGACGAAGTCAAGACCATTGTCGCGAACGTCGGTATCCCCCAGGGGCGCTCGGCGGTGTTCACGGCCAACACCGGCCCCCACAGCGCCACCATCCAGGTCTACCTGACGCCGGCGGACAAGCGGAAGCGGAGCGACCGCGACATCATCAGCGACCTCCGGCCGAAGTTCGCGGGTCAGTTCCCCGGCACGACCTATCGCTTCATCCCGGGGGGGATCGTGTCCCGGGTCATCAACTTCGGCTCGGAGACCGCCGTCGAAGCGGAGGTCCTCGGCTACGACCTCGTGACCGGCGACGCGCTGTCGAGGGAAGTCGCGCGCGTCATGCAGTCGATCCAGGGCCTCGCGGACGTCAACGTGAGCCGCGACCCGAACTACCCGCAGTTCGAGGTGCGGGTGGACCGTCAGAAGGCGGCCGCGGCGGGGCTCTCCCAGCGCGACATCGCCCAGGCCGCGCTCTTCTCGCTCAACTCCAACGCGAGCGTGAACCCATCCATCTTCACCGACCCGCGGACGGGCAACCAGTACAACGTCGTCGTCCAGCTCGACGAACCGTACCGCCAGACGCCCGAGGATCTCGGGCGCGTGTTCGTCACCGCCAAGGATCGGCCCGTCCTGCTCTCCACCGTCGCCGAGATCACCCGGTCCACCGGACCGGTCGAGATCGAACGCAAGTACCAGCAGCGGATCGTCCGCGTGGCCGCGAACGCCGTGGGCCGGGACCTCGGCTCCCTGTCCGAGGAGATCGAGGACACCGTGAGGCGGATACCGATGCCGGCCGGCTTCGCGGTGCGCCTGGGGGGCCAGACGGAGCAGCAGCGCGAGGCTTTCGGCGGTCTCTACTTCACCTCGCTCCTCGCGCTCATCCTCGTCTACATGGTCCTCGCCTCGCAGTTCAAATCCCTCAAGGATCCCTTCGTCATCATGTTCTCCGTCCCCATGGGGCTGATCGGCGTCTTCTGGGCGCTCTACCTGACGCACACGACGCTGTCGACCACCTCGTTCATGGGCATCATCATGATGGTGGGGATCGTCGTCTCGAACGGCGTCCTCCTCGTCGAGTACATCAACGAGCGGCGGCGGCACGGCGAGCCGATCGAGCTTGCGGTGCCGCGCGCCGGGCGCATCAGGCTCCGCCCAATTCTGATGACGACGCTCACCACCGTCGCCGGGCTTTTGCCGATGGCTCTCGCCTTCGGCGTAGGCACCGAGGCCAATCAGCCGCTCGCCATCGCGGTCATCGGCGGGCTCCTCGTCTCCACGTTCTTCACGCTGGTCCTGATCCCGACTCTGTACGTCGTCCTCGAAGAGCGGTTCCCGCGCCGGATCAGGATGGACGAGAGCTGACGCCCGTCGGCGTGGCCGGCCGACGGCTATCCTCGGCGCACCGAGCCGGAGCTCGCGCCATGAACTCGGGCACGCTTCGTCATATGTTCTCCCATTGCCAGTTATGGGTTACAGCCACACGACCTTGACGTCCTTCTCGACCATCTTGAAATCTGGGTCTCCCGTGTAGACGTCGGCCTTATTTTGCTTTGCTAATGCGGCGGCGAAGCAGTCCGCCAGCGACATCTTTTTGACCGCTTTGATTTCCCCGGCCAACTCGGCCAGCGCTTGGTCGGCCGGGACGACCTCGAGAGGAAGTCCCAGGAGTTTGTGGCGGACCTCCTGCCACCGCGCTGCCCCGACCTTTCGTTCCACCATGTACCTCACCTCCGCCCAGTTCGGGGCAGCAATGAAGGCGACCCGGTCTGCCTGAGCGGCTGTCTCGAAGAGATCGAGCACCCGCTCGTAGCCCTTCTCCTGGAATAGAAAGGCGAGAACCGCGTAGCTATCGAGCACCGAGTTTTTCAAGCTCGGCCTCTTCGCGCTCCTTGTCACGGGCGCGCTCCTTCAATAGCTCCTGGGTAACGAAAGTCTCACTCTTGAGCAAGCCGCAGACGCTGCGAATGTATTCCCGCGTCACCGGCTGAAACAGGATCTCGCTGTCGCGCTCGATAAAGCAGATCTTCGTGCCAGGCTTGATCCCGTACTTTCGGCGAAGCCGGGAGGGCACGACCAGCTGTCCCTTGCTCGTCACGCGCGCGGTTTCCATAATCCAAATCCTCCGGTATTGGTTGATCTGACTTACAATACTGATTTAGTAAGGCGCTGTCAATACCATCTTTCCTTGGTGAGGGCGCTGTGAATGGATGGCCGTTGGGCTGCGGACATTTGTGGCCGCCCTGTTGCTGGTCGGAGGGGGTGATACCGGCAGCTCGATGGGGAAGGGACGGGTGGACTCTAGCTCAGTAGAATTTTGAGGTTTGAGGCGAGTTTGGCCTTATTTCGACGAGAGATTGCGCCGAGCTGGCTGAGGAAGCGACGGTTGTCGATGGCTCGAATCTGGTCCACCATGATGTCCGACGACTCCTTCAACCCAGCTTCCCCCGCCGCAAGATGCACTCTCAAGAAGCGCGCCTGCGGCCTGGTCTTGGTGGTGACGGGGCATACGACTGTAGACGGGTGGGTACCATTCAGCAGATCAGTCTGGACGACAACGACCGGGCGCACCTTTCCTGGTTCCGTGCCCATCCGCGGGTTGAGGTTCGCCACGTACACGCGCCATTTCTTGATCTCCATGGCGTTCTACTCGCTTAGCTCGTCTTCCAGCCGCTCGAAGGCCTCCAGCACCTCCAGGGAGTCCGCTGCCACCAGAGCCGACTCCTTTGCGAGTTTCTGCTTGAGGAGCTTGCGTTTCCAGACCTTGTTGTAGAGGTTGATCGCCTCGTTGAAGTACGCGTTCCTGGCCTTTCGGCTCCTGCGCAGAATCTCTTCCGTCTCTTCGAACACCCTATCCTGCAATTTGAGGGACAACACCTTGGACATCGTGGCGCCTCCGTGATCCTTCGGGTATCACCCGGAGTATATCCCGATCGGCAGAGAGCGTCAACTCTGTCGGCAGTGCCCCTGTGAC
>JACQWA010000027.1 GCA_016209425.1 Candidatus Rokuibacteriota bacterium
ATCTACAGCCGCTTGAGCAGCCACTGGGGAGTGAGGCTGATCGCGTAGGAGTTGAGGATGACGAAGTAGTTGGTGGCGACGAGCAGGCCCACGACGACCAGAAGGACCCCTGCCGCGCGCTCCACCATCCGCATCGCGACCCGGTAGCGCTTGAAGAACTTGAGGAATCCCCCGAGCGCCAGGGAGGAGAGGAAGAACGGCAGAGCCAGCCCGGCCGAGTAGGCGACCAGAAGCCCGACTCCCTTCCGCACGGTCTCGGCGGTTCCGGCCAGCGAAAGAATCGACCCCAGGATGGGTCCCACGCACGGGGTCCACCCGATCGCGAACGTAATCCCGACGACGAAGGTGCCGATGTACCCGGCCGGTTTGGTCTGGATCTGGATCTGCCTGGCGCGGCCGAAGATCCAGATGGGGAGGACCCCCGCGATGTAGAGCCCGAAGATGATAATGAGGACGCCGCCACCCATTCGGATCCATTCCCGGTAATCCAGGAGGAACTGGCCCGCGGCGCTGAAGGACGCCCCCAGCGCGACGAACACGAGGGAGAAGCCGACGATGAAAGCCAGGGAGTGAAGCATCACCCGCTGTCGCGACCGCGCAGTCACGTCCATGGCAAGCCGGTCCACGGACATCCCGGTGATGAACGACAGGTAGGAGGGGAAGAGGGGAAGGACGCAGGGGGAGAGAAACGAGAGGAGCCCCGCGCCGAACGCGACGGCCACACCCAGAGATTCGCCGAGGCTCACCGACGCGTGCTCCGCTCTATTTTAGAAGGAGCTCGATCAGCGCATGGGCGGCCGTGCCGTTCCATTCTCGGGGACCCAGGGCCAGCGCCACGAGATTGCCCTTCTTGTCCACCAGGAAACTGGAGGGCAGGGCCCGCACGCCGTACCGTTCCGCCAGTGCCATCTTCGGATCGAGTCCGATGGGGAAAGTGAGCTTGTGCTCCTTGACGAACGGGATCACGACGGGCGCGCCTTCGGCATCCTCCGACACGGCCATCACGACGAACCCCTTGTCCTTGTAACGCCGGTACAGGCCATCCATGGCCGGCATCTCCTCCCGACAGGGCGGGCACCACGTGGCCCAGAAGTTCAGGAACACGACCTTGCCGTTGTAGTCCGCGAGCCGGAGCGTCTTGCCGTCGGGGGTCGGAACGCTAAAGTCCTTCGCTGCCTGAACGCGGTTCGGCCTGATCAGATCGAGGGCCTTGTATGGATCCTGGGCCGACGCTTCAGGGGGTGCGAGAACCAGGAAAAGGGCGTAGAGGAGCGCGCCGGAAAGGATGCGCATGACGGTAGTATACGTGAGGGGAACGTCAGGCGCCAGGCGGCTTCCTGGAGACGACGAGCCGCCAGACGGTCTCGGCGCATTCGAGGAGCGCTTCTCGGTCCAGCGAGGACACGAGCGCGTAGGCCAGCTCGCCCTGCGTCCAGATCACCACCTCAACGCCCTTCACCTCGGTGACAGAGAATCGCCCATCGCCGGCACGGACCCACCCGCGTCCGGGAAGCGCGAACCCTCGGCTGGGGAGCGCGAAGAGCGAGACAAGGTTCCGCCCTTTCTCGTAGAGCAGATACGCCACCTGGCGATCGGAGAGATCCGAGAGCCGGCCGCCCACCAGGCGGATCCCGGATGGGCTGAAATCGGGCACCGCCACATCAAAGCGCACCCGCCGCTTGAACCAGCCCGCCACCGCCTCCTGGCTCGCGCTCGCGATTTCCGCCGGGGCCTCAAGGCGCGAGTACATCAGATGCTTGGCCACCAGCTCACGCACCACCGGCGGGGGAGCGCTCCGCTCCCAGAGGCCGATCCCCACCGCGAGCAGCAGCAGGGCGGCCACGGGGACAGCCCAGGGGAGCGACCGGCGGAGCACACCCTCGCGCTCCCTCCGATCGGCCCGCCTCAAGGCCGAGCGGATTCTCTCCCGGAGCGCGGCGGGCGCCGGCTCCCGAGGCAAGCGGGTTCGGAGGAGCGCGCGCAGCTCTCGCTCCTTGGCGTAGGCCCACTGGCAGGCCATGCAGAACGCCAGGTGCTCATCCGCCGCCAGCGAGCGTTCAAGATCCAGCTCGCCGTCCAGATGGGCACCCAGGCAGGCACGGAGCTCCTGGCACGTCATCGCGCGGTCCCAAGTCGCCGCCGCTCGCGCGTGAGAATCTCGAGCCCCCTTCGAAGGAGCCGCCGCCCGCGGGACAGGCGGGACATCACCGTGCCCATCGGCAGCCCGCAGATCCTGGCGATCTCCTTGTAGGAACACTCCTCCACATCCGCCAGCACGACCACCTCGCGAAAGATGAGCGGCAGCTGATCCAGCGCCGCGACCAGGTCGGCGTCCACCACCCGCTTCAGCAATTCCTCCTCCGGGCTCTCGATCGTCCCGTTCACGTCCGCCAGCTCGGCCTCAGCTCGCTCCAGCTCCCGCTCGTCCAACCCCGGCACTTCCCGCCCCTGCCGCTTCACCTGATTCAGGAAGGCGTTGCGAAGGATCGCAAAGAGCCAGGCACGGCAGTTGGTGCCTGGATCGAACTGATCGAAATGCCTGAAGGCCCTGAGGTACGTCTCCTGAACAAGATCCTCCGCCTCCGTCCGGTTGCGGGTGAGGCGGAGCGCCAGGTGAAAGACCCGGTCCAGATGGACCAGGGCCTGATCTTCAAACTCCCGCATCCGCGACTGGCTTCCCACGTGCGCTCATCTCGGACAACAATCGGACGGGAATATCTATTCCCAGCAGGCAGTTGCCAGCATATCATAGACGGTTGAGGGCAAGGCGCCATGCCGGTGACGATCTTCGCCGATGACCCCATATGCGCCTGCGGCCATCACGTCCCGTGAAGGCCGCAGACCGGATCGAGCGAGCGGTCAGCACGGTTCTGGCGGGGGGAAGGGCGAAAACGCGGGACCTCGGAGGGAGCTCGACCACCCGGGAGGTGCCGGAGGCGGTGCTCCAGGCCCTCTGACCTCCACCGACCGGCTTGACACCCACTGGCCCGCTCACTTATAAGAAGCGCATACGCTGTCTCTCTCGAGAGCCCCCGACTCCAAGGAGGCCCCGCCATGGACGAGCACGAAGTACGGGAATGGATCCGCCGGGTGAAAAACGGGACGCTCAGCCGCCGCCATTTCATCGAGGCCATGATGGGGCTCGGGCTCACCGCCCCGATGGCAACCCAGATGCTGGTCTCCGCCGGGGTGGCCCGGGCCCAGCCAAAACCGGTGGGCTTTACCCCCACCCGGCGCGGTGGCGGCGGCAGGCTCCGGCTTCTCTGGTGGCAGGCCCCGACGCTCCTCAACGGGCACTTCGCGACGGGGACAAAGGACCAGGACGCGTCGCGGCCCGTGTACGAGCCGCTGGCGGCTTTCGATCCCGACGGCAACTTCGTGCCCATCCTGGCGGCCGAGATCCCCACGCACCAGAACGGCGGCCTTTCCCGCGATGGGAAAACCGTCACGTGGCGGCTCAAGAAGGACGCTCGGTGGCACGACGGCAAGCCCTTCACCGCCGACGACGTCATCTTCACGTGGGAATACGCGGCAGATCCCGCGACCGCCGCGGTGACGGTCACTGCGTACCGTGATATCGAGCGCATCGACCGGGTCGACGACCACACCGTGAAGGCCGTGTTCAAAGAGCCGCGCGCATTCTGGTACGACGCGTTCTTCGGGGTGCGCGGCTACATCCTGCCCAGGCACCTCTTCAGCGCGTACAAAGGCGCCAACTCGCGCAACGCTCCCCAAAACTTGAAGCCCATCGGGACGGGCCCGTACAAGCTCGTGGACTTCAAGCCCGGCGACTCGGCCCGGTACGAGATCAATCCGAACTACCACGTGCCGAACCGGCCGTTCTTCGACGTCATCGAACTGAAGGGGGGAGGCGATACCACGTCGGCCGCCCGCGCCGTGCTCCAGACCGGCGAGTTCGACTTCGCCTGGAACATGCAGGTCGAGTGGGACGTCCTTAGGCGGCTCGAGCAGGGCGGCAAGGGGAAGGTGCTCAACACGACCACCGGGAACATCGAACACGTTCAGCTCAACCAGACCGACCCGTGGACGGAAGTCGACGGCGAGCGCGCGAGCGTCAAGACCAAGCATCCGATCTTTCACGACCTCAAGTTCCGCCAGGCCCTGGCGCTGCTCGTGGACCGCGCGACCGTTGCCGAAGAGCTGTACGGGCCCACGGGGCAGGCGACCGGCAACTTCCTCAACGCGCCGGCGCGCTTCCGCTCGAGGAACACGAAGTGGGAGTTCATCGTGGACAAGGCGAACCGGCTCCTCGACGAAGCCGGCTACAGGCGCGGACCTGACGGCGTGAGGCTCACGAAGGACGGCAAGCGGATCAAGCTCCTCTTCCAGACATCGACGAACTCGTTGCGGCAAAAGAACCAGGCAATCGTGAAGCAGGCCTGCGCGAAGGGGGGCATCGAGGTCGAGCTGAAGTCGGTGACCGCGTCCGTCTTCTTCTCGTCGGACCCCGCCAACGCCGACACCTACTCGCATTTCTACGCTGATCTCCAGATGTACAACACGACGATGACGTCCCCCGACCCCCAGTGGTTCATGAACCAGTTCCTCTCCACGGAGGTCGCGCAGAAAGCCAACAAGTGGGCCGGCCGAAACCCCACGCGCTGGCGGAACGAGGAGTACGACAAGCTCTGGAACGCGGCGGAGGTGGAGTTCGATCCCCTCAAGCGCGCCGCCCAGTTCATTCAGATGAATGACCTCGTCGTCAACAACGTGGTCGTCATCCCCGAGAACTGGCGAAACCGCCCCGCCGCCGTCAACCTGAAGCTGGGCGGCATGGAACTTTCCGGTTGGGACTCGGACCTCTGGCACATCGCGTACTGGCACCGGGAAGCCTAGTGCCTTCGTCGGCGGCGGGCGGGGCCCGCCGCCGACCCCGCAATGCCTAAGTATGTCCTCCGCCGGGTCCTGATCTCGATCCCCGTCCTCGTGGGGATCAGCATCGTCCTCTTCTCGGTCCTCGCGCTCGCGCCGGGCGATCCGTTCGAAGAACTCGCCACCAACGCCAACGTGCCGCCCGAAGTCGCCCAGCGCCTGCGCGCTCAGTTCGGTCTCGACGACCCCCTCCCCGTCCGTTACGTGCGCTGGCTGACGGCCCTCGCCCGGGGGGACTGGGGGTTCTCCTTCCAGAGCCGCATGAACGTCGATCAACTGATCCTCCAGCGGCTGCCGGTCAGCCTGTTCGTGCTCGGTTCCGCGTACCTGCTGGCCCTCGCGCTGGCGCTCCCCATCGGCATCCTCTCGGCCGTCCGCCCCTACTCGATCTTCGATCAGATCGCCACCACCCTCGCGTTCATCGGGTTTTCTCTGCCGACGTTCTTCACCGGCCTGCTCTTCATCCTCGTGTTCAGCATCTGGCTGGACTGGCTGCCGTTCATCTATCGCGCCGACATCGACGCCACCGGGTGGCGGTGGCTCGCGGAGCACGCCAGGCAGGCGATCATGCCCGTCGCCGTGCTCGGACTCTTTGAGGGCGCCACCCTCACGCGGTTCGTGCGGACGTCAGTGCTCGAGGTGATCCGTCTGGACTACGTCAACACGGCACGCGCGAAGGGGCTTTCGGAAGCACGCACCATCGGCAAGCACGTCGTGCGCAATGCGTTGATCCCGGTCGTCACGGTCGTGGCCCTTCAGTGTCCCACGATCTTCGCGGGCGCGGTCGTCACCGAGCAGATCTTCCGCGTTCCCGGCATCGGCTCCCTGTTGATCGCGGCGATCCTGGCGAGCGACACCCCCGTGGTTCTCGCGATTACGTTCGTCTATTCCGTCCTCGTGGTCGCCTTCAACCTGATCGCGGACGTCATCTATGGCTGGCTCGATCCTCGCATTTCTTACGCCTGAGCGTCGAGCCGTGGTCGAGCCACGGGTCACCTCGCTCGCGTCCGAGGCGTGGCGGCGCTTCCGGCGTCACAGGCTGGCGTTATTCGGTGGCGTGGTCCTCGCCACGCTCGCGGCGGTCCTCGTCGTCGGCCCCCTCATCTATCGGACGCCCATGAATGAGATCGACTTCAAGGCCAAGCTCAGGGGCCCGACCCTGGCGCACCCGCTCGGCACCGACGACCTGGGTCAGGACCTGCTCGCGAGAATACTGTATGGCGGCCGGATCTCGCTGGCCGTCGGCCTCGTCGCCATGCTGATCGCGCTCACGCTGGGCGTGCTGATTGGCGCGACCGCGGGCTACGCGGGCGGATTCGTCGACCACCTGCTCATGCGGATCACGGACCTCTGCCTCTCGCTGCCCCAGCTTCCCCTCCTGCTGCTGATCATCTATCTGTTTCGCGACTTCGTCCGGCGGGCCTTCGGCCCGGAGGCCGGGATCTTCTTTCTCATCGTTGCCGTCATCGGCGGTCTGCGATGGATGCGGGTTGCTCGCCTCGTCCGCGCGCAGTTCCTGAGCCTTCGGGAGCAGGACTTCGTCCAGGCGGCAAGAGGCCTCGGGGCTCCAGCCCGGCGACAGATCGTTCGGCACATCCTCCCCAATGCGTTCGGGCCGGTGATTGTGGCCGCGTCCCTCGACGTCGCCGCGGCGATTATTGCCGAATCGACCTTGTCGTTCCTCGGCCTCGGCTTTCCGCCCGACATTCCCACATGGGGCCGGATCCTCTTCGATGCCAAGGACACCCTCGATCATGCGCCCCACTGGGCCATCTTCCCCGGTACCGCCATCTTCCTTACGGTCCTCTCTATCAACTACGTCGGGGACGGGCTGCGGGACGCCCTGGATCCACGGAGGGTGCTGCCCTCATGACCTCTTCGAGCGCGGGCTTGGCCCGCGCAATCCTTCCGGGGGGCAGCCTCGAAGGGGGGCAGCGCCCCCCTTCGACGAAACAAGGAGGCGTAGGCATGGATCCGACCACCCTCTGCTTCACCCCCGCGACCGAGTTGGCTCGGCTGTTTCGCGCTCGCAAGGTCTCGCCGCTTGAGGTGATGGAGGCGGTCCTCGCGCGTATCGACGCCGTCAACCCCCAGCTCAACGCCTATGTCACCGTGGCCCGGGAGTCTGCGCTCCGAGCTGCCAGGGCCGCGACCTCCGCGCTCAGGAAGGGCGCGCGCCTCCGTCCGCTCCACGGCGTGCCGGTTTCGATCAAGGACCTGACCCCGACCAAAGGCATTCGCACCACGTGGGGCTCCAGGATCTTCGAGCACCATGTCCCGGACGACGACGCTCTCATCGTCCAGCGCCTCAAAGCCGCCGGGGCCATCGTGGTGGGGAAGACCAATACGCCCGAGTTCGGGGCCGGTGGCAACACCTTCAACGCGGTGTTCGGGGCCACGCGGAACCCGTGGAACCCGGCGCTCACGTGCGGCGGCTCGAGCGGCGGCGGCGCCGTCGCTCTCGCGACCGGGATGGGTCCGATTGCCCAGGGTTCGGACCTGGGCGGCTCACTCAGAACCCCCGCCGCCTTCTGCGGCGTCGTGGGCTTTCGTACGACCCCGGGGCTCATCCCGTACTACCCGAGGGAACTCGCCTGGGACTCCCTCAGCGTGACCGGGCCCATGGCCCGGACGGTGGCGGACACGGCGCTGATGCTCTCGGCCATCGCCGGCCCGGATGACCGCGCGCCTCTCTCTTACGATGTTGACACCCGCGAGTTTCTTAAAGCGGTCAAGGCTCCATCGGTGAAGGGGTGGCGCGTGGCGTGGACGCCGGATCTCAACGGGCTCATCCCCGTGGATGACGAGGTGGCGCGCGTCGCCGCGGGCGCGACCAACGTCTTCCGGGCGCTGGGCGCGAAGGTGGAGACCGCCTGCCCCCCCTTCGGCGAGGTCAACGAGATCGTGCTGGCCACGCGCGGCCTGTCCATGGTGGCGCTCCACGCCGACAAGCTCCCCCGCTGGAAAGACCAGATGCAGAAGGGGCTGGTCTGGAACATCGAGCAGGGCCTCACGCTCACGCCTCACGCCATCGCCTGCGGCGAAAAGCTTCGCACGGTTCTCTGGCACCGGGTGAGGGCCTTCATGGAGAGGTACGACCTCCTGATCCTGCCGACGGTGGCCGTGCCGCCTTTCCCGGTCGAGCACCCCTACCCGACGGAGATCAAAGGCAAGCCGCTCGCCAACTACACCCAGTGGTTCTTCCTCACGTATGGAATCACGCTGACCGGGCTCCCCGCCATCTCGGTGCCCTGCGGATTTACGAAGAACGAGCTCCCGGTGGGACTTCAGATCGTGGGGCGGCGGCGGCAGGAAGCCGCCGTGCTGCGGGCCGCCGCCGCGTTCGAGGCCGCGGCGCCCTGGGCCGACAAGCGCCCCCCCCTGGCCTGACCGCCTCCGCAGACCTGCTGTCGGCGGCTCAAGCCGCGGCGACGGCGTGAAGCACCTCGCCGGAGGAGCGGACGCCCGCGCGCAGATTCTCCAGGGAGATGCGCTCGGGGGTCGCGCCGACCCTACGCCTGGCCGTGAAGGAGTAGCTTCACCACCTCCGGGGCGATCTCCCGGGCGCGTTGGTCCAGCTCGGCCTCGGTGAGGTTCGCGATGGGGTGCGGCATGACCAGAAACCGGTAGCGGGGAACGCCCCACGTTTCGGCCATGGCGCGGCCTGTCGGCTCAAACAGATCGGTGACGACGGCGGCGGCGGGAACCCCCTGCTTCTCGAAAAGAATTCCGTCGAGCACACTGCCCGACGAGCAGGACCCTCAGTCCCCGATCCCGGCCACCACCACGTCAACGCGGTGCCGGGCCTCGTCGAGAATCTCGGCGTGGGCGGGGACGCTGGCGTTGCGCTTCCGCCACATGACGGAGCCGGCGGCGCCGTACTCCTCTTCGAGGATCTTGCCGATCTTCTGGAGAAGCCGATCGGAGTTGAACTTGGTGTTCTCCACGAGACCGATCCACTTGCCCTGGAGCGATGACGGCCTGGAAACGAAGGCGATCGCCTGCTCCTTCGCCTCGGTCGTCGGATCGAAGACCTCCAGCATCTTCATGGGACCCTCCTCTTGACGTCCCGGCTCACAGCTTCCGACGTCCGCTTCCCCCCCCAGCCGGGGATGTAGGCGGAGAAAGCCCCCGCCCGGCCCCCGGCCGCGACGACGAGAATATCCTCCGGCCCCGCCACGAGCGGGCGCAGCGTGGTCTCGTCGGCGGGGGTCACCTCTCCCGGCAGGCGGTGGGTACGCTTCAGGTGCGCGATGGTGTTCTGCGTGTGGTCGAACACGAACGTTCGGATGTCCCCTTTGGACCAGCCGTCCCGGGCAATGGTCTGCATGTGCTCGCCCGCGATCACCACCACGTACTGCGGCTGGCCGACCACGTTCCCCGAGATCCTCATGTCGTCGCAGAGGGTCCTCAGGATGCCCTCCGCGCTGTTCGAGAGCTGGTTATAGAACTGGTGCGGCGCCTCCGCGGCCAGGACGGTGACCACGCTCTGCTCGGGACCAAACCCGCGCTCCACGTGGAGCGGCGGCCACGGGCTATCCGCCTCGTTCTCGGCGATCACGTAGGTGTACTTGCCCGGATGACCCAGGGTGCTGCGGTCGAGGCTCCCGGGCAACGTCCCAATGACGTTCCGCATCACCAATCGCACCGCGCGCCCGATGGTCGCATTCGCCCGCCAGCCGGGGCCGAAGAGGTTGTCCCCCGCGTTGATGCCGAGCTCCCGGGCGATGGAGCCGTTGACGATCGTGAGGACGGCAGCGCCGCCCGTCGACGTCGCCGGGCCATGATACCCCCAGCGGGGATCGCCGATCGCCTCGACGGCGGCCACGACCACCGGCATGTACTCCGGTCGGCAACCGGCCATGACGGCGTTGATCGCCACCTTCTCGGCCGTCACCGACACCTGGCGATCCTTGATGAACGTCAGCTCAGCCGCGGGGTCCAGGCCCGCAGCCTCCAGCATCGCCCAGATCCGCTCCGCCGTCGGCGGCACCACCGGCAGCCCGTCAGTCCACCCCTTCTCGAACAACAGCTCGATGGCTTCGGCCCCATCGGCGGCGGCGTAGCGTTTGGACATCAGCTCAGCGGTTGGCATCGTTCCCCCGAGTCACCGCCCCACGCTAGCACTGTTGTCCGGCCGTTTGCAAGATGAGGCTCGTTTACGTTTACCGGCGCCAGGCAAACCCGACCAGGACACCGACCAACGCACCGACGGCGGCATAGAGCAGGACGTTGACGGCCACGGTGAATGCCAGGATCAGAACGTACAACGGGACACC
>JACQWA010000245.1 GCA_016209425.1 Candidatus Rokuibacteriota bacterium
CCCCAGGAGGTCGCCCATGGTGATGAGGATGAACAGGTGCTCCATGCTGGCCCGCGACCGGACCGCGTAGCGGGTCATCTCGTGGGAGGACATCCCGTACACGATGTCCTTGAACACGCTGATGATCCCGCCCCTCTTCGGCTTCTTCTCCGCTGCCATCCGGGTCTCCTTATCTCGGATCAGACGCCATGCATATCATACTCTTCCCTCTCCCAGAATTCCTTCCGGCGCGCCATGTTGCGCTTCCATGTGGCGATCTCCGGCACCACGTACGGCAGCAGCCGCAGCGAGTAGATGGGGGGCAGGATCGGAACCCCGATCAGATCGCCGAGCGTGACAACCATGAAGACGGCCTCCATCTCGTGCCGCATCTCGAGGGCATGGCGGGCAAACTCGTGCCCCGTCAGCCCGTACATGAACTGCTTGACCGCCTCCCACCCACCGGCAAGGCGACCCGTGAATCCCCGAAGCGGCATGATCCCCAATGCCAGGACCGTGCGTCGAACAGCGCCGGGGGAGGTTCCCCTCCCCCGGCGCGCTCACGGCTCGGCTGAATGACGCGTGCCCGTGACACCTACCCCCTGGCGGGCGCCGCCTTCGGGGCGGGCGCGGGCCGCCGCAGGTACCTCATGAACGCACGCCAGCCGTCGATCCCGATGAACGCCGCCGCCACCACCAGCAGAATCGCCACCAGGACCATGAGCCCGGAGCCGACCACGGGAAGCGTGCGCCCGGCCGCCAGGTTGGGCTGGTACACGTTGAAGTAAATATTGTACGCGGTCACGAGAATGGCGGCCACCGTGGTGATGTACATGAAGATCATCGGAATCCCTGCATAGAGCCAGTTCTTCCCCACGGAGGCGAGCCAGACCGTCACCAGCAGGAGCGACAGCGCGGCCATGAGCTGGTTGGCGCCGCCGAAGAGCTGCCAGAGGTAGATCCAGGTCCCGGTCAGCACCAGCAGGATAGCCAGGGCGATCGAGATGAACGACGCCACATGCTGGTTGCGAAGCGGCGGGATCACCTCCCCCAGCCACTCGGTCAGCGTCACCCGCATGACCCGGAAGAGGAGCTGGGTGACCACCAGCACGATCACGATGAACGCGGCAAACGCGAGCGACACGGCATACTGGAGCGGAACGCCCCACACGCTGATGAACCCCCCGAGCCCGTTGGCGAAGGCGCCCACCGGGGCGCCCTTGGCGCCGACCGAGACGGCCAGGAGGGCCAGGAGGCCGAGGAGGAACTCGGTGAACATGGAGCCCCCGCCGACGGGAAGCATGTCAGCTTCATTCTCAATCTGGCGGGCCGTACCCACAGCGCCGAAGAGGGCGTGCCAGCCCGAGATGGCGCCGCAGGCGATGGTCACAAAGAGCATGGGCCAGAGCGGCATGATCCCCGCCGGGCCCATCTGCGGATTCCATCCCTTGAAGGCCGGGATCTGGAACTGGGCGACCTCAGGCTTGACGAACGTCGCCAGCGCCGCGCCCCCCAAGCCGAGCACCATGGCCATCGCGGTGATCCAGAAACCGACGTAGACGACCGGCTGAGCCATCCGCCAGATGGGAAGCACCGAGCCGGCGTAGCAGAAGACGCAGATCGCGATGGCCCAGAAGAGGAGGCTCGGCATGATCTTCGCCTCAGCCCCCTTGAAGCCGGCCAGCGTCGGATCGAAGTACGTGACGATGGGCGCGCCGCCCGTCATTCCGTTGAGGGCCGCGTTGAGCCCCTTGAAAATCCCCTCCGTCAAGGGACCGGCCAGGATCGCCAGGAGCGTGATCCCCACGGTCAGGATCGTGGCGCCCACCAGACCCGTGCGCCAGCGGTAGAGCATCTGGCCCAGAAGCAGTCCCATGGCGACCAGCAGGATGATCCCGAACTGGGTCCGTGGCTGGGATTCCAGGACCGTGGCCATAATGCCGACGAAGGCCCCGGCCACCAGCAACAGGTAGAAAAAGATGAACAGGAACAGCACCGTCCGGGTGCGCGGCGAGACCAGCCGGTGGGCGACGGCCGAGAGGCTATTCCCCTCGTTCCGCACCGAGAGGACGATGGCGCTATAGTCGCTCGCCCAGCCGATGAAGGAGACCCCCAACACGAGCCAGATAATGGCCGGGAGCCACCCCCAGAGGGTCGCGGCGACGATGGCACCTACGATGGGTCCCGCTGCGGCGATGGACTTGAAATGGTAGCCGAAGAGGATGTTGCGGTTGGTGGGCATAAAGTCCACGCCATCCATGTAGAGCGTGGCAGGAGTCGCCCGTTTGGGGTCGGACTGGATCACGTTGCGGTCGATTCGGCGGGCGTAGAGGGTGTAGGCGAGGTACACCGTCAAGGCTCCGATGATCACGGCCAGAAGGGTATTCATTCTGCCTCCTCCTTCCGCTAGGTGTGGCAGCCTTTCACCACCCGATCCTGACACACGATCGAGCTCCTTACCCTCCTTTCCAGTCGTTGCGAGAGTCCTACCCGGGTCATGAACCCACGCGCTGGGCTGTCAGGCATTCTGAGATCAGGGCATCCACCTTGGAGAAGTCGCTCCCCACGTATTTCGTGCCCTCGACGACGAATGCCGGGTACCGGTGGAGGCGCCGGAACAGGGACTTGAAGAATCCTTCCATCGAGGCAACGTCCACGAGCCTCACCGTGACGCGCGACCCGTACCGGTGAGCCAGCCCCAGAACCCACTCGGAGAGGGCGTGCCATTCCTCGGCCAAGTCATCCGGGAGGGCGCTTTGGATCTGCTCCTGGTGCACCTTTTGGCCCAGCCCGGCGACCTGCCAGGTTATCTCGCAGCGCCTTCAATGCTGATAGTCGGTCAGGACGTGCGTAATGACTTCGACGCGAACCGATCGTTCCAGGGAATCAGCAACCATTGGTCTCCCCTCACAGACCTCGCCACCCCGATTCCAGGCATCTTTCGAGACGGCTCCCCGAGTCATCCACCGGCTCGCTGTGCAGCCAGGCTTTCTGCGATCAACCGATCCACCTTGGAGAAGTCGCTCCCCACGTATTTCGTGCCCTCGACGACGAACGCGGGGTACCGGTGGAGGCGGCGGAACAGGGACTTGAAGAATCCTTCGATGGAGGCGGCGTCCACAAGCCTCACCGTGACGCGCGACCCGTACCGGTGGGGCAGCCCCTGGGCCCACTCGGAGAGGGCGTGAAACTCGGCGGCCAGCTCCTTCGGGAGTCCGCTGTCGAGCTGCTCTCGGTGTATCTTGCGTCCGACCCCGGCCAACTGCCAGGTTACCTCGCAGTGCTTTCAGTGCTGGTAGTTGGTGGGGACGTAGGTGACGACTTCGATGCGAACCGGTCGGTCCAGGGAACCAGCCGCCATGCACTTCCCCTCCCTGAGTCCCATTGACTCGGCCGGTGAGCATACTATACCCTCTGAACCACGAGCGCAAGAAGCGCAAAGACCTCGCGAAGACGGGACGCGTGGCTGAGCCCCCCGACGGGAAAACAGGGGACGGGACACGGGAATTCCCACAGCGCGATGTTCCCGCAGGGGCGGGCGGCCGGTCCCGAAGGCGGGGAGCAGGCTCAGGGAGCCAGCCCCGGTCACGTGAATGAAAGACGCGGACTGGCTGGGAAAGGACGACGAGGCGCTGGAGCGGCTTCTTGTGGAACGCTGGCTCTACCGCGGCGCCATGCTGGCCGTCATGCTGGTCTCGGCTGTCATCACCAGCTATCTGGCAGTCCAGGGTGTGACCACCCTTGCCGACACCCTCACGGTGGGAGCCCTCCTGGCCCTTGCGGCGGCCGCCGCGGTGGTTGCCTTCGTGATGCGGCTGGGGGACATCAGGATCCATAAGGAGCTGCGCCGGCGACGGCGCCAGGCGGGGTAACCGACAGGCTGCCTACTCCATGAGGTAGAGGGGAGTCTTGAGGACGGGAAACCCCGGAACCAGCGGGGCGGCTCGGAAGAGGCCCAGCTCGTTTCTCAGGAGATCGAAGAGCGAGAAGCGGCGCCGGGGGAGGATCAACCTGGGTTTGGGCGGAAGCCCTGCCCGTTTCGCCGCGTCTTCGATGGCGTCATCGAGTCCGCCCAGGGCATCCACCATCCGGAGCTGCATCGCCTGCTGGCCCGAGACAATCCTGCCGTCCGCGAAGCCGGCGACTGCGGCCCGGTCCAGCTTCCGTCCCCTGGCCACGGCGTCAACGAACTGCTCGTAGACGTCGTCCAGCAGCGCCTGGAGGATCCGACGCTCCTCGGCGGTCATCGTCCGCGCAAAGTTCCCGATGTCCTTGTACTGGCCCGACTTCACCACCACGTAGTCCACGCCCACCTTCTTCAGCAACCCCTCCAGGTTGGCCATCTGCATGACGACCCCGATGGACCCGGTCAGGGTTCCGGGGCTGGCGTAGATGCGTTCCGCAGCCGTCGCCACGTAGTAGCCGCCCGAGGCCGCCACGGAGCCCAGCGAGGCCACCACGGGCTTCCCGCTCTTTCGCACACGCTCGATGGCCGAGTAGATCTCCTGGGTCGGCGCCACGACCCCCCCGGGGCTATTCACCCGGATCACCACCGCACGGACCGAAGGATTTTCCCGATGCTCGTTCAGCTCCCGGACCAGGGCCTCGGACTCCAGGATGATCCCCTCGACCTCCACCACCGCGACCTTCTGCCCCCCGGGCAGCCCGCTCCCTTCCAGAACCGACATCAGTGCCCACACGGTCAGAAAAAAGACGGCGATGACTCCCACCGTGACCCCGAGCGCGATGATGATGGTCCGGGTCCGTGAGGTCATGCGGCCTACTCTTCCTCCTCGTCGTCGTAGCTCTCGTCGCCGCCCCGGTGGCGCCTGCGTTGTCTCCCCTTGTACTCCTTCACCGCCTCGCGCTCGATCGCCGCAGCCAGTTCCTTGAGGCTGAGGCCAATCCTCCGCTCGCTCGGGTCCACGCGAATGACCATGAGCGTCAGCTCATCCCCCACGTTGACGATATCCTCCGGGCGGTTAATCGGCCGATCCGACATCTGGGAAATATGGAGGAGCCCGTCCACCCCCGGCTCCAGCTCCACGAACGCCCCGAAGTCCGTGAGGCGGACGATCTTCCCGGTCACCCGGGAGCCTACGGGGTAGCGCTCGGCCACCAGTTCCCAGGGGTCAGGCTGGATCTGCTTGAGGCCCAGGGAGATGCGCTTGGCCTCACGGTCGACGTTGAGAATCAGCGTTTCGATGGGCTGTCCCTTTTTCAAAAGCTCGGACGGATGGCCGATGTTCCGGGTCCAGGACATGTCCGAGATGTGGAGGAGCCCGTCCACCCCGGGCTCCAGCTCCACGAACGCCCCGAAGTCCGTGAGGTTCCGCACCTTCCCCTGCACGCGCATTCCGGGCGTGTAGCGCTCCTCGATCGTGGCCCAGGGGTCCGGCTCCACCTGCTTCATGCCGAGCGAGATGCGCTTCGTCGCCTTGTTCACGTCGAGCACCATGACCTCGACCTGATCGCCGACGTTGACGAGCTTGGAGGGGTGCCTCACCCGCCGGGTCCACGACATTTCTGAGACGTGAACCAATCCCTCGACGCCCGGCTCCAGCTCGACGAAGGCGCCATAATTGGTGAGGCTCACGACGCGGCCCGACACCTTCGAGCCGACAGGGAACCTGGCGTCGACGCTCTCCCACGGGTCCAAGCTCTTCTGCTTATATCCCAGCGACACCCGGCTGGTTTCCCTGTCGAAGTGCAGGACGACCACCTCAATCTGATCTCCCACCTGGAAAATCTCCGATGGGTGGCCGATGCGCCCCCAGGACATGTCGGTGACATGGAGCAGCCCGTCGATCCCGCCCAAGTCGACGAAAGCCCCGTAATCGGTAATGTTCTTCACCGTGCCGGTAAGGCTCATTCCCTCGTGGAGGACCGACAGCGTGTGGCGCCGGCGATCTTCCCGCTCTTCCTCCAGCATGGACCGGCGCGAGAGGACCACGTTCCCACGGCGACGGTTCAGCTTGATGACCTTCGCCCGGATCGTTTGCCCCACCAGCGCGGACAGGTTCTTGACCGGGCGGAGATCCACCTGGGAGCCCGGCAGGAACGCCCTGACGCCCACGTCTACCGCGAGCCCACCCTTGACGACCTCCACGACCCTGCCCTCCACCGGGGTTCCCTTCTCGTACGCGTGCGACACGGTGTCCCACACCTTGATCTTATCCGCGCGATCCTTGGAGAGGACGATGAGGCCTTCGTTGTCCTCCTTGGCTTCCAGATACACCTCGATCTCGTCGCCCACCTTGGGGATGGTACCCGAGCGCTGGAACTCCTCCAGGGCGATGGTGCCCTCGCTTTTATATCCCACATCCACGAGCACCTCGCCCCCGCGCACCTGGACGATCCGTCCTCGAACAACCTCGCCTTCCTCAAAATCCGAAACCTCTTCCCGGAACCAGTCCTCCATGCGCTCCTGGGGCTCTTCCGTTGCCCCCTCCCTTCGAGCCCCCCCTTCGTCGCGGGCCTCGGCCTGGCGCCCGGCGAGGGTGTTAACCTTCTTCTCTTCCTTTTCCATTTCCATTCGAACCGTTCCCTCCCTTTTTAGGCGTTCCAACCTATCTATTTCGCGCGGGCGCGCCTGTCGGCGTCAGCCGCCCGGTGTTTTGCCTGCCCGACCGCCGCCCCCCTCACCCCTTGCTCGGAGGCCCGCTTCACCCGGGCGATGGCTGCCATCATCTCACCGCTCGCGTGCAGGTACCGTTCCTTTCGATGCCGTCCTTCCACCTTGCCGAAGGAGAGCGGCGGCCCGAAGCTCACACGGACCTTCGCCGGCCGTGGCAGGGCCCGACCGCGCGGGAGCGCCCACCCCGTCCCCTCGACATAGGCGGGGACCACAGCCGCCCCGCTCAGAAGGGCCAGCATCCCGGCCCCGGCCTTGCCCTCCCTGAGGACCCCCTCGGGGCCCCGGGTCCCCTCTGGAAAGATCAGGAGCGCCTCCCGCCCCTCCAGGATTCTGAGCGCCTCGCGGAGGGCCCGGGGGTCGGAGCCGCCCCGGCGCACAGGCCGGGCGTTCAGGGCGCGGATCAACCGCCCGAGCAGCGGGATTGAAAACAACTCCGCCTTCGCCATGAAATGCAGCGGCCGAGGCGCCACCGCCCCGACGATCGGCGGATCCAGCACGCTCGAGTGGTTCGCCACGATCATCACAGACCCGGACATCGGCACGTGCTCCACCCCCCGCACCTCGAGCCGGAACAGGAGGCGGCCCAACGCCGCGACGAACCCTCTCACGACCGCGTAGAGCACCCGTGCCGCGCCACTTCCTCGAGCATGAGCCGGACGACCTCTTCCACCGACCGTCCCGTCGAGTCAATCACCGTCGCTCCGGCGGGGATTACCAGGGGGGCCAGGGCGCGCGCCATATCCTGCCGGTCACGCCGAAGAATTTCCGAGCGCACCGAATCCGGATCGGCCGGTATCCCCTGTCCCTCCAGCTCCCGCTGACGGCGGATCACCCGCACCTCCACAGAGGCGTCCAGGTAAAACTTCACCTCGGCGTCCGGGCAGACAATGCTCCCGGTGTCGCGCCCCTCGAGCACCACGCCTCCCCCCGCCGCGAGTCGGCGCTGAATGGGGGTGAATTTCTCCCTCACGGCGGCCAGCGTCGAGACCCGCGAGGTGAGCGCCCCGATCTCGGGAGACCGGATCTCGCCGGTCACGTCCCGGCCGTTCAGCAGCACGACCCCGTCCCTGAGGTCTATCGTCGTTTCGTCCAGGACGCGCCGAACCGCCTGCTCCTCTTCGGGATTCACCCCCGCCTCGCGGAGGCGCCAGGCGACCGCCCGGTAGATCGCGCCCGTGTCGATCAGGCGGTAGCCGAGCCGCCGCGCCAGCTCGCGCGCCGCCGTGCTCTTCCCCGCCCCGGCAGGGCCGTCAATCGTCACGACCGGGGCCCGCCTCTTCGCTCGCTCCAGCCCCGTCATACCGCGCCGCCCTTCGAGCGCTGGCTCTGCCGGCGCAACCCTTCGGGGGGAGGTCCGGAAGGGGGGCACTAGCCCCCCTCCGGGTAAGCACACGGTTCGGGCGCAAGGGAGTTGAGGGTGGCCACGAACTCGGGATACGAGGTGGCGATGCAATCGGTGTCTTCCACCACCGTCTCCCCTTGGGCCACGAGCCCCGCAATGATCAGCGCCATGGCCATCCGGTGGTCGCCGTGGCTCTCGACCCGGGTCCCGATCATTGGAACGCCACCCCGGATAAGGAACCCATCCTCCCGCGCCTCGATTCGCGCCCCCAGTTTCCCGAGCTCGCAGGCCAGCGTAAAAATCCGGTCGGATTCTTTCACTCGAAGCTCGCGGGCGCCGGTCACTTCCATCACGCCCTCGCCCACGGCGCCGGCCACGGCCAGGATGGGAAGCTCATCGATGAGTCGAGGGATCAGGGCCCCGCCGACCCGCGTCCCGCGAAGCGACGACGCGCTCACGGTGAGGTCGGCGATCGGCTCCTCCCCGTCCCGCTTCCCGCAGAGCCCCAGATCCGCTTCCATCTCCCGAAGACCGTCGAGCAAGCCCGTGCGCGTCGGATTGACGCCGACTCCCCGGACGGTCACGCGGCTCGCCGGGACGATGGCCCCCGCCACGAGGAAAAACGACGCCGAGGAGAGATCGCCGGGCACGGAGATCGGGCGCCCCGTCAGCCCCCCGCCGGGGGTGAGCGTCACGGTTGAGCCGTCCACGGCGATCCGCCCGCCGAATCCCTCCAGCATTCGCTCGGTGTGGTCCCGTGACGGAGCCGGCTCCTCCACGCTGACCGGCCCGGCGGCATAAAGGCCCGCCAACAGGATCGCGGATTTCACCTGGGCCGAGGGCACCGGGGAGCGGTAGCATAATCCCTTCAACGGCCGCGCGCCGCGGATCGCGAGGGGGAGGCGACTCCCCTCGCTTCTGCCGACGACGGTCGCACCCATCTGCCGGAGAGGCTCAGCCACCCGCCCCATCGGACGGCGCCGCAGCGACTCGTCGCCCGTCAGCACGCTCCCGAACGGCTGGCCGGCCAGGACTCCGAGGAGAAGCCGAGCGGTGGTGCCCGAGTTGCCGCAGTCCAGGACATCGTCGGGTTCCTGGAGCCCTCCGAGCCCCACACCCCCGATCCGATACTGACCGGGGCCCTTCCGCGTCACTTCGACGCCCAATGTCTGGAGCGCGCGGAGCGTGTTCAGGCAGTCCTCGCTCTCCAGAAAGCCGGCGATCTCGGTCGGGCCGGTCGCCAGCGCGCCGAGAAGGGCGGCGCGGTGCGAGATCGACTTGTCCCCGGGGACCTCGATCGTTCCCGCGAGCCCTCGGACCGCGTGCCTGACGCGAACCCTCATCCGAGGCGGCTCCGCAGCTCCCTGATTTGGTCCAGCTTCCGCTCCAGCGCCGGCCCGCTCTCCTCGCCCACCAGCCTCTCGAGATCACCGAGCGACGACCTGAAGACCGCCAGCGCCTCGTTGAGCGCCGCACGGTTGGAGAGGAAGATCTCGCGCCACACGCGGGCATCCGAAGCAGCGATCCGCGTCGTCTCTTTGAAGCCGCGCGCCGCCACGCCGAAGAAAGAACGGTTGAGCCGCGCGACGGCATCCACCAGCGCATACGCGGCCAGGTGAGGGAGATGGCTCACCGCTGCCACGGCCCGATCGTGGTCATCCGGATCCATCGCGATGACGCGGCAGCCCAGCGCCTCCCAAAACTCGCTCACGCGCTTGAGCGCCAGGGGGTCGGTTCCGTCCGTGGGCGTTACGACCACCAGGGCCGCGGTGAAGAGATCCGCCCGCGCGGCCGGATACCCGCTCAGTTCTGAGCCCGCCATGGGGTGGCTGCCGACAAAGGTCAGGGGTCGGTCCCCGGCGAGCCTCTCGGCGCAGCGGGTGATCACGCCCTTGGTGCTCCCCACGTCGGTGATAACGGCGCGGTCGGCCGCTGCTTGCCACACGGTCGGAAGCAGCGCCTCGATGGTGGCCACGGGGGTGGCGAGGACGACGAAGTCCGCGGCGGCCACGCCATCGGGCAGGTCGGTGGTGGCGCGATCGACGACGCCGTCCGAAAGGGCCGCCGTCAGCGATTCCATGCGGCGGCCCACGGCCACCACCTCACGCGCCAGTCCCCGTTCCCGCGCCGCCTTGGCGACGGAACCTCCCAGGAGCCCGAGCCCCACCACGGCGAGCCGGTCAATCACGCGTGCCGTGCCTCCTCGAGGCATTTCCGCATGGCCTTGATCAACCGGCGGTTCTCCTCCGGGGTGCCGACCGTGATCCGGAGCGCGGTCTCCATGCCGAAGCTGGTCATGGGCCGGACAATGACACCCTCGCGCAGCAGCCACTGATAGATATCGCTGGCACTGCGCCCCACGTCGACGAGGATGAAGTTGGCCCGGGACGGCACGTACTTGAGTCCCAGCGAGCCGAACTCGTCGTAGAGGTAGTGGCGACCGGCCTCGATCATGCGGACGCACTCCAGAATGTGGGCGTCGTCCTCCAGCGCGGCGAGGGCCGCCACCTGGGCCAGGGAGTTGACGTTGAACGGCTGGCGGATCCGGTGCACGAGCGCCACGGCATCCGGCGCGGCGACCCCGTAGCCTGCGCGAACGCCCGCGAGGCTCGAGGCCTTGGAGAACGTCCGGAGCACGAAGACCTTGCGCTCTTGCCGCATGTAGGCCAGCGAGTCCGGAAAATCCGGCCCCTGGGCGAACTCGATGTAGGCCTCGTCGAAGACCACGATGACCGTCGGTGGAATCCGCGCCATGAACTGCTCGACCTCGGCCGCCGTCACGATGGTGGCCGTCGGGTTGTTGGGGTTCGCGATGAAGACCAGCTTCGTCAGCGGCGTGATCGCGCGTGCCATCGCCTCGAGATCGAGGCGGTAATCCCTCAGCGTGACCACCACCCGGATGCCCCCTGCCGCCTGGACGATCATCGGGTAGACGACAAAGGAGGGGTGCGGGATCACCGCCTCTTCGCCGGGACGGAGGAAGGCGCGGACGATCAACTCGATCAGCTCGTTGGAGCCATTGCCGAGGACGATCTGCTCCGGCGTCACGCCGTGACGCTTGGCGACGGCGCGGCGCAGGTAGAAGCCGCTGCCGTCCGGATAGCGGTTCAGATGCGTCAGGGCCGCTACGATGGCCTTCTGAACGCGATCCGAGGGCGGCAGCGGGTTCTCGTTCGAGGCGAGTTTGATGGCGTCGTGGATCCCCAGCTCCCGCTCCAGTTCCTCGATGGGTTTCCCGGGTTCGTACGGGGCGATCCCGAGGATGTGTTCGTTGGCGAGCGATTCCCAGGGCGTTTGCATGAATGGCTCCTTACGCGGTCGAATACGAGCCGAGGAGCTTCAGGAACAGGCAGCGTTCCCGGACCTCGCTGAGCGCCGCCTGTACCGGCGGGCTGTCCAGGTGCCCCTCGAAGTCCACGAAGAAGACATACTCCCAGGGGCGCCGCTTGGTCGGCCGCGACTCGATTTTCGTCAGATTCAGCCCGTGTCGGGCAAACGGTTCAAGAAACCTTGACAGCGCCCCCACCTCGTGCTTGAGGGAGCAGAGGATCGAGGTCTTGTCCTTCCCGGTGGGCGGCATGGCCCGCCGCCCCAGCACCAGAAACCGGGTGGAATTGAAGGGGTGATCCTCGATCCGGCTCCGCAGCACGGGCAGGGTGTAGAGCCGGGCCGCCAGCTCACTGGCCACCGCCGCCACCGTCGGGTCGTCGGCCGCGCGGTCCGCGGCGGCGGCCGTGGACGAGACCTCCTCCAGCCTCACCCCGGGTAGGTGTGTCGACAGCCACTGCCGGCACTGGGCCAATGCCTGGGGGTGCGAGCAGACCGTCCTGACCGCGCCCAGGTCCTGGGCCTGGCCCAGGAGGTGGTGGGAGATATCCAGCAAGAGCTCGCCGGCGATCAAGAGGTCCGAGTCGATGAGGCGGTCCAGGGTGACATTGACAGAGCCCTCCGTGGAGTTCTCCACCGGAGCGACCCCGAACTCGGCGCGCCCGTGCTCCACCTCGTCGAAGACCTCGGCGATGCCCCGAACGGGGGCGAGGGTCGCAGAGGAGCCGAAGCGCAAGACGGCGGCCTGATGCGTAAACGTGGCCGGAGGTCCCAGGTAGACAACGGGCAGCGGACGCTCGAGCGCGAGGGACGCCGAGAGGATCTCACGCCAGATCGCCTTGACCCCCTCGGCGGGGAGGGGACCGGGGTTCAGGCTGAGCAGGCGATTGATAATCTCCGCTTCCCGCTCCGGGACAAAGTACGGCAGGGCCTGACGCCGCTTGAGCTCTCCGATCCGGAGGGCGGCATCTGCGCGCTGGTTGAGGAGTTTGAGGATCTGTTCGTCGAGGGCATTGATCCTGGAACGAAACTCGTCCAGGTCCATAAGGGCTCCTGACACCCACCGGCTTTCCGCGAATCCGACGTAGTATAGTCGATCCCCCCGGAGGGCGCAAGTGCCGTCAGAGGGCGCGCAACCGGGCGAGTTCGGCGGACGTCAGCAGGCGGGTGGCGCCGGAAGGAAGCCGGCCGAGTTGGAGGGGGCCGAACCGGATCCGGCGCAGGCGCACCACCCGGTGACCGAGCGCCTCACAGAAGCGCTTGACCTCGCGGTAGCGTCCCTCCGTGAAGGCCAGCCGGAGCCAGGTCGTGCCGGGAGTGCGGCGCAGGAGCCGAACCTCGGCAGGCATCGCCCGACCATCCGGGAGTGTCACTCCCCGCTCCCACAGCGGCAGGTCCGCTGCACCCACGTGGCCCACCACCGCCACCTCATACACGCGCACGATCCCGAAGCGGGGGTGGAGAAGGCGCTGAGCCACGTCACCGTCGTTGGTCAGGAGCAGAAGCCCCTCGGCGTCGAAATCCAACCGTCCCACGGGAAACAGCCGAGCCCGCTCCTCCCGCACCAGGTCGAGCACGACCGGTCGGCCCCGAGGATCGCTCCGGCTGGTCAGGTAGCCGCGCGGCTTGTTCAGGAGGAGGTAGCGTTTGGGCTCCGGGGCCGGAAGGGGTCGGCCGTCAACTGTGATCCGGTCACGCGCCGGGTCGGCCGTGGTGCCTTGGGCCGTGACCGTCTGGCCGTCGACGGCCACGCGCCCTTCGGCAATGAGCCGCTCACTCCCCCGGCGTGACGCCAGCCCCGCTTCGGCCAGGATTTTGCTGAGACGTTTCGCCAAGGACGGGAAGAGCCTCGGGGGATGCTCCGCTCGGCGGCGCCGCAGGGCTCGGGAGGTCTCCTGCCACCCGGGGCAGCTCGCTCAGGTCGCGGAGGCCGAAGGCCACCAGGAACTCACGCGTGGTCTCGTAGAGGAACGGACGACCCGGGGCGTCCTTGCGACCCGCTATCCTGATCAGCCGGCGATCCAGGAGGCTCTCCAGCACCGCCTCAGAATTCACCCCGCGAAGCATGTCGATCTCCGGACG
Source organism: Candidatus Rokuibacteriota bacterium (assembly GCA_016209425.1). Taxonomy (GTDB): domain Bacteria; phylum Methylomirabilota; class Methylomirabilia; order Rokubacteriales; family CSP1-6; genus JACQWA01. Next base: position 13,368 of record JACQWA010000245.1, read on the forward strand.
CGAGACGGGCTGGCGGTACCCCACGATCGCGAGGGTTTCGAGGGCGGAACGCGAGAGCCGGCTCCGCGTCCGGCTCTTGGCCAGGCGGACGAGCCACGGAGCGACCTCCGGACGGGTCACCATCCGGAAGCCGCCACCCACCTCGACGATTTGAAGGCCCCGATCTTCCCCCTCGTAGCGCGCCTTCAGATTCAGGATCAGGGCGCGCCCGTCGGCTTCGCTCCCGAGATCGAGCACTTCCCGGATCCGCTCGACCTCCACCGGGGTGTCCGAAGCAAAAAGCAGGGCCTCGACGACGTCAATTGGTTGGGGCATTGCCCACCTCCGGATTGTTCCGCTCAATCACGATTTCCCCGAACAGCTCCCCCTGGCGGGCCCGGGCGTGGCCGAGCCTCAGCAGCTCGAGGAGGGCCAGGAGGGTCACGACCAGCTCAGACCGGACGCGTTCGCTCCCGACCAGGGAGGAGAAGAGCAGCGACCAGGTGTGGCGGAGGAGGGAGAGAATCTCCCCCATACGTTCGAGGACGGAGAGCGGGTTGGGTTCCACCTCCCGCGGAGCCCGGCCTTCGGTCTCCTCCAGCAATCGGCGAAAGGCCCGTTCCAGGAGGTGAACGCTCAGGTCCTCCAGCGGGATCTCTTCCGCCGACGGCAGCTCACTCCACGAGCGGCCGAAGAGGAGCGCCTGCTCGGCCTCGCGGTCGGCAAGCCAGAGGCCGAGGGCCTTGACTCGCGCGTACTCGCGCAGGCGCTCCTCCAGCTGCTCACGGAGCAGCTCTCCCTCCTCATCCAGCGCTTCATCCGCCTCCTCGCCGGGGGGCAACAACAGTTTGGACTTCAGGTAAATCAGGGAAGCCGCCAGGACCATGAAGGCCCCGGCCGTTTCCAGATCCTGGAACTGGATGGACTCCAGGTGGGCCAGGTACTGATCGGTGATCGTGCGGATTGGCAGCCGCGAGAGGTCAAGCTCGTTGGTCCGGCAGAGGTGCAGCAGGAGGTCCAGCGGCCCCTCGAACGCCTCAACGCGGACGGTGAGCCCCTCGCCTTCCGTCACGCCCTTCATAGCTCTAACCCCACGGCCCGCCGGACCTCCTCCAAGGTGGCCCGAGCAACCATTCGAGCTTTCTTTGAGCCCTCGTTGAGAATCTCAATGATTTCTTGAGGCTTTTCGATGAATTTCTGTCGGCGCTCCCTGATCGCTCCAAGGGGCGGCCGGAGGTGTTCCAGAAGCACATCCTTGCAATCCAGGCAACCGATGCCGGCAGTTCGGCACCCCACGGCGCACCCCTCGCGAGGGCCCTCAGGGGTGAAGATCTTGTGCAGGTCGAAGACCGGGCAGATTTCGGGGTTTCCGGGATCGCTTCGCCGCTTGCGGGCAGGATCGGTTATCATGGTTTTGATCTTGGGGATGAGCACCTCCGGCGGGTCCGAGAGGTAGATTGCATTGCCGTAGCTCTTGGACATCTTCCGCCCATCGGTGCCGGGCACCTTGGGAATCTCGGTGAGCTTCGCATCGGGCTCGGGGAAAACGGGGCCGAAGGCGTTGTTGAACCGGCGGGCGACCTCACGGGTCAGCTCGATGTGCGGGAGCTGGTCCGCCCCCACCGGGACGTACCGCGGCTTGTAGATGAGGATGTCGGCGGCCTGCAGGAGCGGGTAGCCCAGGAGCCCGTAGGAGGGGGATTGAAGCCCCAGCTGGTCGATCTGCTCCTTGTAGGTCGGCACCCGCTCGAGCCAGGCAACCGGGACAACCATCGAGAAAAGCAGGTGCAGTTCGGCGTGCTCGGGGACCAGGGACTGCACGAAGAGCGTTGAGCGCTCGGGGCTGAGGCCGACCGCGAGCCAATCGGCCATCATCTCGACCGTGTTCTCCGGGATCTCGGCCGCATGTGAATAGTCATCCGTCAGCGCGTGCCAGTTGGCGACGAAGTAGAAGCAGTCATACTCCTCCTGGAGCTTCACCCAGTTGTCGAGGGCTCCGAGGTAGTTCCCCAGATGGACCTTGCCCGTGGGGCGCATGCCCGAGAGCACCCTATCGCGCATGGCTCATCTCCAAGACCTTCGCCGTCCTGAGGAAGACGTAGTGGGCGTAGAGCCCGGCCAGGAGCAACCCCCGCCGGCCATCGAGAAAGCCGCCGCGCAGGACGTACATCGCGAGAAATCTGGCGAGGGGACGGACGACGAGGTCGGCCCATCCGACGGTCCCCCCGCTTCGGATCCACTCCTGGGCCGCCAGCGTCGAGTACCGGTTTGACCGCTCGATGAATTCCTCGAGGCTCCGGTATGAGCGGTGCAGCAGCGGGGCCTCGAGCCGCCCCACCGGCCCCTGGACCGCCACGGACTCGTGGACGGCGCGCGCCACGAACCGCCCCTTTCCGCGCCGGAAGAGGCGAAGCTGGTAATCCGGATACAGCCCGCCGTGTCTGGCCCACGCCCCCCAGAAGAAGTTCTTCCGGGGGATCGCATACCCGTCGGCAGGACCGCTGCGGGCGATCACCCCCTCGATCTCTCGCTTCAGTTCCGGCGTGACCTGTTCATCGGCGTCAAGCGAGAGCAGCCACTCCCCCGCCGCCTGCTCCAGGGCAAAGTTCTTCTGGGCCGCGAACCCCGGCCAGGGCCGGACCCAGATCCGGTCCGTGAACTCCCGCGCCACCTGGACCGTTTTGTCGGTGGATTCGGCGTCGACGATGACGATCTCATCGGCCCACGCCGCGCTCTCCAGGCACGGGCGGAGCCGTTCCTCTTCGTTCCAGGTAATGACCACCACGGACAGCGTCATTCCAGGAGCTCCACCGCCGCCCTGAAGACCTCGTCGGAGGAGATCGCCCCCATCGTTCCATTCGGGCTCTGCAGGCCGCGGCAACGCGCCCCGTAAGGCCCGTTGCGCTCGGCGCGGGTGGGGCCGTAGAGGCCCAGGCAGGGCGTGCCGAGAGCCGCCGCCAGGTGGAGCGGCCCGGTATCGCTCCCCACCATCAGCGCGCAGCGACCGAGCAGGGCGCGGAGCTCGGGAAGCGTCGTGGACGGCGCCACGAGAGCCCGGGCGGTGACGTTGGCTGCGATGGCCCGCGCCATGGCCTCCTCGTCGGGTCCCCAGAGAAGAAGAACCCGGGCCCCGGCCTCCACGGCCAACCGCTCGGCCAGCCTCCCGAAGTGATCCACGGGCCAGCGCTTCGCCCGACGGCCGGCTCCGGGGTTCAGCGCGACGAGCCGATCCTGCGGCTTCACGCCCTGCTCGGCCAGGAACTCGTCGATGCGGCGGTCCGCCTCGGGATCCGAGGGGAGGTCAAAAACCGGTCGGGCTCCCGTCACGCCGAGCGGTTCCAGGAGCGACAGGTACTGCTCGACAATGTGGACCGCATGAGGCGGCGGCGTCACCCGCTCGGTCGTGAAGAGGACGTTGAGCGGTTCCCGACAAAAGGCGCGGGCGAAGCCGATTCGAACCGGGGCCCCGGTGTACGCCGTGAGCAGCCCGCTCTTGATGAGCCCCTGAAGGTCAATGGCCACGTCAACGCGCGCGCGGCGAATGCGCTCGGTCAGGCGCGAGAGCTTCCCCGCGACCTCCCGCGCCCCCGCCGGGCGCCAGACGAGACGCCGCCAGAGCCGGGTGTCGACCGGCACCACGCTGTCCAGGTCGGGATGATTCTTGAGGATCGCGAATTCCCGTGCCTCCACGATCCACGTGAGGTGCGCCCGCGGGAAATAGCGGCGGAGGGCGTGGGCCACCGGCAGCGCATGGACCACGTCGCCCAGGGAGGAAAGCTTCACAATCGCGATCTTCATCCTGCCTTCCCGAACGTCCTCACGATGGTTTCGATCAGCTCCCGAGTGGAGTGCCGCTTCGGATCCCCGGCGATGGCCACGCGCCCCCCGTGGGAGAGCACGGACTGGCGCTCCGGGACGCTCTGCTCCGTGTAGTCGGTCCCCTTGGCGTGCACCGCGGGGCGCAGGCGGGAGATGAGGCCGTCCACCGTATCGTCGGCGAACACCAGCACGTAATCCACCGAGCGCAGGGCCGAGAGAATCTCGACGCGCTCAGCCTCGGCGACGATCGGCCGGCCGGGCCCCTTCAGCCGCCGCACCGAGGCATCGGAGTTCACGGCCACGAGCAGCGCGTCGCCGAGCCGGCGCGCCTCCTCCAGGTACCGCACGTGGCCGACGTGGAGGAGATCGAAGCAGCCGTTGGCGAGGACGAGACGTTTTCCCTCAGCCTTGAGCCGCGCGGCGACCGCCGCCGCCTCCTCAAGGCTCACGCGGCGTGCCATCGCTTCCGAGGGCGTGAAGGAGCTCGGCCCTGCCGATCGGCGCGGTCCCGCGTTTCATGACAACGACCCCTCCCGCCACGTTGGCGAGCCACGCCGCTTCGATGGGAGGGCTGCCTCCCGCCAGGGCGAGCGTGAAGGTGCTGATCACCGTGTCCCCGGCCCCGGTGACATCCGCGATCTCGTTGCTGCCGTGGATCGGGAGGAAGGTCGCAGGCCCTTCCCGCTCGAACAGCGCCATTCCGCGGCTCCCCCGGGTCACGAGCAGATAGCGGCAGTCCAAGCGCTCCAGCAGCTGGCGGCCGGCCTTCTCCACCGCGGGCTCGTCGTCCAGGGGGCCGCCCACCATCTCCTCAAGCTCGGGCTCGTTGGGCGTCGCCGCCGTGACGCCGCGGAACCGAAGCAGGTCGTAGCGGCTGTCGGCCGTCACGAGCCCGCCGCGTCCCCGCACTCCCGCCATCACCTGCTCCACGAGCCCCGGGGTCAGGAGGCCGTAGCCGTAGTCGGAGAAGAGGACGGCGTCCGCCGCCGGTCCAAAAGCGCCGACACGCTCGATCAAGATCTGCTCGGTCTCGGGGTCCAGACCCGGCGGCGGCTCGCGATCCACCCGCACCACCTGCTGGCGGGTGGACTGGTACCCACCCGCCATGATCCGGGTCTTCACCGCGGTGGGGCGCTCGCCGGTCCGGACAATTCCCTCGCTGGAAATTCCCACCGACCGGCAGAGCGTGAGCACTTCGTCGCCCGCCGGGTCGCTGCCGAGCACCCCCACCGGGACGACGCGGGCGCCGAGCGTATGGATGTTGTGGGACGCGTTGCCGGCTCCGCCAAGCCTCACCTCGCGGGAGGAAAAGCGCAGGATGAGGACCGGAGCTTCGCGCGAGATGCGCGATGGCTTGCCGTAGATGTACTCGTCGGCGATGAGATCGCCGACCACCAGGATCGTCTTCCCCCTGAACGCATCGACCGCAGCGCGCAGGCGATCGGGAGAGAACATCACTGACCCCTCCGGGCCAGGATCCACTCCACCGCCTCCAGAAGGTCCTCGGCCACATGATCAGGGTCGGTCGGCCATCCCGAGCGCCGATATTCCCACTCCCCGAGCCCGTAGCCGGTGAGCACCAGGATCGCCCGCGAGCCCGCGCGCCGGGCCGTCACAACGTCCGACATCTTGTCGCCGATCATCCAGGAGCGCGACAGGTCCAGCCCGAGGTCGCTCGCGGCCCGCCTGAGGAGGCCCGGCTCGGGCTTCCGGCAATCACAGACGGCCCGGTATGGGGGCTCCCCCACCGTGGGGTGATGCACGCAGACGTACAGCCCGTCGAGGGAGGCGCCCTCCGCCTTGAGCTGGCTCACCAGCGCCTCGTTCACGGCGTGGAGGACCTCCTCGCTGAAGTACCCGCGCGCCACACCGCTCTGGTTCGTCACCATGACGGCCTTGAGGCCGGATCGGTTAAGGCGGCGGATGGCTTCAGCGCTCCGGGGAAGGAGACGAAGACGCCGGGGGTGGTTGATGTACCCCGCCTCCTCATTCAGCGTCCCGTCGCGGTCAATGAAGACTGCCGGATCGCCTGGCATCGTGGGGCAGTGTAATCCGAACGGCTCAATTGTTCAATGCAAAATCCCATTTCCGCGGCGTTCTTGAACGATGCGAGTCAGCGGGGGGGCAGCGACCGGTACAGCTCGAGCAGGAAGCGCGCCTGGGCCTCGTAGGTGAAGGGGAGCGAAGCAGCCCGGGCCACGTCGCGCCAGCCCGCCCCGGCCTCGCGCAACGCCTCCAGACCCTCCCGAATCGCGCCCGAATCCTCGGGGTCGTCGAGGATCCAGCCGTTTTCCCCATGGCTCACCACCTCCGACCCCCCGGCCCGCGACGAGGCCAGCAGGGGAACTCCCGAGGCCAGGGCCTCCAGGTGGACGTTGCCGAACGGCTCGTAGAAAGCCGGGAGCGCCACGGCATCAGCGGCGGCGTAAAACCGTTCGACTTCTGGATGGGGTCCGACCCAACAGACGCGCTCATTGACTCCCAGCCGGCTGGCCAGGGCGTGATAGGGCTTCGGATCCCCTTTGCCGACCACCACGAGCCGGCTCTCCCGGTCCATCGTGAGTGCGAATCCCTGGAGGAGGGGACCGAGCCCTTTTCGGTCAAATCCCGAGCCCACAAACAACACGACCCAGGCGGTGGGCGGAATTCCAAGGCTGTCGCGGGTCTCGGAGCGGTAGCGCTCGCGGTTCGCCGGGTGGAAGCGCAACTGGTCCACCCCGTTGTAGACCACCCTCACCCGTGAATCCGGAAGCCCATACAGGCGATGGATCTCGGCCTTGCTCAGGCGGGAAATGGCGACGATCCCCCTCGTGCGACGCCCGGAAAAGATCCTGCGCTCAAGGGCGAGAAGGGTTCGGTGGTAGGGGTTAGTCCGGAGGGCGGCGCGTGCCAGTGGCCCGAGCCGTCTGGCCTTGACCTCGAGGTAGGCCTGGTGACACCCCTCCCCTGCCCGATACACATCCTGGAGCAGGGTCCGTTCGTGGCTCTGAATGACGTCAAAGCTCTCACGGGAAACCGCCATCTTAGCAGCCAGGGCGAAGGAAACCACGCGCGCGAGCGAGGGGGTGTCGATCACGGGGAGACGATGCAGCCTGACGCCGGGGATCGCCTGCTGACCGGCCGTGGAAAAGAGGTGAACCTCACGCCCCTGGCGCACCAGTTCCGCGATCAGGCCCGCCGTTGCGGTCTCAAGCCCGCCATGGAAAACAAATGGGCGGCAGATAATCGCCAGCTTCATCCTTGCCCCTCGAGCATCATAAGCCGGGTTCTCTAGCTCGGTCGAGCGGTTTCCTTGCCCGTCGCCGTCTCCCCGGGGATGATGGCCCCAGGCCAGCGGTGTGAGGAGTAGCAGGGCGGGGCTCCGGTATCGTGTGGTCGGTTTACGGGTTCTTCCGTCTTCGCCGCCAATCAAGAACCTCTCCTGCGAGACCACCCAAAGCTCCAGCCCCCGGCAAGAATGCGAGGTACAGCCAACGTGAAACCGCGATCTCGCCTTGCAAGAACGTAAAGACTAGTAGGGCGACTGCTCCTATAACCGCGGCCACATCAACGGCCCGTTGGATCGACCGCGGCGCGATCGAGACTGTGCCCGGTCGGCTAGCCCGCGGAGTCGCTTCATATTTCCTATATTCGGGATAGTAGCGCAGCACGTTGTAGATGAAAGGCAGGGCTATGAAACAGAGGGGGAGGAGGACGTTTAGCTGGAGAGCGCGGGCGCCCATGAGCCCTGCGAAGACCATGAGCTGAGCGACCACGAAGTAATTCCCCACCATAAATCCTTCGATTGGAGGAAGGAATAGCCGGGCGTACAGCCATCCACCCAAGGTGATGAATTGGCTTAAGATGAGCCAAACCTTCATCGCTTACACTGCCCAAGAAGTTCGCGGACTCCCTGCCCTATCGACCGGGACCCGGCAACCGTTGCCTCAACTGCCAGTGTCCCAAAACCAACTCCAACGACAAACGCACCCGCTCTTCCAAGGAAAGTAACGTCCGGCACGAACACCGTAATCCCAAACGAGGCGAAGCTAACGAGGGCAAATTCAACGGCGCCCTGGCTTGCCAGCGCGGCGCTAGCGAGATGAAGGAAGCCGCGCACCGGGCCACAAGGGCTCCCTTCGATCGCCCTATCGACAGCATGCGAGACCACGAAAAATGCTCCCCCTCGGGCGGCTCGTCCGGCGCGTGACTCTTTGAGGTCAGCAACAGTCTTCCGTAACCTCTCAAGCGCCTGGAATCCAAGGGGGTCTGTATAGGTGAGCGGGTTGTTGTCCACGTAACTGTAGAAATTCGTGCCCACAAGGATGCCCAACGGATCCTCCGAGATGAATCGAGCGATTGCCGGGTGGAGATACCGCAGCCGATAGTGGTACAGACCGGTCCCGTCGTTTTCGCGCCCGGTGTACTGGAAGGGGGTGGGCAAAGCCGCCCCGGCGAAGGTCGTGCGGCCGAAGGGGTCGTAGGTGTAACCGATGGGAAGGGTGCCGGCAGGATCAGCCAGGGTAAGAATGGAACCCAGAACATCGGCGACATAGAATTCGCTACCGTTGCGGACCAGCGGCTCGTCGATGTTGAGGCTCCGGAGGTAGTTGCTCGTGCCTGACACGTCAAGCTCCTGGATGATGTCGAGGCCGTCGTGGAGGGATTGGATGAGCTGGCCGTTGATCGTCTTGGCGACCCGGCGCCCGAGGGGATCGTAAACGAACGAGCCGACTAGGCCGGCGCCATTGAGCCCGACCAGGCGGTTGCGGGCGTCCCAGGAGAAGGTGGTGGTGCCGCCGGGGTCGGTGATCGAGGTGAGGTTGCCGTTGGCGTCGTAGGTCATCGACTTGTCGCCAAAAGCCAACTGGCGGTTGGCGGCATCGTAGGTCGCGGAGGCGACGGGGTTGGGGAGGAGGGTGCGCGCGAAGGAGCCGCCGATGCGGGTTCGATTACCGGCAGCGTCGTACTGGTAGGTGAGGTCGCCCAGGGGACCGAGGGCGTTCCGGTAGATCAGCGCGGTCAGCCCGGAGGCGGCGTCGTATTGATATTCGGTGGACACGGCGTTGGGGAGGGCCAGAAGCGTCCGGCGACCGAGGGCGTCGTGGTCGATCGTGACCGGATTCAGCGGAGCCTGGGTGATGGTTCGGAGGCGGGAGGCGGCGTCGTAGCCGTAGAAGACCGGAGATTGGCCGGGGGCGTCCATGCGGGTGCGGCGACCCGAGGCGTCGTACTGGTAGGTGATCGTTCCGAGGCCGGTGGCCTGGGCGGTGAGGCGATCGAGGGCGTCGTAGGCGTTGAGGATGGCCCCGCCGATGGAGTCGGTGGCGGCGAAGAGCCGGCCAGCGGCGTCGTAGGTGAAGCTGGTGGTACTGCCGTCGGCGTAGGCCGCGCCGCTCCGGCGGTTCAGGGGGTCGTAGGTAAAGGTGCTCACCTGCCCCTTTCTATCGGCGTGCCAAGTCAGGTTCCCTCCCCCATCGTACTCGAAAAATTCCCCGGCACCGACCGGATCGGTGCGAGTAGCGAGGCGGTCCATCAGATCGTAGGTGTGGGTCGTCGTGGTGCCGCGGGCGTCGGTCACGGTAAGGAGGTTCCCGTTGGGATCGTAGGCGAACCGGGTGAGGCCGTTCAGGGCGTCGGTGATTTGACGAAGCCGGTTCAGGGCGTCGTGGACGACGGTCGTCCTCTGGCCCCGAGGGTCCGTCTGGGTGATCAGGCGCGAGACGAGGTCATAGGTGCGTTGGGTGGCGCTGCCGAGGGGATCGGTGATGATGGTAAGGTTCCCCTGGGCGTCGTAGGCGAAGGTCGTCGTGTGCCCGAGGGGATCCATGGTGCTCACGGGCTGACCAAACCCGTTGTACGCGATCGTCGTGCGCGCGCCCAAAGGATCGACGATGGCAGTGAGGTTGCCGGCTCCATCGTATTCGAAGCGGGTGACGTTGCCGAGGGGGTCGGTGATCGAGGTCACCGTGTTGAACGTCGCCTCGTAGGTAAAGGTGCGGACGTTTCCCGCCGGGTCCGTGATGGTCATCACGTTGCCCTGGGCGTCGGAGGTGAAGCGGGTCGTGCGGCCCAGGGGATCCGTCGTCGAGCGCAAGAGGTTCGACCCCGGCTCGTAGTCGAACCCCGTCATCTGCCCCAGGGCGTCGGTCTGACTCACCGTAAACCCCTGCCCATTGAACCGGTACGTCGTCGCGTTCCCCCGCGGGTCGGTGACCGTCGTGGCGAGGACGGCGCTCCCCACGAGCTGGTAGCTGAAGGTCCACTCCCCGCCGTCGGCCTGCGTCTGGCGGACCACGCGGCCCTGGGCGTCGTACTCATTCCGAAGGTACGTGATCCCCCGGGGGTCGGTGATGGCCAGGATCCGGTTAGTTGAGTCGTAGGTGTAGCGGGTGACGCCACCGGCGGGGTCGGTGACGGTCTCCAATCTCCCCTGGTTATCGTAGCTGTAGCGCACCTGGCGGAGCAGGGGGTCCATCACGGCGCTCAGCCGCCCGCCGGGGGCGCCGTAGCTGAAGGTCAGAGACCGCCCGCCCGGCTCCGTCAGGCGGAGGATCCGGCCGAGCGCGGTCCCCACCACCTCGCGGGTGATCGTGAGGGTGTTGCCGGTGCGGTCGGTGAGCGCCACGAGGCCGGCGACGTTGTTCGCCCCGGCCAGGGCTTCGTAGCGCTGGACGGTGCCGTCCTTGAGGCGGAGCTCGAAGGTCTGCGGGCCGGGGAGGTGGGTGATGACCGCCCCTCGGAGGAAGGGCTCCGTTCGGTTCTCCCAGCGGCCCGGCGCAGCCTCGGTGAAGGGGTAGGCGCTCTGGTCCCCGAGGACGAGGGTGAGCCCCGACGCGGACGAGAACAGCCGGTGCTCGTAGGGGGCCGCCAGGCTCCAGCCGGAGCCGCCCAGGGGGGAGTCGTTTCGGTAGAAGCGCTCGAGCGTGAGGGGGAGGCGCCCGGGGAGGACCAGGTCCGTCTTCCTCACCGTGAAGCGACCGGTGGGGAGATCCACGGGCTCCCCCCCCTGGGCGTGACGCGTCCGCACCTGGTCCGAGAGCGACAGCCGGACGTTGACCCGGCCGCCGCAGCAGAAGCGGGGGATGCCGTAGGGGCGGCCCGTGGCGGGGTTGAGGTCCGTGATGATCCGGGTGCCGTCTTCTGAGACCGTGCCCGTGCCGTACTTCTCCCACTGGTTTGGCGCGGTGCCGTCGGGGGCCTCGTTGAAGAAGTAGAGGTCCA
>JACQWA010000250.1 GCA_016209425.1 Candidatus Rokuibacteriota bacterium
CAACTACTTCGTCATCCTCAACTCCTACGCGATCAGCCTCACTCCCCAGTGGCTGCTCAAGCGGCTGTAGATATTCGGGGGAGGGCGGGCCGGGTACCCACGCCAAAGGCGTGGGTGCGCGCTCGAACCTCGTGAGCCGGGTTCGCGTCCGCGTGCCCGCCACTTCGGCGAACCTGGGGCCGGGGTTCGACGTCCTCGGTCTGGCCCTGGCGCTTTACAATGAGGTCGTCCTGGAGCCACATGGGACCGTCTCCGTGTCCATCGAGGGGGAGGGAGCGGAGCATCTCGAGCGGGACGAGCGGAACGTCGTGGTTCGGGGCGTCCGCGCGGTCTACGAGCGGGTTCGGCGCCCGTTTCCGGGCGTCAAGATCGTCTGCGTCAATCGCATCCCGACCGGGCGGGGGCTTGGGTCGAGTGCGGCGGCCTGGCTCGGCGGGATCGTCGGCGCCAACGCCCTCCTCGGGGGGCCGCTGGACGGTGCCACGCTCCTCGACTTGGCGGCCAGCGGCGAGGGGCACCCGGACAACGCGGCGGCTGCGCTTCTGGGCGGGCTGACCGTGTCGGGTTGGACCGACGGAAGGGTCGTCGCCGTCTCGCTTCCGGTGCCGCCGGAGATCCACTGGGTGGTCTTGATTCCCGATGTGGAGGGCTCAACGGCTCAAGCCCGGGCGGTTCTGCCCCAGACCGTGTCCCGTGCGGACGCGGTGTTCAACCTGCAGCGCGTCGCCCTGCTTCTGGCCGCCTTCAGAGATCGCCGCGCCGATCTCCTCGCCGTGGCGATGGAGGACCGTTTACACCAGCCGTACCGGCGTCATCTCTTTCCATGGATGGAACGGGTCGCTGCCGCCGCCCGGTCAGCGGGCGCCGCTGGGTGTGTGCTGAGCGGCGCCGGCCCGTCACTGCTCGCCGCGGTCATCGGGGCGGCAGACCGTGTGGCCCTGGCGATGGAGTCCGCCCTCGGAGAATGGGGAATCCCTGGCCGGGCGGCGGTGCTGGCGGTGGATTCCGTCGGGACCGTCTGGGAACCTGCCTGAAGAAGGCCCTTGACGGAGTATTTGTGGCTCTGCTAAGGTTCAGGAAAAGTTTCCTTTCTGCCAGACAGGATTATCCACTTTCCCGTATTCGGGCTCATGAGTTCCAGCGCCAGGCGTGCCTCTCCTGCGGTCCGTGTCTGACGGTTTCTTTTCCCTTCGGTGGACATTTCGGGGTCCCTCGCGCCGTCTCGCGGGTCAAACACCTGTGGAAGTCGTCACGGATGGGGCGCTCCGTGTCGGAGGAGGTGAGAACCGAGCATCTCGATCGGTCCCGACCTAGGCGGAACCCGTGATTGTTCAGGGAGAGGACGCGGATGGAATTCCAGGATAAGGTGCTGACGTGCAGGGAGTGTGGGAAGGAGTTTCTCTTCTCGGCGGGCGAGCAGGCGTTTTACGCAGAGAAAGGATTTCAGCATCAGCCCTCGCGTTGCAGGGACTGCCGGGGGATGCGGCGGTCGGGAACCCAGGGCGAAGGGGCGGCACCGGGAGAGCGCCCGCTCTTCGCCGCGGTGTGTTCGGCGTGCGGCAAGGATACGCAGGTGCCGTTTCGGCCCACTCCGGGCAAACCCGTCTACTGCCGTGAATGCTACGCCAAGCGTGGGGGGCGTACCGGGCAGCGGAGCCCGATGGTCCTGGAACCCTAGGCCCGATGCGGGCCTGTTCTCCCATCCCGTATTCGGATCCCAGCTAGCGTTCACATTCGCGCATGCCGATCCTGATCACCGGCGCGTCGGGGTTTGTCGGGCGGGCGCTGGTACGAGAGTTACGGAGTCGGGGTGCCTCGCTCCGGTGCGTAGTGGGTCCCACCGCGCGATTCCTTCCCGCGGACGAAGGGGTCCAGGTCGTGAGACGCGACCTCGGGGCCCCCCTGAACCTGACCCATCTCTTCTCCGGTGTGGACACGGTCGTCCACCTGGCGGGGGCCTCCGATGGATTCGATCCGGCCCGGGTGACCCGGGTCAACTACGGCAGCACGTTCAACCTCGTCGAGGCGGCCTGCGAGGTGGGGATCAAACGGTTCCTCCTTCTCTCTCTCCTCGGCAGCGCGCCCGAGAAATCCGCCCCTCACGCCTACTCCAAATGGCTCGCCCAGGAGACGGTCAGGCGAAGCGGTCTCGGGTTCACCATCCTCAAGTCTTCGCTGCTGATGGGCGCGGGGGACCGGTTCCTCACCCCGCTCCTGGAGCGCATCGCATCCGCTTCGATCCTGCCCGTTCCCGGCATCGGCCGGGTTCGCCTTCAACCGCTCTGGGTGGGAGACGCGGTCAGGGCGCTGCTGCGGTGCCTGGAGGACCCCACGAGCGCGGGTCGGAGCTACGTCCTTTGCGGGCCCGAAGCCTTCAGCTTCCGTGCAGTTCTGGAGCGGCTGATGGCCTGGACGAAGCGACGCCGCGCCCTTCTGCCCGTTCCCCCGCCGGTTTTCTCTCGGTGGGCCGCTGGCCTTCCGTCCCATCCGATCGCGATAGTCGGTGAGCTCGCCCGGCTGCGACGCGATTCCGTTGCGGCTCCCGACGCGATCTGTCGGACCTTTGGGTTTCCCGCCCGCGGTCTCGAGGAGGTTCTCGAGGAGTTCGGGGCCGCCCAGACTTGACTCGTGCTCGGGGAGCGGGGTACCATGGGGCCCAAGGTGAAGGGACAAGGCCCGGCGATCCGTGATCAAGAGTGATCGGTGGATCAAGCGGATGGCGCTCGAAAAGGGGATGATTGCGCCGTTTGCGGAGCGCGAAGTCCGAAAGGGCGTGATCTCCTACGGGGTGTCGTCTTACGGCTACGACATCCGGATCGCCGACGAATTCAAGATCTTCACAAACATCAACACGACCATCGTCGATCCGAAGGGCTTTGATCCGCGTTCTTTTGTGGACTTCAGGGGAGATGTGTGCATCATTCCGCCGAACTCGTTCGCGCTGGGGCGATCTGTCGAGTACTTCAAGATCCCGCGCAACGTCATGACCATTTGCCTCGGAAAGTGTGTGGCTGGAGACACGCAGGTTCTGGATGCTTCATCGGGACGCCTGGTGGCGATTTCCGATCTCGTATCCCGGGAGGGAGCGACGGCGACCCTCAGGAATCATGCCGTGGCCCGGGCAAATGTCATGGACGGCGTCACACAGGGAGTGTTCCCGGTTTACAGGATTGTCACGCGCACCGGAAGGGCCGTGAGGGCCACGCCTCATCACCCTTTCCTGACATTTACCGGATGGCGTGATTTACAGAACCTGCGTCCCGGGGACCGCATTGGGGTCCCGAGACGGATTTCGCTCTTTGGAAGTCGCACGTTGCCGGGGTGGGAGCTGGACCTCTTGGGCCTGATGATCTCCGACGGACAGTGTGCGACCCCCGGTTCCTCTCCGCGGTACACGAGCGGCGATCCGGTCTTGCGGGAGTACTTTTCAAGGGCGCTTGAACAGTTTGGATGCGTGCCCAAGCCTGTGGGGATGTTTTCGGTCAACGCCACGAACAGGGGAAATCGCGGCGGTATCATGGAGCGGAACAAACTGTATTCGTGGCTGCAATCTCTCGGGCTGGCGGTGAAATCCCCGCAAAAATTCATTCCGCCGATCGTCTTTGAGCTCAGGCCACCCCGTCTCGCCCGTTTTTTGAGAGCTCTATTTTCGGGAGACGGGGGAATTTCGATCAGTGGGGAAGGGATTCACCTGGAATTCTCCACCACCTCCGAGCAGCTGGCCCGAGAGGTACAACACTTGCTCCTCCGGTTCGGCATCGTTTCCCATCTAAGACCCCGTTCGACGGCATCAGGTCGAGGCGCATTTGTGCTGAGCGTAACCAGCAAAGAACATATCGCCCGTTTCGCGGAGAACGTTGGGTTCGTCCCTGGCTCCCAAAAGCAACGGCGACTCGAGCAGGCGCTCGAAAAGATCCGGTTGGAACCCCAGCAAAAATCTAATTTTGATACCTTGCCGCCGGAGGCCTGGACCTTACTCAGGGAGTCCTGTCATTCGAGGGGGCTATCGCTGCGACAGGTGGGGATCTCCGGCACCCAACCAAATCAGAGTGTGCCGCGACGGCTCGCTCACGACGTGGCCTATCGGTTGAGCGACGAGACACTGGGCGATGTGGCAGATTCGGACATCCTATGGGACACTATTCAGGAGATCCGGTCCGATGGGCTTGAGATGGTTTACGATCTGACGCTTCCGGAGACCGCCAATTTTATTGCGAATGACATTATCGTCCATAATTCCACGTATGCGCGCTGTGGGATCATTACCAACGTGACTCCCTTTGAGCCCGAGTGGGAGGGGTTCGTGACCCTGGAGATCTCCAACACGACCCCGCTCCCGGCAAAGATTTATGCCCACGAGGGGATCGCCCAGGTCCTCTTTTTCGAGTCCGATGAAACCTGCGCGGTCTCCTACGCCGACCGTCAGGGGAAGTACCAGGGCCAGCAGGGCATCGTCCTGCCCACGGTCTAGCCCTGGAGCGGCCCCCTCGGGGGCCAGGAGGCGAGCTGTCCATGGCGGAGCAGAAGCGAAAGGTCGAACGGCCCAAAGGTCCCTCCGAAGGCGAAGGGGGCAGTGCCAATCCCGAGGTCGCCAGGAAAGGGAAAAAGATCAAGGAGGACCTGGACAAGCTGCTGGACGAGATCGATGAAATCCTTGAGGAGAACGCCGAAGAGTTCGTGAAGAGCTACGTCCAGCGGGGAGGCCAGTAGGCACGATGCCGATCTACGAGTATCAATGTCCCGACTGCGGCACGGAGTTCCAGAAGCTCGTCTACGGGCAGACCGCGGTGGTGTGTCCGTCCTGCCAGAGTCCCGAGGTGCGCCGAACCCTGTCGCTCTTTGGCATCCGAGGCAGCTCGAGACCCGTCGCGTCCGAGGGGGGCGGGGGAGCCTGCTGCGGCCCGGGTGGTTGCGGGTGTCAGTAAGGGTGCTCGGTAGCCGTCGCGCGAAGCCAAAAGGGGCGATCCGGCCCCTTTTGACTTTTGGGGACACATCGGTCTAGCCCGAATTATGTGCATCATTCGGGCCAGGCACCGAAAATCGCGGAGATCGGAAAACGGAACAGACCATGTTGAAATCCATGCGATGTACGTAGAGCCCGGATTATTCTCGTGAATAATCCGGGCTAGGGAGCGCAAACGCAATGGGTCGGAACTACTCCAAGGAGGATCTGGCCCAGCTGCGCTTGGGCAAGGGGGCGGAGCTCCACGGGGATGGGTCGCTGGTCGTCCTGAAGGCGCTCCTCGAGAGCGGGGTGTCGTACCTCGGCGGCTACCCCGGGGCTCCCACCTCGAGCCTCTACGATGCCATTGCCGACGCCTACCATGACGTGCTCGAGCCGATGGGGATCTACTTCGAGGGATCGGGGAACGAGGCGTCGGCCGGTGCGCTGCTTTCCCTGTCGGTGCACTATCCGGTGCGGGGCGCCGTGAACTGGAAGGTGGTCGGCTCCAACGTCGCCGCGGATGCCCTGGCCCATGTGGCTGCGTCGGGCGTGTACGGCGGGGCGCTCATCCTCGTGGGAGAGGACTACGGCTGCAACTCCACGACCGTGGCCGAGAAGACGCTGCCGTACGCTCAGAAGTCAACCTGCGCCGTCATCGACCCGAAGGGCGACCCCGCCACCATGGCCCGGATGGTCCGGGAGGGTTTCCGGCTTTCGGAGGCCTCCCACATGCCGGTCTTCTACCTCTTCCGGACGCGCACCGGCAATATGAAGGGCTCCATGGCCTGCGAGGACAACCAGGAGCCGCCCATCAGCATGAAGAATCCGCTGCGAAAGCCGGAGGTCCAGCTGGACCGGATGACGATCCCGCCGTATGTCTTCGACCAGGAGCGGGAGAAGTTCGCCGAGCGGATCCCGGCGGCTCGGGATTACATCGTGAAGAAGCACCTCAACGAGAGGATCCTGGGGGAGGGTCGCGGGATCGGCATCGTGACCCATGGGATGGTCTTCAACACAACGGTCCGGGCGCTCCACTCGCTGGGAGAGGCTGATCTGGCAGGCAAGTCCTGGATCGACGTCCTCTGCCTCAACGTGATCGCCCCGCTCGTGCCCCAGGAGGTCGTGGACTTTCTCCAGGACAAGCGCGAGGTGCTGATCGTGGAGGAAGGGATGCCCAACCTCCTTGAGCAGGAGATCCGTGCCATCGCCCAGGAGCGCCGGCTCTCCGTCCGGCTCTACGGCAAGGATCTGCTTCCCATGCCCGGCGAATATACCCCGCCGGTGCTCATCCAGGGGATCGGGAAGTTCCTCACCCGCACCGTCTACGCCACCAACGGGCAGAAGTCCCGCGTCGAGGGGCGGATCCAGAATCTCCTCAGCCATCTCGAGACGGCGCGGCGCAGCTTTGCCCTGCCGGTGAGTACCCGAAACCCGGTCTTCTGCACGGGGTGCCCCGAGCGCCCGGTCTTCTCGGCGCTCAAGATCATGCAGAAGACCTACGAGCGCCCGCACTACGCCCAGGACACGGGCTGCTACGCCATGGGGAGCATGGCGCCCTTCGACACCATCACCGGTTCCTACACGGGCATGGGGACCGGCCTGGCCTCCGCAGGGGCGCTCTCCAAGCTCTCGGACAAGCCCGTCGTGTCGTTCATGGGGGACGGCACCTTCTGGCATTCCGGGCTTACCACCTCGATCGCCAATGCCGTGTACAACAGGCAGAATAGCGTGCTGGTCATCTTCGAGAACTTCTGGACCTCCATGACCGGCCAGCAGGAGAACCCGGCCTCCGGCCACAATATCCGGGGAGAGCCCACCCCCCGCATGTCCATTCCGGGTGTGCTCAAGGAAATGGGGGTCAAGTGGATCCGGCAGACCAATCCCTACAATCTGACGGAGTCCGTAAAGACGGTCCGCGAGGCGATGGAGGCCACGGGAGAGGGGCTCCGCGTCATCGTTTCCCACGCCGAGTGCATGCTCGAGAAGCAGCGGCGAGGGAAACCTGAGAAAAAAGCCGCCCTTGCGGCCGGGGCGACCGTCGAGGACGTCAAGCTCGGGGTGGATGACGAGGTCTGCACCGGCGACCACTCCTGCATGCGCTTCAACGGCTGTCCGTCCCTCACCGTCAAGCCGGGCCCGAACCCGCTGCGCGAGGATCCCATCGCCACCATCGTGAACTCCTGCGTGGGGTGCGGCCTCTGCGGCGAGGTGGCGCACGCCGCGGTGCTCTGCCCCTCCTTCTACGAAGCCAAGGTGGTCTCCCATCCGAGCGCCTGGCAAAGGGTTCGCTTCGGGGTCAGCCGCGCCCTGATCCGGGGGCTGCTGGGAGTCCGGGTCTAGGCGGTCGTCGACTGAAGGACCTGTATGGCCGACGACCTCCAGCTCAAATCGATCTTCCTCTCCGCTGTGGGGGGTCAGGGGGGCAACCTCCTGGCTGAGTGGATCTTCCAGGCCGCGACCGTCGAAGGGCACCGGGCCCAGGCGGTGAGCCTCCCCGGTCTCTCGCAGCGTGGGGGTGCGACCAGCTTTTACCTCGAGTTGGCTGTGGGTGGGGACCGGGAGCGTCTTTCCCAGGTGGTCTTCTCCCAGCATCCAGTCCCGGGCGAGGTGGATGTCATC
>JACQWA010000256.1 GCA_016209425.1 Candidatus Rokuibacteriota bacterium
GCGCCCCCATCCGTGTTGACCGGGAGGTCCCCACCGAGCTCGATGCGGCCGTTCTCGACGAAGGCGCCGCCCTCGCCTTTCTTGCAGAAGCCGAGATCCTCCAGCGTCAAGAGAACGGTGATGGTGAACGAGTCGTAGAGCATCGCCATGTCGATGTCGCCGTGCCACACCCCTGCCTCCGCCAATGCCCGCGGGCCCGACCGGGCCGCGGCCGATATCAGGTAGTCGCGCCTCCCGGCCGCGGTGTGAGCCACCGCCTCGGCGGCGCCGAGAAGTCCCACGGGTGGCTTGGGCAGATCGTGGGCTCGATCGCTGGCCACCATCACAACGGCGCCGCCCCCGTCGGTGATGACGCAGCAGTCCAGGAGGTGGAGCGGCGACGAGATCATCGGGGAGCGCAGGACGTCCTCGACGGTGATCGGATCTCTGTAGAGGGCCAACGGATTGAGGCTCGCGTGCCGGCGGCACGCCACGGCGACTTCGGCGAGTTGGGCGCTCGTCGTCCCGAACTCGTACATGTGGCGCTGCGCCACCAGCGCGTAGAGGCCGACGGTCGTGGTGCCATAGATGCCTTCGAACTGGTCCGGGTAGTCACCCGTCAATCGCTCGCGCGTCCCCACGGCCACGCCCGAGGACCGCGCGGTGCTCCCATAGGTGATGAGCGCCACCCCGCAACGCCCTTCCGCGATGGCGGCGGCGGCATGGTTGACATGGGCGACGAACGACGCCCCGCCGATGGTCGTGCCGTCGACATAGCGAGGAGTGAGGTTGAGGTAGTCAAGCACCGACAACGGGCCGGGTGCACCCAGGGGCGTGGCGGTGAAAAAACCGTCCACGTCCCCGAGTGACACCCCGGCGTCGGCAAGCGCGGCGCGGGCCGAGAGGGCCTGGATCTCGAGCGCGCTCTTCGTCGTCTTGCGCTCAGGGAACTCGCAGACCCCGGCGATGACGGCTCTCATGACCGCGGAGAGGCAAGCATCGCCACGGCATCGACCCCACGGACGCCGCGCCCTCTCGGGAGCACCACGAAGGGATTAATCTCGGCTTCGATCAATCGGTCCGCCAGCGTCTCGCCCATCCGGGCGAACGCGGCGACCGCGTCGGCGAGTGCCTCGGTATCCGCGCCTGGTCGGCCGCGAAAGCCAAAGAAGAGCGGCGCGGCACGAAGCTCCCGGATCATCTCGTCGACGTCCTCGGGACCAACGGGAAGCACACGGAGAGCCACATCTCCGTAAATCTCCACGGCGGTGCCCCCCAGCCCCACTGCGAGCGTGAGCCCCACCACGGGATCACGTTTCATGCCCACCAGGACTTCGACCCCCGGCGGCGCCGTTTCCATGACCAGAACCCCCTCCATCCCCGGCACCGAGCGGAGCAACCGGCCAAATTCGCTCGCCAGGTCCGCATCATCCCGGACATTGAGGGCCAGGGCGCCGCACTCGCTCTTATGCACCAGGCGCCGCGACAGCGCCTTGACGGCGATCGGGTAGCCAATCTCTTGCGCGGCGGCCCGCGCCTCTTCAAGTGTCTCCGCGGGGCGACCACGCGCCATCGGGACCCCGAACTCGCTGAACAGGCGGAGCGCCTCCCATTCGGTGAGGCGCCCACCGTCTGGCGGGAGCCAGGAGGGGGCGATCCGAGCGCGCGGAGTCGGCGGCCGCCGTCTGACGACGCGAAGCCGACGGTAGTAGTCGTACGCGAGGGTGAGCGCCTCGGCGCAGCCCTCGGGCGTGCGGAAGGTGGAGCGGCCGCTTCGCTCGAGGAGCCGCACCGTCTCGTCCGCCTGCGGGCTCACGTACACGGCGACGGGAAACCCCGCCGGGATCGCGTCCGCAAGGGGCTTGGCCGTGAGCTCCGGATGAAACTCGCTTGAGGAACCCAGCACGGCAACCAGGGCGTCATACTGGTTGCTTTCCGCCAGGGCGGCGCACACCTCCCGGACGGTCGCAGGCTGAAGGCCCGCCAGCGTGAGATCGATGGGATTTCCCCGCGGGGAGATACCGGGCATCACCGTCGCCAGGCGGGCCGCCGTTCGCTCGTCGGGCGCCGGGAGCTCAAGCCCGAGCTCGCCGCAGCGATCGGCGATCACGGAGGCCGCGCCTCCGGTGCTGGTGAAGATCGCCACCCGCGGCCCCCGGAGGGGCGGGGCCGTGGCCAGGAAGCTCGCGACCTCCAGGAGCGCTTCCACGGTCGAAACCCGTACCATCCCCCGCTGCCGGAAGAAGGCGTTCCAGACGGCATCGGTACCGACGAGCGCCCCGGTGTGGGAGGCGGCCGCCCGTTCCCCGGCCGCTGAACGTCCGAGCTTGTAGACGACCAGAGGTTTGCCCAGGCCCCGTGCTCGGTCGGCCGCGAGACGAACCTTGTCGGGCGCTCGCACCGCCTCCAGGAACAGGGCGATCGCTCGAACCTCCGGCTCGTCCAGAAGGAGGTCCACAAAATCGAAGGCGTCCAGGTCGGCCTCGTTCCCCGTCGACACCAGGTGCGAGAACCGGAGGCCGCGATGGGTGCCGCGGGACAGCAGGGCACCGAGCATTCCGCCACTCTGGGAGACCAGCGCGATGGCTCCGGCCTCCAGATCGAGTCGCTCGAGGGCCAGGCTGGGCGAGACGAACGCCCGGGCGGCGATGTTGATGATCCCGACGCTGTTCGGGCCCACCACCGGCATCCCGGCCGCCGCGTCCAGGACCGCGCGCTGGAGCCGTCGGCCGTCCTCGCCGAGCTCGGCGAACCCCCCCGAAAAGACGATCGCCCCGCCGACCCCGCGCCGCGCGCAGGCGGCCACCACGGGCGGGACGGCTTCAGGAGGGACCATCACGCAGGCGACGTCGGGCGCCATGGGAAGCTCCTCGACGCTGCCGTAGCTCCGCTGGCCCTGAACGGTCGCGCGATGCGGGTTCACGGCGTACACGGGACCCCGAAAGCCTCCGGCCAGGAGATACCGCAACGGCCGTCCCGTCACCTTTTCGGGATCATCCGAAACGCCGATCAGTGCCACGGAGCCGGGGCGGACGAGGCGCCGGAGCCGCTCCCGATCCCGGCTCACCGTCGGGAGACGGCCGGCGCCCGCGAGTTCCCGAGCCGTGCGCTGGAGGAGCTGCTGCTCCGGGCTGAGCTCGAAATTCACGCGCGTCCGCTCCCCGGCGGGACCGCCGCACGAACCGCCGGGGCCACTTCCTTCGCGAAGAGCTCCATCGAGCGCTTGACGGCACTCAGAGGGATCCCCGGCGCGTGCATTCGGCAGATCAAATGGCGGAAGCCGATCTCCCGCTGGAACTCGAGGATGCGGGCCGCGCACTCTGCGGGGTCGCCGACGATGAACCGGCGCTCCGCGAACGTCTCGAACTTCACGTCCTCCGGCTTCATGCCCCGAAACCGCGGGTGCCATTGGATGTACGTCTCCCGGTACAGGGCGAGGAACGCCTCCGCCGCGATCGCCAGCGCCTCCTGCCGGGTCGCCCCGACGAAGACTTCCCGCGAGAGGACGATCTCCCGCTCCCGTTCCGGGAGCCCGGCTTCCCGCACGGCGTCCCAGTACGCGGCCTTGCCACGGCTGAGCTCCGCCAGGTCTCCGGCGGGGCTTGACACCCACGCATCGCCGATCACCGCCGCGCGGCGAATGGCCTTCTCCGCCGCGGCGCCGATCCAGATCGGTGGCCGGGGGCGCTGGACCGGCCGGGGGTAGAGCGTGAAGCGCGGCACCGTGTGGTACCGGCCTTTCACGGTGACCTCGGCGGTCGTCCACAGGGCTTTGATGATGTCCACGCCCTCGACGAGGCGCTCCACCCGCTCCCGCATGGGCACCCCGTAGAGATCAAACTCCTCCTGGCGGTATCCCAGTCCCAGCCCGAGCACGAAGCGGCCGTTCGACATCACATCCAGCAGCGCCCCCGCCTCCGCCACCTGGACCGGATGATGGAACGGCAGCACGACGACGTAGGATCCGATTCGAACCCGGCTCGTCCGCGTCGCGTACCCCCCGAGCGCAACGAGCGGTGACGGGCAGACGAGCGGCTCCCCGTGGTGCTCGACAGCCCACACCGAGTCGAAGCCCAGCTCGTCCGCCAGGGCCGCTTCCTCGATCGCCTCCCGATAATTCCATTTACAGGGAATCAGTCCGACCTCCATCTCGGCCCCCTCGGAGCCCCCCTTCCCGTCAGAACAGGGCGGGCTCCCTGTACTCGCCGAACACGTCCTTGAGCGCGCCGCAGATCTCTCCCATGGTGGCGTACGCCTCCACCGCCTCGATGATGGCCGGCGTGACGTTGTCGTCCGTGGCCGCCGCCTTCGTCACCTTCTCGAGCGAGCCGCGCACCCGTCCGGCGTCGCGCGTTCTCCGGAGTTCCGCCAGGGCCCCCAGTTGCCGCGCCTCGTCCTCCGGGTTGAACTGGTAGGGCTTCATGAGGTGGTGCTCCTTCTTCTCCGCCACGAACCTGTTGACGCCCACGCGGACGAGGTCCCCCGTCTCAAATTGCCGCTGCTGCTGGTAGGCGTCTTCCATGATCGTGCGCTGGACATAGCCCTTCTCGATCGCCTTCACCATGCCCCCCATCGCCTCGATGCGGTCGAGCTCCCTTCGGATTCGGTCTTCCATCTCCGAGGTCAGCCACTCGAGATAGTACGACCCGCCCAGGGGGTCGACGACGCTCCGGAGGTTGGCTTCGTAGCCCACGATCTCCTGAGTCCGGATGGACGCGAGCACCGCCTCCTCGCTCGGGATCCCCAGCACCTCATCCATGGTACGGAGCCCGATCATCTGAACCCCTGACAGGGCCGCAATGATGCACGCGATCGCATTCCGCGTCTGGTTGTCGACCGGGTGCGGGCGACACATCGTTGATCCACCATTCGTGCTGAACACGCGCATCATCATCGACTCGGGGTTCTTGGCCCCGTACCGCTCCCGCACGAGGCGTGCGAGCAGCCGGCGCTGGGCGCGCAGCTTGGCGATCTCCCCGAAGAAGTCGGTGTGATCCTGAGAGACCGCGAAGGAAAACCGCGACGCGAACCGGTCGATGTCCCCCCCACGGCGGACAACCCCGTCCATGTACGCCAGCGCATTGCCGAGGGCAAACGCCGCCTCATGGACGAGGCTCGCCCCGGCCTCCGACAGGTGCACTTGCCCGAGATTCACGGGCCAATATTCCGGCAGCTGTTCCATGCAGTACATGAAGCTATCGACGGCGAGCCGCATGCCGTGCTCCACCGGGAAGATGAAGTTGCCCCGGCAGATGTACTCCTTGAGGACGTCGTTTTGGAGGCTCCCCTTGAGCGCCCGCGGATCGAGCCCCTGCTTCTTCGCCACACAGACGTGCATGGCAAGCGTCACGACCGACTGGGCGTTGGACACGGAATTGACGAAGATCGAAGCGACGTCGATGCCATCGAAGACTGCCGCCCAGTCCCGCAACGAATTGATGGTGAGCCCCACCTTCCCCACCTCGCCGCGCGCCTTGGGATGGTCGGAATCGTATCCGAGCTGGGTCGGCAGATCGAAGGCGAGCGACAGCGCCGTCTGCCCCTGGCGGATCATCGACTTGAAGAGCCGGTTGGTTTCCGCCGCCGTCGAGATCCCCGCGTACTGACGGATCTTCCAGGGTTGCGATCGATACATCGTGGCGTTGATGCCCCGGGTGTACGGAAACTCTCCCGGAAGCCCCAGGTCCGGGAGGTAGTCGAATCTCTTCTCGGCCAGGTCGAGCGGCGTATAGACCCGCCTCAGCGGGATGCCCGAGTCGTTCGCGAACTCCTGCCTCTCCTCGGTGGCGAACTCCTGGCGATGCCTCGCCTCCCATTCCTCGACCGCAGCTCGGAGCTTCTTGAGGAAGTCCTCGGAAAACATCCCGTCTCCTTTCACCGGCTTCCCGGCTCCGCGGGTGCCCCTGCCCCCTGCCCGTAGACGCGCCGGACGGTCGCGATGACGTGGTTCGGCGGTCGGGCGAAGCGCGTTTTCCGGCTGACCCCCAGCCCTGCGGTCCACAGGTCGACCATCGCCTCGGCCAGCTTCAGCGCGACGGCGGTTCCGTCCATGACCGGCGCATCGTCGACCTTGACGACCTTGTTGGCCCGGAGCAGAAGATTCAGCACCCCGCAGGCCGGGAGGAGCACCTCGGCGCCCCGCGCAAGGGCCTGGCGACCCGCCTCCATGAACCGCGCGATGATCGGCTCCGGCTCGGCGAACGCTTGCCCGAGATCCGGCAGCGACACGCGACAGTAGACCGGGGGCACGGCCCGCGAGCCGAGGCCGTAGGCGGTCACGTTGCGCCACACCCGGGCCCCCACCCGCTCGTTCCGGGCGACCAGGCCGAAGCGCTCACCCAGCATCGTGGCGACCAGCATGGAGCTCTCCCCAATGGAGACGACCGGGATCTCGAGCAAACTCCGGAGCTCGGTCAGGCCCGGATCGTCCCAGCAGTTCAGGACGAACCCCGAGAAGCCGCCCTGCTCGGCCGCCAGACCCATCTCGATGAACTGCCGGGTGTGGAGGTATTCCACGTAGGGGTAGTCGATCTCGGGGACCATCACCTCCGTGCCGTGGACTTCGACGTGGGTTCCGGCCCGTGCCACCGCCCCAGCGTGGGCCTGGAGCTCCCGCCGATACACGGCCCAGCGCGGGTCCCTGTCCAACGTCGCAGCGCTCTGCAGCCAGAGACGCATCGCGGGCCCTCCCCTTATCCCTCCGCCAGAAGCCGGACCAGCTTGGAAACGGCATCCGGCTCGTCCTCGAGCCGCCGCACGAGGGCCAGCGTGGGCTCGATGCCGCCAGCGCGCCCGCCGACCCTCATGCAGCCCGCAAACTTGCCCTCGGCTTGGCCGGCCGCCAGATCAGCCCGGCAGGTGGCCGGCGAGCCATCCCCGGCCAGCCGGGTACCGTCGCGCAGCTGGATCTCCACGCGCGCGGGTGCGACCATTCCGGCGGTCCGCCCCCCCTCGACCTCGCGCACTGTCACCTCCAGGCGCTCCATGAGGCCACGGACGAGCGGGTCACCGAGCCGGTCCATCGAGAAGGCCGAGAGGCCGACCTCTCCCGTGGCGAGCGCGCATGCCACCACATACGGGAGACTGAACTGGGCCTCGACGATCGTCTGGGGGTTGAATCGAACGGCCCGCGGCTCCACGACGACCGCGGCGCTCATGGGCGGGACCTCGACCCGGATGCCGGCGATCGCATGAGGAGCCACCGCGCGGCTCGACCGCAGTCGGAGGGCCGCGCTGATCGCGGGGTGCGAGCACCGGCAGCAGGGGAACAGCTTCAGCTCCGTGCGGGAGGCGTGGAACTCTCGGCCGATCCCCTCGACGACCCGCTCGAGATGGACGATCCCATCGACGCGGGCCAGGCCCCGGCGCCCTTCGAGGAAATTCCAGGGTCCTGTCACCCCGACCGTAGCGAGAAGCGCCGCCCTCAGGGCAGCCTCGGCCACGAACCCCTGCTGGAGACGGATCGTGAGCGCCCCGTCGTCGTAGCTCTGCAGTTCCCCGGCGGCCGTGCTGAAGGCCAGCCCCAGCGCATGGCGCGCCTGCATCGGATTGAGGCCCAGGATCCTCGCGGCCGCCACCGTCGGACCGAGGCCCCGGCTCAAAGGCGGCCGAGCCGCCTCAGGGTCGGTCGCCCCTCGCGCCAGCGCCAGGCGGATCATGACCTCGCCCCCCACCGCGACCGCCGCGATCAGATCGGCCCCCCTCACCGCGCCGGCAACCTCGCCCGCGGCCAGTGCCACGGGCACCAGGTAGGCGCTCGGATGCAAGGGGATGGCATCGAACACGTCGTCGAAGTCGAGCGCCCGTGCCGCAGCGGCGTTGACGAGGGCCGCGTACGGTGACGGGACGCGTGAGCGGCTTCCCCACAGCGTCGCTTCCGGCCTCCCCCCCCAGTTTTGGACCAGCGCGCGCGCCTCGACAACTCCCGGTGCTTCGCGACCGGCCACCGCGACTCCGAGGGTGTCCAGGATGGCACCCGCCGCCCACTGGCGAACGTCCCTCGGCAGGTCCGATGGCGCCGTCTTGACGGCGAAGTCCACCAGCGCCTCGGTGACGTCCCCGGTCCTCATGATCGGCGCCTCGATCGGGCGCGCCGTGCCATGTCGCGAGCCTGCTGGACACTGGTGCCGGTGTAGCTATCGGGCGCACAGAGGGCCTCGATCTCCTCCGGCCTGAGGAACCGGCGGACCTCCGGCTGGGCGCTGAGCGCCTCCGCGAGCGAGATCGACTTCGCGTGGCACTCCATGGCCGCCTCATACACCAACCGGTGCGCGGCCGGCTTGCCGACCTTTTCGGCCAGGGCAATCATCACCCGCTCGGACGCCACGAGCCCATGGGTCAATCCCAGGTTGGCCCGCATGCGCGCCGCGTCGACGACGAGATGGCGAAGGATCCGCTGGAGGTCGTGCAGCATGCGGGCGCTCAACATGAACATGGCGGGGATCGCGACGTACGTCGGTGCGAAGAGCGAGATGTCGTTCTCGTGCTCGATCTCCTGGCTGTCCAGGACGGCGACCGACAGGCCACGCAGGACCTTGGCCATCCCCCAGATGTTCTCGCAGCGGAGCGGGTTCCGCTTGTGCGGCATGCTGCTGGACCCGACCTGCTCGCCACTCCGGAATGCCTCATGGACTTCGGCGACCTCGGTTTTCTGGAGCAGGTAGATCTCGTGGGCCATCTTCCCGAGGGACGAGCCCATGCTCGCCAGGATGCTGGCGAGCTCGGCGTGCCGGTCACGCTGCAGCATATGCGTCACGATCTCCGGCACGGCGAGGCCGAGCGCCTCGAGCGCGATCCGCTGGATCTCCGCCCCCCTGGCTCCGAAGGCGGCCTGGCTGCCCACAGCCCCCGTCAGGTTGCCGACCAGCACCCGCGCGCGGCAGGCCTCCACGCGGTCGAGGTGTCGCCCGATCTCGCTGAGCCAGATCGCGAGCTTGAACCCGAACGTGATGGGCAGCGCGTGCTGTCCATGGGTGCGGCCGACCATCAAGGTGGAGGCGTGACGGTCCGTCATCTCGATCAGCAGATCGTGGAGCGCCAGCAGCTCCTGCTGGATGATCGCGAGGGCCTCCTTCAACAGGAGGGCAAACCCTGTATCGAGGACGTCCGGAGAGCTGGCGCCGTAGTGAACATACCGATCGGCCCCTCCCTCGAGGACGGGCGACCACCCCCGGATGAGGCCGACGATGAGGTGCCCGGAACGGCGAATTTCGGCCCGCACCCGCTCGAGATCCACTCGATCGGCCTTCGCTTTCAGCGCGATCTCCTCCGCGGCCTCGGTCGGGATCATGCCGACCTTCGCCTGGGCCCCGGCGAGCGCCGCCTCGACGTCGAGCCATTTCTGGATCACGTTGCGCTCTTCCCACACCGCCCGCATAGCGGGCGTGTTGAATTCCGATCCCATCGTGACGTAGTCGAAGGGGGTCGACGCCATGCCTAGAGCTTCCCTTCCCGCTCGAGCTTCGTCCGGATGTCGTCCTCGAGAGCCCGCCGGAGGACCTTGCCCCCTTCTCCGGTCGTCGGGAGCTCGTCGCAGAGCTCGACCCGCTCCGGACACTTGTACTTCGCCACCCCCTTTGCCGCGAGGAACTCGGCGAGTGACTCCACGGTTACCGCCGCGCCGGGTGCGGGCACCATGTAGGCGCAGCAGCGCTCCCCGAGCACGGGATCCGGCATCTTCACGATGGCGACCTGTCGGATGCCGGGATGCTCCTGCAAGAGTCCTTCAACCTCCGTCGGGCTGATGTTGATGCCGCCGCGGATGATGATCTCCTTCTTACGCCCGACAATCGTCAGGTACCCCTCCGCATCGACGACGCCGAGGTCGCCGCTCCGGAACCACCCCTCGGCGTCGAACAGTTCCCGGTAGGCGTCCGGGGCTCTCCAAAAGCCCACGGACAGATTCGGTCCACGGTAGGCGATTTCGCCCGGCGCCCCGGCCGGCAGCGGGCGCCCCTCGTCGTCGACGATGCGCAATTCCATTCCCGGGAGCAGTCGTCCGACCGTCCGAAACCGCTTCTCGGGGGGGTCGTCGACCGCCGTGCAGGTCGGGATGCCGCCCTCGACCGCGCCGTACGCGCGCTCATCGTCGTACAGCCAAGGCGGCGCTCGATCTCCTCCGCCGCGCTCGGGGGGATCGCGGCACCGCCGTTCACGAACAGCCGGAGCGAGCTCAGGTCATATCGCTCCAGGTCCGGCACTTGCAGCATCTTGATGATCTGAGCGGGAACGGCGATCGCCACCGTGGCCCGTGTTTGGGCGATCCATTGAAGCGCAGCTTCCGGCGTGAACTGCTCGAGCAGCGCCATCGCGCAGCCTGCCACCACCGGCGCCGCGACCCCGATCCAGTACCCCACCCCCCGGGCGACCGGGGCGAGGCCGGCGACCACATCCCTCTCCGTCAGCAAGCCACGGTGCTCGACGAACTGTCTCGTCGTCGTGAGAAAGCAGTTGGGCGTCCGAACCACCAGCTTCGGGGCTGCGGTACTCCCGGAGGTGGTGACGATGAGATCCACCTCGTTCGGCCCGGGCCGGAGGGAGCGGAGCAGATCCCGGGGGCATCGCGCCTCGATGGGATCGTCCAACAGATCCGCCAAGGCCCGCCAGCCAGCGGGGAGGCCCCCGTCGGCCCGCGTGACGAGCCGCGTCCGAAGCGCCGGCAGCGCCCGGGCAACCTCCTCGTACTCGGGAACATATTCGCGTCCACGGAACCCGGCGGGGATCAGCACCCCGGTGGCTTCCGTCGCCCCGAGGACGTACTCGACTTCCTTTCGACGCCAGTCGGCCGGCAGTGGGACGGCGACGGCCCCGATCTTGGCCAGGGCGAAGCGCATGAGGACAAACTCCCGCCAGTTGGGAAGCTGAAGACCGAACCGATCTTCCTTCTTGATCCCGAGGTCGAGCAGGTGGAGAGCGAGCCGGTCGATCGCGCGCCGAAGCTCGGAATAGGTGAGCCGGCCGGCCGAATCCACCAGCGCCAGGCGGCTGGACGCCCGCTCCGAGGTGGCATCGATGTAATCGGTCCAGATCCGCTGACCCCAGAAGCCGGCCTGCGTGTAGCGGCTGATAAGCTCCGGCGTGACGATGGTCTCAATGGCCATGATCCGTCACTCCCTCGACTTCCGGCTCCACGGGGACGAATTCCTCCGCAACGTCAGGCGCAGTCGGCACCTGAGCACGCACGCGGCGTTTCTTGACGATCTGGGATCCAAAGACCAGGCCGAAGGCGACGAACCCCAGGAGGTCTGTCATGAGGCCCGGCTTGATCAGAAGGGGGGCGGCGACCAGGCACAGCGCCCGCTCCGCCCACGAAGTCCTCCCCAGGAGCCAGCCCTGAATCCCGACCGCGAGGGCGCAAATTCCCACGGTCGCCGTGACGATCGCCCACGCCACCGCCAGGGGGGCGCCGACCAGCGTCAGTTCCGGCCCGTAGACGAACATGTAGGGGACGATGAACGCGGCGAGGCCGATGCGAACCGCACTCGATCCGGTCTTCCACAGACTCGCATTCGCAATCCCGGCGGCGGCGAACGCCGCCAATGCCACCGGGGGAGTAATGCCGGAGATGGAACTGAAATAGAAGGCAAACAGGTGAGCCGACATCAAGGGAGCGCCAAGTTCAACCAGGGCCGGCACAACCAGTGTCGCAAGGACAATGTAGTCAGCCGTCGTCGTGAGCCCCATGCCCAGAATGAACGAAGCCAGCATCGTCAGGAGAAGCGCCAGCCACAGCTGGCCTCCGGCGGCGGAGATCAGCACGGACGAGAGCCGGTCGCCAAGCCCCGAGGCCGTCACGGCACCAATGATCAGCCCCGCGCCGGCGCAGGCGGTCGAGACCGGCAGGGCATTCCCGGCCCCCTCAATCAGCACCTCCAGCAGGCGCCTCGGGTTCATCCGATGATGCGGGCGAACGAAACTCACGAGGAACGCGGCCACAACGCTCCAAAAACCCGCCCGGATGATCGAAGACCCAGCCGCCAGCAATCCGATCAGCGTGATTAGTGGGATAACGAGATACCCGTCTTGACGCAACACTCGCCAGAGTCTGGGAACCGCGTCCGGCGCCAGCCCCCGGAGACCCAATTTGCGCGCCTCAAAGTGGACCATAAGAAACAGCGAAACGTAATACAGTATCGCAGGCACTGCTGCGGCGACCGCCACGGTCGCGTACTTTACGCCGATGATCTCGGCCATCACAAACGCCGTCGCCCCCATTACCGGAGGCATGATCTGGCCCCCTGAGGACGCCACCGCCTCCACCGCACCCGCGACGTGCGGCTGAAAGCCGATCCGCTTCATCATGGGGATCGTGACCTGGCCATCCACGACGACGTTCGCCACCGCACTCCCGCTGATCGTGCCAAACAAACCGCTCGAAACGACCGCCACCTTCGCGGGTCCCCCCGCCTGTCGCCCGAAAAGCGCTAACCCGACGCCCAGAAAGAATTGCGCACCCCCCCCTCGGGAGAGAAAGACCGCCAGGATGATGAACAGCGTCAGGTACGATGCCATCACCATGATCGGCAGCCCGAAGATCCCCATGGACAGGATGGCCTGGAGCTTCAAGAGCCAGTCCAGCGGCGTCGGCGGGCCGTAGAGGATCCAGGGAAATCGGTCGGCGAACAACGCATGGAGGTTGAAGCCGATCACGACGATGACCAGCGCCAGCCCGCACGTTCGGCGTACGGCCTCCAGGACGAGGAGCACGAGAAGGATCGCCATCCCGACGTCGAAGGGACTCAGCGGTTCCCACTCTTTCGCCATGTAACCGTCAACATCGCGGAGGATCCACACCGACGCCGCCAGGACAAGCGCGAGCAGCACGCCATCGAGCGCCCGCGCAAGCGTCGTCCGGAGCCGGCCCTTCGCAGGCAATGGGAACACGAGAAGCGCCAGGATCATCACCAGGGTGACGTGCACCACCCGGTGAATGATCGCCTGGGGTTGGGCGAAGTAGCCGGTGAAGAGCTGGTAGACGCTGAAGGTCAGGGCCGTGAGGGCGACCAGGAAGCCAATCCAGCGGGCGGACCAGGGCTGCCCCCGGTCCAGAAACTGCCCCAGCGGGTCCGCCGGTCCAGAGGGCAGCGGACCTTCCAGCTTGAGGTACTGGTCTGAACCCACCTCCCGCGCTCCGGCCTCTTGCACCGGTTCAGTTTTCGACCTTCACGCCCTTCGAACGGTAGTAGCGGGCCGCCCCGGGGTGGACGGGGATGGTGTTGCCCCGGAGCGCCTCGTCGAACTTGATGGTCTTGGCGAACCCGCCGATCTTCTTGAACTCCTCGAGGTTGTCCCAGAGGCTCGCGGTGATGCCCTCGGCCACAGCGTCCGGCATGCCGGCCGGGACGATCAGGACCGTGACGACCGAGAACGTCTTGTAGTCGTCCTTCATCGCCTTGTACGTGCCCGCCGGGATGCTCTCGACGACGAGGCCGGGGATCCGCGCCGTGATCGCCTTGAGATAGGCATTGTCCATCTTGAGGAAGCGCAGGCTCATCGACGTCTCCGCCTCGAGGACCCACGACGAGGGCGCCCCGGTGTTCCGGAAGATGAGATCGAGCTGGCTGTTCCTCATCATCTCGACCGCCGGCCCGTCGCTGACGTACTGGATGACCCCCGCGCGCTTTTGTAAATCCTCCATGGAGGACCCGAAGATGGAAAGGCTATGCTCGACAAGGCGGTGGGTGATGGACCCCTTCGTGTAGCCCTGGATGCGCAGGGGCTTGGTCGCGATCTCGCGAAACTCCTGGATCGGGCTGTCCGCCCTGACGAACGCGTGTGCGGGGACGGTGTGGAGCGCGGCCAGGAACCGGACGTTCTTGGCCTCCTTCCCCTTCCACTTGTCGAGACCGTAGTAGACCTCATGGACGGCATCCGCCGACGAGATGCCCAGTTGCGCCCGGGCTTCATTCACGGTCACGACGTTGGCAACGGTCGCGCCGGGGCTGTTGCTCGCGGTGACCCCCTTGACGGACCGGTTGATCAGCTCGGCCAGCTTGCTGCCGGTGATCCCCCAGCTCCCTTCCGGCGTCCCCCCGACGATCCGGACGAAGCGGTACTCGGCCTGCGCCTCCACCCGCGAGACGCCGGCCCAGACCAGCAACACGGCCGCCACTCCCAGCACCGAAGCCTTCCTCATCCCCTCCACTCTTCTCATCGTCCCCTCCCCGCGCGGGGAGGACGCTGCCGTCGGGCCCGGCGACCTCCTTCCGCGCATCCCGCACGTCTCACCCACGACCTCCGGCCTTGTCTCTTCCGACCGACACGGCGAAAACAACCAGGACCCCCGCGATCAGCGCCACCAGCAGCCCGATGAAGAGGTGGAAGTTCGTGAGCTGCAGGTTGCGCGCACCGATGGCCACGAGCGCCACGAAGAGGCCCGCCACGGCCAGCGCCTGCACCCTAGCCCCGCGCGACACCGGTCACCCTCGCGACGACGGCCTCGCGGAGGAACGACACGACCGCATCCGTGCGCGTGTCCACATCGAAGACTTCCCGAATCCCCATGTGCTTCAAGGCCCGCACCTCGTCCTCGTCGGGAATGAACCCCCCGGCGACCACGATGATCCCGTCCGCCCGGTGCTCGCGCAGCAGCTCCATGATTTGCGACAGCGCCGCCATGTGCCCCCCGGACAACATGCTGACGCCGATGACATCCACGTCCTCCTGGATCGCCGCCGCGACGATCTGTTCGCACGTTTGGTGAAGCCCCGTGTACAGGACCTCGAACCCGGCATCCCGGAGCGCGCGGGCGATCACCTTCACACCCCGATCGTGACCGTCGAGACCCGGCTTCGCCAACAGAACCCGAATCGGCCGTGCGGCCTCTTTCCGACCATACATGGCTATTCCTCGAGGAGGCTTCTCGCGACGATGAGACGCTGAATCTCCGACGTGCCTTCGACGATTCGCCAGAGGCGGACCTCCCGATACATCCGCTCGACCGGAAGTTCGCTCATGTACCCCATGCCGCCGTGGATCTGCACCGCGCGATCCGCGACCCGGCCAACCATCTCCGAGCAAAACAACTTCACCATCGACGACTCCCGTCTCACATCCTCTCCGCGCTCAAGGCAGCTTGCCACTGAGTACAGCAGCGCGCGGCCAGCAGCGATCTCGGTCGCCGAGTCTGCCAGCATCCACTGAATGGCCTGGTTCTGGCAGATGGGTCGGCCGAATTGAACACGCTCTTTCGAGTAGCGGACCGAAAGATCCAGCAGTCGCCGAGCCGTCCCCACGCACTTGGCGGCCACATTGAGACGCCCCTCCGCCAGGGTGCTCATGGCGACGGCAAACCCGCCTCCGACTTCTCCGATGACGTTTGACGCGGGAATGCGGCACTCGTCGAACGTGACCTCGCCGGCCGGGACGACATCGGATCCCATCGTGCGGTGGGCTGGACCGATGGTGAATCCGGGCGTCCCCCGCTCGACGAGGAATGCCGTGATTCCTTTCCGC
The DNA here is from genome assembly GCA_016209425.1 of Candidatus Rokuibacteriota bacterium. Classification (GTDB taxonomy): domain Bacteria; phylum Methylomirabilota; class Methylomirabilia; order Rokubacteriales; family CSP1-6; genus JACQWA01. Next base: position 15,433 of record JACQWA010000256.1, read on the forward strand.
TTGGGCCGCGCAGCCCGGTCGGTCACGGCCATCACCGTGAAGAGATCGGCAACTGTAGCCCGGGAGATGAAATGCTTGCGCCCGTTGAGCATAAATCCGCCATCGAGAGGATGGGCGGTCGTCTCGATCCCTTCCGCATCGGATCCGGCATTGGGCTCGGAGAGCGCGAATGCCGAGATCACCTCGCCCCGGGCCAGTGCGGGAAGATACTTTGCCTTCTGCTCTTCCGTGCCGAAGTGGACCAGCGCGTGGGAGCCGATCCCATTGTTTCCGGCAATCAGCGTGCCAAAGCATGAGTGAGTCTGCGCCAGTTCCTCCTGCACCAGGCAATACGGCAGCACGCCGAGCCCCGTGCCGCCATACCGGGCAGGAATCGTCAGCCCGAAATAGCCAGCCCCACGGAGCTTTGCCACCGCCTCCTCCGGCACCCTCCCTTCCCGCTCGACTACTTCAGCGGCCGGCTCCAGCTCACGCTGGACAAACTGGCGAACGCTCTTTACCAACAGCTCGAACTCTTCGGGGACCTCCGCCTTCATCGAGGCTACTCGTCGGATCCTCGTCCGCCCGTCACGCAGGGCAACGAGGCGCCTAACCGTTCATGTCGAGATCGTCGTTTCGTATTGATATTTCTCCGCGGAGTAAGAAGACACCGCGAACTCTACAGGGCTTCCGTCGGCGGCGAAATACGTGCGCCTGATGCGGAGGAGGGGAGACCCGATCGCCACCCCCAAGGCCGTCGAGAGCGTCGGGTCGGCAATCGCGACGTCGATGACCTGCCGCGCCTCACGAATCACCTGCCCCAGCTGCTCGGTCAGGAGAGCGGCGATCGGCGGGTAAGTCCCGCCTTTGCGCAACCGGAGGAGCACCCCCAGGGTTTCCGGCACTGATACAGTCACGTGCGCAACGGGCTGTCCCCCGCTGAGCCGAAGACCGCTGATCCGCATTACTTGTCTTCCGTCCGGGATCTTCAATTCGGTCGCTTCCGTCGAGCTTGCTGCGGTGACCATACAGTCCGTAATCAGCAAGTCCATCTCGGTCCCGTGAGCAATGAGTTCCTCGATTGACCCCGCAAACCGAAGGGTGCGAGGGCGGTCTGATCGCTCGTGGACAAACGTTCCAAGACCCGGGCGCCTGACAATCAAGCCGTCCCGGTGGAGGGCTTCGAGAGCCAGACGAATCGTGCCTCGGCTTACCGAGAACTCCCCGCGCAGCGCTTCTTCCGTGGGAAAGGGTGTCGAAGCCGGATACTGCCCGGACCGTATCCGCTCCCGGAGGACCGAGGCTATTTGGAAATAGAGTGGAACCGATCCGCGGCTGCGCTGGATCATGTGGCTTCCGTTTTCGCCTTCGTTCGAATGTTTAGACATCGATTTGTCCATACCTCGTACCTCGGTTCGAGGGGGCGCCGCAATCCTCCGACTGCTTCATTTTCATAAGCTCTTTAACCTGGGACCACGGCGACGGCGTCGCGAGGCCGGGAGCAACGCCAGATCGCCCGGACCGCGCGATCGCAGGTGGGTATGATAGGGCGATATGCGGGAGCGAGCAGGCTACTGGTCGGTCGGGGTCACGTTCGTCACCCTGGCCCTGGCGTACGGAGTCTGGTATTCGTACAGCCTTTTCTTCGTCGCCCTCCTCCACGAGTTCGGCTGGAGCCGCTCGCTGCTGGCGGGCGCGTTCTCAGTCTTCGCCCTCGCCCACGGCTGTCTCAGTCCGGCGCTCGGGTGGCTCAGCGACCGGGTCGGTCCGCGCCGCCTCGTCGTCGCCGGTGGCCTGATCTTCGGCCTCGCCCTCGTGGCCGACGGCGCCATCAGCCGGCCGTGGCACCTGTATCTCACGTTCGGGATCTTGACAGCCGTCGGCGCCGCAGCGGCCGGATGGGTGCCGGCCGTCGTGCTCGTGCAGCGGTGGTTTCCCGAGCGGCCAGGGTTCACGTTCGGCATCGCCAGCTCCGGCATCGGGGTAGGCATCTTCCTGGTGGTTCCGCTCTGCCAGGTCCTGATCGAGTGGCTGGGCTGGCGCTGGGCCTTTCGAACGGTGGGCGGGCTGGCGTTGCTCTGGGTGATCCCGGCGACGCTTGCGCTAGTTCGCGACCCTCCCACGGGCCGGGCGACGGCGACCCCCTCCGGGGGCGACGATTCGTCCCCCTGGGCCGCCTCCCTCGCCACGGCTGCGGGCTCGGCGGGCCCCCGGGAGCGGACGCTCCAGGCCGCCGCGAGGACCCTCCCGTTCTGGCTGTTCGCCGGCGCCCTATTCCTCGGCAGTTTCTGCACCCAGACGCTGCTCATCCACCAAGCCGCCTATCTCGTCGACCACGAGATCCCGGCGCTGATGGCCGCCCTGGTCGTGAGTGTGGTGGGCCTCTCGAGCATCGTCAGCAAGACGGGAGGTGGATGGCTCTCCGACCGGCTCCCTCGAGAGGTCGTCTACACCCTCGGGATGGGCTGCGTCGTCTCGAGCGTGGGCGCACTCGGCCTCATCGCGATCGCGCCGGTCGCGATCCTCGCGTACGCCTACGGCGTCCTTGTCGGCCTGGGGTATCCGGTGACGGCGTCACTCATGCCCGCCGTGGTCGGGGACCACTTCAGGGGCCGTCACTTCGGCTCGATCTTCGGGACCCTCCAGCTGTTCAGCGCGCTCGGCGGTTCCGCCGGTCCCTGGGTGGCTGGACGCCTCTTCGACCTGACGGGCAGCTACCGGGCAGCGTTTCTCGCCGCGGTATGCGCCGCGGTCGCCGCGACGGTTGCGCTCTGGCTGGCCCGCCGCCGCCCGTGCCCTTGGTAGTCGCCGAGAGAGCCCGGTGGCGGAGAAAGGTCGCGGCAGCCGACCTCCCCTCGAACTGAGGGGCCGATCATGCCTCACGCTCGTCGAGGCTGCCCAGACGGATGATGGTGCGCCGGAGCGTGCCCTCGCCGATCTTTCGCCGTTCGTTGCGGGCCTCCACCTTGAAGAGGAGCTTCCGGTCATCCGCCTCGAGCAGTTCTGCGGTCACGGTGATGGGCATCCCGATAAAGGTCGGGGCCAGATGACGGACGGCCACCCCGAAGCCCACGGTCGTATGATCACTGGGCAGATACGGGCGGGTGGCCGCCTCCGCGGCCTCTTCCATCAGGGCGATCATGGAGGGCGTCCCGAGGACACCGCCGCGACGGCCCCCCACATGCGTCGTCACCATGGCCTCGGTCACGACGGCCCGGCGCTCCGACCTTAAACCCGGGCGGATTCCCGAAAACGCCAACGCGGCTGATCCCCTACAGCTTGAAGATCCGGGCTGCGTTGTCGTGGAGGAGCTTCTGCCTGGCGCTGTCCTTCAGGCCGAGCGCGTCCACCTGCTCGATCGCCTCCGCGTGCAACAGGAGCGGGTAATCGGTTCCCCACACGCATTTGTCCTGCCCGCGCGAGTTGATGAAGCGCACGAGCGCGGGGTCCCAATACCGCGGCGCATGGCCCGAGGCGCCCAGGTACACATTCGCGTGTTTCCACGCCAGCGCGATCATCTCCTCCACCCACGGCCATCCGGTCTGGGCCCCGACGATGGTCAGGTCCGGGAAATACAGCGCCACGTCGTCCAGCAACAGCGGCCGGCCCATCGCCGACGGCATCAGGTTCACCGAATGGCCCACCTGAACGACCACCGGCACGCCCAGCTCCGCGCATTTGGCATAGTACGGGTAGAACATCGCGTCGTTGAGGGGGATGCCGAAGCCGTAGGCGTGGATGTGCGCGCCGCGGAACCCGTACTCCTTGACGGCCCGTTCCAGCTGCCGCACTCCCTCCATCCGCTCAAACGGATTGATGCCGGCGAGGCCGACCAGGCGATCGGGGGCCTCGCCGCAGAGCTGGGCAATTTCCTCATGCGGGATGTCCCAGTGCAGCGCCTGCCGGGCCCACGAGCGGTGCTTGCACGACGGAATCAGCACCTTCCCCACTCCGGCCTTGTCCAGCACCGCCAGGAACTCCTTGGTGGTGTACCCCCGGAGATGCTCCCGCAACTTTCCCTGAAAAAATGGCTGCATCTCCGGATCGTCCACGTAGTACTTCCGGATGCCTGCTGGGGTGAAGTTGTTGCACCAGATGTCAATGGCGCGCATGGGGCCGCTTCTCCTCTCGGGCCGACCGCCGCTCCAGAACCTGGCGGGTCAGGACATGGCGCTGGATCTTCCCCGTGGGAGTGAACGGGAGCTCGTCGAACACTTCGATCATCTCCGGCAGCTTATACGTCGCGACGCTGTCCTTCAGAAACGTCACGATGTCCTCGAGCGAGATCGTCTCGCCCGGACGTGGGATCACGCACAGGCAGTTCCGCTCGCCGAGCCGCGGATCCGGCACGCCGACGATGGCCGCATGAAGAATCTTGGGATGGGTGTAGAGAATCTCTTCGACCTCGCGCGGGAAAAATTTCTTCCCCCCGCGGTTGATCATCTCCTTCAACCGGCCCACGATCTTGAGATTCCCCGCCGCGTCGAACTGTCCGAGGTCGCCGGTCCGGAACCACCCGTCGGCTGTGAACAGCTCGGCATTGGCGGCCGGGTTTTTGTGGTAGCCGAGGTGCACCGACGGACCCTGCGCCGCGATCTCCCCCTCCGCACCGTGGGGCACATCCTGACCGCTCGCGTCGATCAGGCGGAGGCCCATGCCAGAGGCGGCCTTGCCGACGGTACCGGTGACAGCCTCCGGATCGTCCGTGAGCCGCGTGTACGTGTGGAAGCCGGTCTCGAGCATCCCGTAGAGTTCGACCAGGTGGCCGCGCATGCGCGCGCGAAACTCGCGGATCGTCTCCAAGGGACAGGAGGCGCCGCCGGTGATGACCACGCGGAGGGGGGACAGATCGACCCGCTGAAGATCGGGCTCATTCAGCATGGCGATGATCGAAGCCGGCGCGGTGGGAATGAACGTCACCCGCTCGCGCTGGATCAGCTCGAGAGCCGCCCCGGCACTGAACCGGTCCAACAGGACGGCGCGGGCCCCCGCCATCAGGGCCTGGACCAGGGTCAGATAGCCCCAGTTGAGTCCCAGCGGGAGGTAGATCAGGAACACCTCCCGCTCGGTCACTCCCGTGTCCTGGTTCAGGGTCCGGCACGTCGAGAGCGTGGTGTTGTGGCTGTGGATCACCCCCTTGGGGTTCCCGGTCGTCCCCGAAGTAAACGCCATCCGCATCACGTCATCGGCGCCGAGCGGCGCGGCCGCGGCCGGAGCACCAACGACGTCACTCCCGTGGATGATGTCGTCGAGCGACACCACCGCCTCGCGGGCGCCGCCGCCCAGGACGCAGACGACCTTGAGATCCCGGAGGCCGGGCCGCAACTCCTGAATCATGGGCACGTAGTCGAAGCCCTTGAACGTTGAGGGGCACACGAACGCCCGGCTCTCGGAAAACCGGAGGATGTATTCGACTTCGCGGCTCCGGAAGTCGGGCCCGATCTGATTGGCCACCGCACCCAGGCGCTCGAGGGCGAAGAACACGTAGGCGAACTCAACCCAGTTCGGCAGCTGGATCGTCACCACATCACCCGGACCGATGCCGAGCTCGCCGAGTCTCGCGGCGACCCGATCCACGCGAGCTCGGAGCTGTGCATAGGTGACGCGGTGGCGGGCGTCCACCAGTGCCTCCCGGTCGGGATGCGCGGCGGCCCGCCGCGCCAGGATCTGGGAGAAGGTCTCCGACTCCCAGTGACCGGAGCGAGTATAGCGATCGATCAGCTCGGGCGTGAGACGTGTCTGGAAAGCCATAGACCCTCCCAAAGCGTCAGCGGTCTGGCCGCGCTCACCGGTCCGCGCGTGAGCGCGGGCTCCGCGGGATGACGCCCTGCCGGACGTTCCACCCGCGCCGATAGGCGGAGATGATGGGCGTGTAGGACTCCGCCCTCCAGTGTCTCAGGCGATCGCCCACCGCCGCGATCGACGGGGGGTTGCCGCCGGTCGAGTTCCGGAAGACCGTGCGCCGCGCCACCCTCGTCCTCGGGTAGACCACCGAGCCTGCGGCAACCAGGGCCCCTGCCCCCACCACCGCCCCGTCGAAGACTACCGCGTTGGCCCCGATCACCGCGCGGTCGCCGAGGGAGCACCCGTGCAGGATCGCCCCGTGCCCCACGACGCAGTGCTTTCCCACCACCACGTCGCCGTGCAGCACCACGTTGTCCTCGATGAGGCTCCCCTCGCCGATCTCGATCCGGCCGAAGTCCCCTCGCAGGACGGCCCCGAACCACACGCTGGCGCGCGCCTTGATCGTCACCCTCCCCACGATGTAGGTGCCCGGCGTGATGAAGGCGGTGGGATGGATCCGAGGACGGTGCCGACCAAACGCAAAGACCGCGCCACCTGCCGCCTCGCTCGCCGTCCCCTTTGGCATGTCAGCCCGGGATGTCCCGCTTCTTCAGCGTGTGCCGGAGTCCCCCCGCCCTGAACCCGCCGCCCTCGCGTTCGGCCTCGACCCACCACTCGTCGTACGCACGGCTCCGCTTCGCCATGAGGTGGAGCAGAAAGTGGTGCTCCCACGATCGGCTCTGGCCCAGGCCTCCTCGGCCGACAGCGCCTCCCCCGTCAAGAGGAGCTCCTTCGCCTTCCGGGCGCCGACCTCCCACGGCTCCACCAGGAGCTGGACCCCGGCCAGGGCCATCAGGACGACCGGGCTCGAGAACTTCGCGGTCTCGTCGCAGACGATGAGGTCGCACATGCAGGCGAGCATCAGCCCCGCGGCCACGCAGTGGCCGTGCACCTGCGCACGGGCGGTCTTGCCTTGATCTCCTCCTTGAAGTCCTCCACGGTCACCATGGGAAGGGTCGTGATGTCCTCCTTGGACCCGATGTCTTCCCGGCGCACGCCGTGGGCTTCCCACTTGCGACGGTAGAACGGGTTCCCCCACGCGTACTCGACGATCTCAAGGAACCGCCGGTTCTGTAGTTCCTCGATGCGTTCTCTGCCGTACAGAAACACTGATTCGGCGAACTCCTGGGCCGGGGGATACTCTCGGACCAAGGCATCGAAGCCGATCGATCTGTAGTAGTACGGAATCCCCATGCCACCCTCCAACTCGGCAGGCGGTGCCCGGACGACTGAATCCTCCCGGGTTACCCGCCAAGGTAAACCTTTTTCACGTGCTCATCCGCCAGAAGGGCGCCCGAAGGGCCCTCCAAGGCGACCCTCCCCGTCTCAAGCACATAGGCGCGGCTCGCAAGCCTCAGCGCCATCCGCGCATTCTGCTCGACGAGCACGATGCTCACCCCTTCGCCATTGATCTCCTTGATGATGCTCGCGATGCTCGCGACCACGAGCGGCGCCAGGCCCAGCGACGGCTCGTCGAGCAAGAGAAGGCGCGGCCTCCCCATGAGGGCCCGCGCGATGGTGAGCATCTGCTGCTCGCCGCCGCTGAGCGTTCCCGCCTTTTGCCGGTTTCTGGCCTTGAGAACCGGGAACTGCTCGAAGGCCCTCTCCAGGTCCTTCCGCACGGAGTCGCCGTTCGCGCGCAGATAGGCGCCCGCCTTGAGATTTTCCAGGACGGTCATGTGGGGAAAGAGTCTTCTTCCCTCAGGGACGTGGCCGATGCCCACGCGCACGATCGCATGCGGAGGCAACCGGTCGATTCGCCTTCCCTCGAACCAGATCTCGCCTTCCGTCGGTGTCTTCAAGCCGGAGATGGCTCTCAGGCTGGTCGTTTTCCCTGCCCCGTTCGCACCGACGAGCGCCACGATCTCGCCCTTCCCCACTTCCAGCGAGACCTCCTTCAGCGCCTCGACCTTGCCGTAATGGACCCGGAGTCCTTTCACGCTAAGCATCGTGGGATTCGGTCCCGAGATACGCTTCGATGACGGCAGGATTTCCCTTGATCTCCTCGGCAGAGCCCTCGGCGATCTTGTTGCCGTAGTTGAGGACGACGATCCGGTCGCACAGCCCCATCACGGCCCGCATATCGTGCTCGACCAGGAGGATCGTGATCCCCCGCTCCCGGATCTTCCGGATGATGCCCATCATGGCCGACGCTTCCTCGCGATTCATCCCCGTCAGGGGCTCATCGAGCATCACGAGGGCCGGCTCGGTGGCCATGGCCACCGCGACTCCCAGGGCTCGCTGATGCCCGTGCGGCAGGTTCTTGGCAAGCTCTTCCACGACGGACGCGAGGCCCACGACCTCGAGCAGTTCTACCGCCTTTCTCGTGTTTTCTTTCTCTTCCCGCCGATATGCCCGACTATGCACGAGCACGCCCCACAGCCCCGTGCGGAGGTGGAGATGACGAGCCACCCGGACATTCTCCAGGAGTGAGTGCTCGTGGAAGAGCGTGGCGGCCTGAAAGGTCCTCACGATGCCCTTCCTGGCGATGACGTGGGGCGGGCGCCCCGTAATCTCTTCCCCTCGGAACCACACCCGCCCCGCCGTCGGCGGGTGAACACCGCTGATCAAGTTAAACACCGTGCTTTAGCCGGCGCCATTCGGGCCGATCAGGCCGAGGATCCCTCACTCCCCCACGACCAGGTCGAGGGCGTTGACGGCCGTGAGCCCGCCGAACCGCTTGGTGAGACCCTTCACCTCAAGCAGCGCCACTTTCTCTTCTCTCCACCAGCGTGCGGGGAGCCCGCCATCGCGCAAGCCTCTTGGGAATTCCCGCCAGGCCCTCGGGAACAAAGAGCATGGTGGCGATCAGCGCCGTCCCATAGGCAAGCAGCTGATAGTGTCTGAGCCCCCTGAGAAGCTCGGACAGGACGGTCAGTGTCGTGGCCCCGATGACAGGGCCGAACACGCTTCCCGCCCCGCCGACCACCACATGGATCACCATCAGGATGACCGCCGATAGGCCGAACTCGTCGGCATGGAGGACCGAGTGGGAATGCGCGAAGAAGCTTCCCCCCAGCCCGGCGAAGAAGCACGCGACGGAGAAGGCAAGCATCTTGTAGCGCAAGACGCCGATCCCGACCGACTCTGCCAGGTCGTCAGACTGCCGGATCGCCCCGAAAATCCGCCCCGGCCGCGATCGGTCCAGGCGATACATGATGGCCAGCGTCAAAAGCGCCAGCACCACGGCGAGGTAATAGAGAGCCACCTTCGACCGAAAGGCGATGACCCAGCCCCACAGGGAAAGGGGATCGGGCGTCGGGACACCCACAATGCCGCGGGGACCCCCCAGCATGCTCACCCAGAAGTTGTTGAAGATGAGGCGAAGGGCCTCCGCGAACGCAAACGTCACCAGGAAGAAATACGGTCCCTTGATTCTGAGCGTGAGGTATCCCACCGGAATCGAGACAAGCGTCGCCATCAAGCCGGCCAGGGGCAGGGCGAGCCAAAATGAAAACCCCGCTCGCATCACCAGGAGCGCGGAGGTGTAGGCCCCGATCCCCATGAAGCCCGCGTGCGCGATGCTAAGGAGTCCCGTGGTCAGAATGAGACGCAGGCTCGTCGCCAGGATGATGCTCAGGGCAATGGAGCTCCCGACGTGGAGGTAGTAGGAGTCCTGAGTGATGCCGGGGACTGAGAGGGCGAGCAGGCTCAGCGCGGCGAACCAAGGGAGGTTTCCCCGCCTATCCCTAGGCATGTCCCAGCAGCCCTCGGGGGCGGACGAGAAGCACCGCCATGACGATCACGAAGCCCAGCAGGTTGACGGCCGGAATGCTCAGAAAGATGGATCCGACTCCCTCGGCGAGACCCAGGATCAGTCCCCCCAGGAGCGCGCCCGGAATGCTCCCCATTCCCCCGAGGATGATGATGATGAACGCTTTGACAATCGGCAGGTCTCCGATGAAGGGGCTTACGAAAAAGAGCGGTGCGATCAGCACCCCGGCGGTCGCCGCCAGGCCGGCGCCGACGGCGAATGCCAGCGACGAAATTCTCGCGACATTGATCCCCTGGAGCGCGGCGGCGTCGCTGTCTTGCGCCACCGCGCGCATCGCCCTTCCCTCCCTGGAGAACTGGATGAACAGGTAGAGAGCCGCCACCAGGACGATGGCGGTGACCGTCACGATCAGCCGCTCAAGCGAGAAGTAGATCCCCAGGACCTTGAGCACGCCGCGGAACGGGGAGGGCACGGATTTCTCAAGGCTGCCAAAGGCCAGCATGGCCGCCGACTGAAGCACCCAGACGAGCCCCAGCGACACGATGAAGGCCCCCAGCAGGTCCTTGCGGAAGGGGCGAAACAGGAGCTTCTCGATCATCCAACCCAGAAACCCCACGACGACGACGGCCGCGGCGATTGTCAGAAAGTAATTCAGCCCGAGCTGGGCAATCAGGTAGTACGCCGTGTACCCTCCGAGCATGTAGAACTCGCCGTGGGCGAAATTGATGACCTCCATGATGCTGAAGACGAGGGTGAGTCCGAGCGCCACCAGGACATACACCATGCCCAGCATGATGCCGTTGACGAGCGCCTGAATCAGGAGCTGAGATTCCAAGCGACAAGCCTGTGCCGGGGATCAGCCCTCGGGGAGGAGCCGATCCCCGGCTCGACACGATTGTTGCGCTACTTCTTCAGCTCCTTCGGAGCCACGCTGCTGATATCCACCGTCTTGCCGTCCCTGATCTCACTGATGACGAACGGGTACAGGAACTGCCGGTCAATGCCGTAGCGAGCCTTCCCGCCGATCACGACCGGCCCCCAGACGGTCTCGAACTTCCCCTTGACCAGTGCCTGCAGCACCTTGTCTGGGTCGAGGCTGCCGGCCATTTGCATCGCTTTGGTCACAACGTCCATCCCGGCATAGTTCGCCACGGCGATCATGGTCGCCGGCTCTCCGTACTTTCCGCGGTATTTCCGGGCGAACTCCTTCACCCCGGGCGACACGTAGGTCCCTTCGAGGTCCGGCGCGCCGACCGTCCACAAGCCCTCAGTGGCTTCCTTCCCCGCGATTTGGATGTAACGCGTAGGGTCGAAAGCCGCCACCCAGGCCTTCCCCCCGCGGTACCCCAATTCGTAAGCCTGCTTCAAGATCAACCCGCCTTCACCGGGAGTCGATCCGGCGAGCTCCAATAGATCGGGCTTTTTGGCCAAGATCTTCGTCAAGAGCGGATAGAAGTCCTTCGCCCCCCGCTCGTAGTACTCATCCGCGACAACCTCCATCCCCAGCTCCTTCGCCGCGTCTTTCACCGCTGTGCTGGTGTCCCAGCCACTCGTGTCGTTCGGCGAGATGAGCGCCACCCGCCGGATCTTCGGGTGCTTCTCCCGGATCCAGGCGTACAGCGGCGGAGAGACTTCCCACTGGCTCAGGAGCTCCCTGAAGGAGTAGGGTTTGTCCGCGGCCACATTTTTCGTCCCCCAGCAGACAAACGTGAACAGGACCTTCTCCCGCTCCGTGATCGCCTGGGCGGCGTCACACGTGGCGCCCACCGCGTTCCCGACGATGAACTTCACCTTGTCCTCAAACACCAGCTTGTTGGTCGTCGTAGCCGCCTCCGCGGCGGTGGCCTTATGGTCGTACGGGATGGTCTTCAGGATGTACGCTTTCCCCGCGATCTTCAGCCCCCCAGCCGCGTTGAGCTCCTCCGCTCGCAGTTCGGCGCCGCGCGAGAGCGCGATCCCCCACGGCGCCGCGGCTCCCGACAACGGCCCCAGCACGCCGATCTTCAAGGTGTCGGCAGCCTCCGAGGTGCTCGGGATCGAGGTGAAGGCGATCAGAATCCCCGCGACTGCCAAACCGCTTCCGATCCTGACGATGCGACCTCTTCTCCAGTCCAATCCGTCTCTCATGGTTCCTCTCCTTGCTCCCGGCCAGGTGCGGTCCCTAGATAAGAGACCCCGCGATCACATCCCAGAGCCTTCGCCACCTCCTTTCCCCATGGATGCACCCCTCCCTCAGGCCTTCCCCTCGTGAGCCGAGCCCGGCTCGAGGTCGAGCTGCTTGAGGAGGCGCTCGCGAAGGATCGACTTCTGGATCTTCCCCGTCGGGGTGTGCGGAAGCTCGGACAGCACCTCCACGCGCTCCGGCAGCTTGTAGGTCGCAATCTTGCCCCGCAGGAATCCGGCTATTTCCTCGAAGCTGATGCTCTCCCCCGGTTTGGGAACGATACAGGCACACGCCTTCTCGCCGACGTACGGATCCGGTATGCCGATGACCGCGACCTCCAGAATCTTCGGGTGCTCGAAGAGGACCTCCTCAATCTCCCGGGGGTAGATGTTCGCGCCGCCCCGGATGATCATGTCCTTCTTGCGGCCGACGATCCTGAGGTATCCGCGCTCATCGAGCACTCCCAGGTCGCCCGTTAGGAACCACCCGTCCTTCATGAAGCTCTTGGCGTTGGCCTCCGGGTTCTTGAAGTAGCCCGCCATGACCGTCGGCCCTCGGCTCGCGATCTCACCGACGTTCCCCGGCGGGACCTCCCTTCCTGCGTCGTCCACGACGTGCGACTGCACCTCGGCCAGGGGTTTCCCCACGGTCCCGCAGACCGTCTCCGGGTCCTCCTCGGGAAGCGTCCAGCTCTGAAAGCCCGCTTCGAGCATCCCGTAGAGCTCAATCAGGCGGCAGGGGAAGCGCTCCTTGACGGCGCGGAGCACCTCGAGGGGGCAGGAAGCGCCGCCCGTTGCGATCAGGCGGAGCGATTTCAGGTCGAAGCGATCCAGGTCCGGATGGTTGAGCATGGCAATCAGGCCCGTTGGCGCCGTCGGAAAGTACGTCACGCGCTCCTCCTGGATCAGACGGAGGGCCTCCCCGGCGCTGAATGCCTCCATCATCACGAGCGTCCCCCCCGCCAGGAACGTTTGAAGCACCATGAACAGCCCCCAGTTCAGGCCCACGGGGAGGAACAGGAGGGACACGTCGTCCCGACCCAGATGGTGGTAGTTCATCTGCAGCGCACAGGACGCGAGCGTGCTGTTCTGGGTGTGCACCACACACTTGGGGTCCCCGGTGGTGCCGGAGGTGAAGGCGAGCCGCATGACCTCGTTGGCGTCGGGGGCGAAACGGCCCAGATAGCCCCGCGGGTACCGTCGCTCAAGGGGGGTCTCGACGATCTCGCGGAACGAATGCATTCCGGGTGGAACTGGATCGCCGACGACGAAAATGTGCTCAAGTTTGGGGAGGGTGGGCCGAAGCTCCGAGATCATCGCAGGGTAGTCGAACCCTTTGAACGAAGCCGGGATGATGAGGGCGCGTGCCTCGGAAAATCCGAGGATAAACTCGACCTCCCGGCGCCGGAATTCGCTGCTGAACTGGCAGAAGACCGCGCCTATTTTGCCGCAGGCTCCCACCGCGTAGGCGAACTCCACCCAGTTTGGCAGCTGAATCGCGATGACGTCTCCCTTCCGAAAACCGGACTCCAGGAGTTTCAGGGCAACCCGCTCGGCCGCCAGGTTGACCTGGCCCCACCGAACCCGCACCCGCCGGTCGACCAACGCTTCCTCCTCCGGCCGATCCGTCGCGTTCCGTTCCAGGAGGTCCTTCGTTGTAACATTCGTCCAATATCCCCTCGCCGTGTACTCGTCCACCAGCTCGGGGGGATATCGCATGTCCACCGCCATGTCCGCCCTCCGCGCTTGCGGTCCCCGGGGCCGCACGACCGCCTCAGCCGGCGTCAGATGAACTGACCGCCGTCCACCTGTACGATCTTCCCCGTGATGTAGGCACCGTCCTCCGAAGCGAGAAAGGCCACCATCCGGGCCACCTCCTCGGGCCGAGCGATCCGCCCGAGAGGGATGGCGCGCACGACTCGTTCGGCCCTCTCGGCCCCCCACATGCTGAGCGCCTCTCGTCCCATGTCGGTGTCTGTCAGTCCCACAGCCACCGCGTTGACGCGGATGCCATGGCGCCCTTCCTCCCTGGCCAGTACGCGGACCAGGGCCTCCACTCCTGCCTTCGCCACGGCTCCCTGAGCGTTCCGGGCCTGACACATGTCGGCCGCGATGGAGGAAAGGGCGATGATGACCCCTTGCCCCCGCGCGTGCATGTGGGGCAGCACGGCATGGATGACGTGAAATGTGCCGTGCAAATCGACGGCAATGTAATTGGCCCACTCCTCGACCGTGAGCTCCCTCACGGGTTTCCAAGCTGCCCGTGCTCCGGCGGAGTGAACGAGCACATCAATCTGACCGAAGGCGGTGAACACCTGCGCCACGAGGTCTTCAACGGCCTTAGGGTCCGAGACGTCCGCGGGCCGGCGGAACGTCTTGACCCCTAGCGCACGAACCTCGGCCTCTGTCGCCCGGGCTGCGTCTTCGTCACTCCGGTAGCTGAACGCGACGTCAGCGCCCGCCCGCGCCAGCTCGAGGCACACCGCGCGGCCGATACCCCGGCTCCCACCCGTGACCAGACCGACTCGGCCGGACAAGCGCACGCCGCCGCTATCTCTCGACGGGTGCGCCCGAACTCGAGGGAGACGAGCCGCTCGCGCCACTGTAAGGCGAGGGGCCGTCTCGGGCCCCGAGACCCCGCATCATGAAGTCCGTCAAGCCCCGAATGATCTCCTCCTTCGGCACCTTGCGGCTGAGGTCCCAGCGCCGCAGCGCGACAATCGTGGGCAGGAACGTCACGATGTTGGCCGCGAGGGTCCGATTGTCCATCGCGAGATGACCGTTTGCGCCGGCATCCGAGAGGATCCGTTCGAAGAGCTGGATGAACTCCTCCACACGAGCCAGGACGGCATGAACCGACTTTCGGTCGAGGGCGTGGCTCTCGTGGTAGAGGAGCAGGATGTACTCCTGGCGCGCGTACATGACCTCAACGACGGCGCGCAGGGCTTCCCCGAGCCGGGCCGAGGGATCGACGATGCCGTCCACCGCCTCGCGCACCGCATCCTGGTACGCGGTGACCAGGTGATCGCACACCAGGTAGAGAATGTCGCCCTTGGAGCGGACGTAGTTGTAGATGGTGCCCTGCGTGAGGCGGGCCTCCCGGCCGATATCCCGGACGGTGGCGGTGTGATAGCCCTTGCGGAGGAAGACCGCGATGGCCGCCCGGATAATCCGATCGCGCCGGTCGCGCACAAGGGCCCGATCCTTGACGTTGGCCGAAACGACGCGTCCCATACTGAGCGCTCAGTCAACTACACCCGCTCCCAATCGGTCAAGTCGCAGCGCGTCAACCCGAAGCGCAGACGGCTCATCCCTCCGGCAGCACCGCCGTGCGCCGCCTGCGGATCATAGGCACGATGGCAGAGAGCAGAAGGACCAGGGAGAGGAGTAATGAGGCGGCGGAAAGCGGCCGTGTCAGGAAGACGCCGAGGTCACCGCCCGAGATGATGAGCGCCTGCCGCAGCTCCCTCTCCAGCATCGGTCCAAGAACGAACGCCAGAACCAGGGGCGCCGGCTCGTACGCCAGC
>JACQWA010000257.1 GCA_016209425.1 Candidatus Rokuibacteriota bacterium
ACGGCCACTTCGTGATGCCGACCGTCGTGGACCGCCTTCCCGTCGATCATCGACTCTGTCGTGACGAGCTGTTCGTCCCGTTCGTCGCCGTGGCGGACGTGGAGAGCCTCGACGAGGCGCTGAGCCGGGCCAACCGGTCGGAGTTCGGGCTCACCGCGGGGATCTTCAGCGAGGATCCCGAGGAGGTGCGCACGTTCTTCAGCGCGATCGAGGCCGGAGTCGCCTACGCCAATCGCCGCGGGGGCGCCACGACGGGGGCGTGGCCCGGCGTGAACTCCTTCGGCGGCTGGAAGGCCTCGGGCTCAAGCGGCCGGGGCGCCGGCGGCCCCTACTACGTCCAGCAGTTCCTCCGCGAGCAGTCGCAGACCTGGGTCGAGTAGGAAGCACGGAGGGGCCTCGACGGCCCCCCCGTGAGCCCCCCCGAGAGGTTGCGCGGGCGACGCCCGCGCTCGAAGAGCGGTTAGCTCGACACCCCACCAGCGGTAGAAAGACGCGTCCCGTTCCCCCATCCATTGGCCCGCGGGTGTCTTGAATTCCCTGGAAAAATCAGCACTTTTTCCTTGACACCTTCTGGAGGGGTGTGTAGGATCACCACTCAAAGTGGGATGATTTCCCATAAAGTGGGAACTGAGCCCATGAAAGGGAAGTGCCATCCCAACTGGCGCCGGCAATGTTTCGGGGACGCTTTCATCACGCGATCGACCCGAAGGGACGAGTGAGCATCCCGTCAAAGTTCCGGGATGCTCTCGAGAGGGACTACGGGGAGAAGCGGCTCGTGCTGGTTCCGAACGATCACTGCCTGGAGGTCCACCCGTTCAGAGAGTGGGAACGGATCGAAGACAAGGTGAAAGCGCTTCCGCAGATGGATCGTGATGTGCAGAAGTTCAACCGCCTCTACATCTCCCGCGCGGTGGACGCCGCGATCGACGCGCAGGGGCGGATTCAGATCCCGCCCGAATACCGGGAGCGGGCCGGGTTGGTCAAGGACGTCGTGCTCGTCGGCGGGGTTCTGAAGTTCGAGATCTGGAACAAGGAGCGCTGGGAGGAGTACGACCGGACGAACCAGCCGGAGCTTCCCTCGCTCTTCGAGAAGATCAGCAGCCGGGGAGTCTGAAACCGGTGGAGCCGGAGGCCGGGACTCAGATCCCGGTCCTGCTGGACGAGGTGACGTTTCTCTTGGCCCCCCGAAGGGGGGGGTGGATGGTGGACGGCACGGTGGGCATGGGCGGACACGCTGAGGCGCTGCTGGAACGGGGAGGGCCCCAGGTCCGACTGCTCGGGATCGACAGGGATCTCGCGGCCCTGGCTCGGGCTCGGATTCGGCTTGCCCGCTTCGGCAATCGGGTGCTGCTGCGGCAGGCCAGCTTTCGCCACCTCCGGGCGATCGCGCGGGAAAGCGGCGTGGACGCCGCGCAGTCGGTTCTGCTCGACCTCGGTCTGTCTTCCTCCCAGCTGGACGCTTCTGAGCGGGGGTTCTCCTTCCAGGTCGACGCGCCGCTGGACATGCGCTTTGACCCTTCGGGAGGTCCGACGGCTGCCCAACTGCTTCAGACCCTCTCCGAGGCCGATCTGGCCCGAATCATTTTGGAATATGGGGGAGAACGTCACGCCCGGAGGATCGCCCGTGAGATCGTCCGGCGCTGCCGCCGGACCCCGCTGCGCACGACGTTTGACCTGGTCGCCGCAGTCAAAGCAGCCGTGCCCCGGCGGCAGTGGCCGAAGGACCGTCACGTCGCGACCCGAACCTTTCAGGCGGTCCGGATGGCCGTGAATGAAGAGGTCGAGGCCCTCAGTGAAGCATTGCCCGCCGCAGCCGGGCTGCTCGCCCCGGGCGGTCGGCTCGGGGTTATCAGCTTCCACTCAGGAGAGGACCGGATCGTGAAGCGGGCCTTTCTGTCGCTGGCGGGGGGCCCCTACGCCATCCTCCAGCCCGCCCCCCTGATCCCCTGCCGCGAGGAGCGGCTGGCGAACCCGCGCTGCCGGAGCGCCAAGCTCCGGGTGCTCGAGCGCCTCGGAGAGCCCGATGGCTCCCGGTGACCAATCGGCCCGCTTGATCCGTGAGCGGGACCGGCGCCGGACGCGCGCCATGGGCGTGACGTTGCTCGTTTCCGCCTGTCTCGTGGCGGGGGCGCTCGGGATCGTCGCCCTCAAGGTGAACCAGGTGAGGCTCTCGTACCGGTTGGATCAGCTGCGCCTGGTCCGGAGCGAACTGGAAGAGGGGAACCGCCAGTTGCGGGTGGAGCATGCCACGCTTCGCGCGCTGGCCCGGATCGAGTCAAAGGCGCGGGGTGAGCTGGGCATGCTTTCCCCGTCGCGCGATCAGGTGAGGCTGGCGCGGGAGTACGTCCCGGGCTGGGCCCCGGACGGCGTAGGCGTGGGGAGGGGCAGCGCGTCGCTTCAAACCGCGTGGGAGGAACAGCCGGCTCCCCCGGGCCCCCGGGTCAGGTGACGTGACGAACACCGGACAGGCTGAGCGGGCATGACCGACGCCCTGAGCGATTCCCTCAAAACCCGGGCGCTCATCCTCTCCACCCTCTTCGCCTGCGCCCTCCTCGCTCTGATCGGCCGCCTGGCGTTTCTTCAGATCGTCAAGCACGAAGAACTGGCCCGCCTCGCCGAGCGTCAGCGCTCGAAGACGATCGTTCTCCGCCCCAAGCGCGGCCCCGTGTTGGACCGCCACGGCCAAGCCCTGGCGGTGTCGAGCCACGCCGAGTCGCTCTTCGCCCTGCCGGCGCGCGTCGGGGATCCGGAAGGGGTGGCCGAGCGGCTGGCACCGCTCCTGAACGAGGCGCCCGAGGAGGTCCGGAAGCGGCTGGCGACCGATCGTGCCTTTGTCTGGGTGAAGCGAAAGCTCTCGCCGTCCCTGGCTCAGGCGATCAGGACCCTCGGGGAGCCCGGTCTCGGCTTCGTTCAAGAGAGCCTTCGCCTGTACCCGAACCGCGAGTTAGCGGCCCAGGTGCTCGGGTTCGAGGGGGTCGACGGTCGGGGACTCGAAGGGATCGAGCGCGCCTGGGACAGCCACTTGGCCGGAGAGACCGGGCTGGCGCTCGTCGAACGGGATGCGCTGGGTCGAGAGGTGACGGGTCTCCCCACGGTGATCAAAGCCTCGACGCCGGGCCAAGGCGTCGCGCTGACCCTGGACACGACGATTCAGTATCTGGCCGAAAAAGAGGTGGAGCTGGCCTGGCGGCGGACCCACTCCAAGGCCGCCCTGGCGATCGTGCTGGATCCGCGGACCGGCGAGCTGCTCGCCCTGGCGATCCGCCCCACCTTCAACCCCAATAGCTTCGCCACGGCGAGCGCGAACGAATGGCGCAACCGCGCGGTCACCGATCCCTTCGAGCCGGGCTCCACCTTCAAGGTGATCCTCGCTGCCGGGGCGCTCGAGGAAGGGGTGGCGCGCCCCACCGATCGCTTCTACGGCGAGCAGGGGACCATCACCGTGGCCAGCACGGTGATCCACGACTGGAAGCGCTACGGCTGGCTCACCTTTTCCGAAGTCCTCCAGAACTCCTCCAACGTGGGCGCCATCAAGGTGGGGATGGCCCTGGGACGGGAGCGCTACCACCGCTACATCACGGGCTTCGGGTTCGGCAGTCTCACGGGCGTCGGGCTTCCCGGGGAGAGCCGGGGCCAAGTGAGAGCGCCGGACCGCTGGTCGGGCCTCTCGCTGGCGACTCTGTCGATCGGCCAGGAGGCCTCGGTCACGGCGCTCCAACTGATCGCCGCCTTCGGCGCGGTGGCCAACGGCGGCCGGCTCATGCAGCCCCAGGTCGTCCGGGCCGTCCTCGACTCCGGAGGGCGCGAGGTGCGCGGCTTCGAGCCCCGCGCCGTTCGCCAGGTGATCGCTCCGGAAACGGCGCGGGCCCTGACCCAGATTCTGACCCGGGTCGTCGGAGAGGGCACCGGCCGCCATGCGGCCATCCCGGGCTACGAGGTCGCCGGCAAGACCGGAACCGCCCAGAAGATCGATCCGACGACGAAGCGCTACTCCCGGGCCCCGGGGATCCTCTCCTTCGCCGGGTTTGCTCCCGCCGACGATCCGCGCATTGCGATGCTCGTGCTGCTCGACGAACCCACGAGCGAGAAGTGGGGGAGCGAGGCCGCAGCGCCGATCTTCGCCGCCCTTGGAGGCGAGGTGCTCCGCTATCTGAACGTGCCGCCGCGCGATACCCCAACAGTCCAGATCGTCCGGGGCCTCGAGGCCGGCATGGTGGTGCCCGTGTCCAGGGGAGGGGCGGCCGGCGGGCCCCTGGCCGAAGGCCAGGGAGCCAATGGCGTTCCCCTCGGGGCCGTTGCCCATGGCGCGCTCGACCCGGACGCTATGAGCCCGCGAATGCCCGCGGTGGTCGGCAAGAGCCTTCGGGAGGCGCTGTCGGTCCTTGAGGCCTTTGACATCCAGGTGGAGGTCGCGGGTCGCGGGGTGGTGGTGGCCCAGCGGCCGGCGGCCGGGGAGGATCTGCCGCCGGGCTCGGTGTGCCGGCTGGAGCTGGCTCCACCGACCGCTCGGCAATGACCCGGCGGCGCGTGCCGATGGATACGCTCTTACAGGCGCTCCCGAGGAAGACGGTGCTGGGGCAGCTTCCCGAAGCGGTGACGGGGCTCGCCTACGATTCGCGCGGCGTGAGGCTCGGCGATCTCTTCGTGGCCGTCCCCGGTCTCACGCGCGACGGGCGCCGGTTCATCCCCGAGGCGCTGGACCGCGGGGCCGCGGCGGTGGTGACAGAGGGCGAGGATCCTCTCCCCGGCGCGACGCTGGGGCGGATTGTCGTTCCCTCGACGCGGGAGGCCCTGGCGCGGTTGGCCGACGCATTTTTCGGTCATCCGTCGAGGGCGCTCACGGTGGTGGGGATTACGGGGACAAACGGGAAGACCACGACGTCCTATCTGGTGGAGGCGCTGTTCCGCGCCCAAGGGATGCGGACGGGTGTGGTCGGGACGATCCAGTACCGGATCGGCGACGAGCCGATCCCGGCGGGCCAAACGACGCCCGAGGCTGTGGACCTTCAAGGGCTGCTGGCCCGCATGGTCGAGTCTGGCGTCGGAGGCGTCGCCATGGAGGTCTCCTCTCACGCGCTGGCGCTCCGTCGGGTGGATGGCATCGAGTTCGACGTGGCGGCGTTCACCAACCTCACCCAGGACCACCTGGACTTCCACGGCACCCTGGCGGACTATCGCCGGGCCAAGCGGCGGCTCTTCGAGCTCCTGGCGGGCTCGCCGAAGCCTGAGCGGTGGGCGGTCATTAACCTGGATGATCCCGCCGGCGAATCGATGGTGGAGGGGCTGGCGCTCAGGAGTCTCACCTACGGTCTCCGGCCTGCGGCCCGGGTCCGCTCGGTGGAGCATACCTCCAACTTGGACGGCATCCGGATGAGCATCGAGAGCCCGTCCGGGCGTTTCAGCTTGGCGTCTCCCCTGATCGGCGAGCCCAACGTGATGAACCTCCTCGCGGCGTGCGCGGTCGGCGTGGCCCTTCGGATGGAGCCGTCAGCGATCGTCCATGCCCTCGAGCGCGTGCCGGCGGTCCCGGGGCGCTTTGAGCGCGTCGACGCGGGGCAGCCGTTTCTCGTGGTGGTGGACTATGCGCATACCCCCGATGCCCTGGAGCGCGTCCTCGCGACCGCCCGGAAGCTCACCCGCGGCCGGCTCGGCGTTGTCTTCGGTTGCGGCGGGGACCGCGACCGGGGAAAGCGTCCCATCATGGGGGCCATCGCCGCCCGGCTCGCCGACCGGGTGTGGGTCACCTCCGACAACCCGCGAAGCGAGGATCCGCGCGCCATCATCGACCAAGTGGTCCGAGGGGTGCGCGACGCCTGGCCCGACTTGGAGCGCTGTGCTATGATCCCGGATAGGCGCGTCGCCATCGGAACTGCCCTCGATTGGGCTCGCCCCGGCGACCTCATCGTGATCGCCGGGAAGGGCCACGAGACCTACCAGATCATCGGCCGAGAAGTGCTCTCCTTCGACGACCGGGCGGTGGTTCGTCAGATCCTCGCTGGGCGGGTGCAATAAGGAGCGCTATGTCGCGGCTGACCGTGCGAGACGTGGTTCGAGCCACCCGCGGCGCCCTCGTCAGGGGCGACCTGGGAGTCCCCGTGACCGGCGTGTCCATTGACAGCCGAAGCCTCGGCGTCGGGGAGGCCTTCTTCGCCATCCGCGGCCATCGCCTGGATGGCCATGCCTTCGTCAACGAGGCGGCGGCGCAGGGCGCCGCCTGCGTGGTGGTCCACCACCTTCCGGACGAGATCCCGCCCCATATTCCCCTGATTCTCGTGGACGACACCACGCCGGCCCTGGGCAGATTGGCCGCCTTCCAGCGAAGTCGATTTTCGCTGCCGGTGGTGGGCATCACCGGCTCCAACGGGAAGACCACCACGAAGGAGATGGTCGCCGAAATCCTCGCCGGTCTCGGCCCGGTCCTGAAGCCCGAGGCGAGCTTCAACAACCAGTGGGGGCTTCCGCTGACGCTCCTCAGGCTTAGGAGGGAGCATCAAGCCGTCGTCCTCGAGCTGGGCGCCAACCAGCGCGGAGAGATCGCGACCCTTGCCGGGATCGCGCGGCCGACGGTCGGGGTCGTCACCACAGTGGCGGCGGCGCACACGGCGTTCTTCGGAAGCCTGGAGGAGGTTCAGCGCGAGAAGGCCTCCCTGGTGCAGGCGATCCCGCCGGACGGACGCGTGATCCTGAACGGTGACGACCGGCGTGTTCGAGAAATGGCGAGGGAGGCCCGCTGTCCGGTGCTGCTCTACGGGACCTCCCCGGACGCGGACGTGAAGAGCGTCGGGCCGATCGACGAGAGGGCCGAGGGAGTGAAGTTTACGCTTGAGATCGCCGGCCAGCGAGAATCCGTGAGGCTGGCCATCCCGGGCCGCCACAACGTCACCAACGCTCTCGCCGCCGCCGCGGTCGGATATGCCCTGGGTCGTTCGATCGCCGAGATCGCTGGAGGGCTCCAACGTGCCCGCCCCGTCAAGGGACGTTGTGTCTGGCGTCCGGCCGGCGCAATCCGCATCCTCGACGATACCTACAATGCCAATCCGGCGGCCGTGGAGGCCGCCCTGGCCGTCCTCTGCCGGGCGCGCGGCGCCGGGCGAATCCTGGTGGCCCTGGGAGACATGCTGGAGCTCGGCGAGATCGCCGAGGCAGCCCACCGGGACGTCGGGCGACGGGTGGCTCAACTGGGCGTGGCGGAGTTCGTGGGCGTCGGGCCCCTGTCCGTGCACGCCGTGGCGGCCGCGCGCGCCGCGGGGGTCCTCGAGAGCCACCACGCCGGGACCGCGGAGGAGGCCATCGCCATTCTGCTCAAACGCCTGGCCCCGGGGGACTGTCTCCTCGTGAAAGGGTCCCGGGGGATGCGGATGGAGCGGGTGGTGGACGCGCTCGTGGCGCGGCTGGGAGGAGGCGAATGAAGGATGCTGTACCACCTCCTCGTGCCGTTCGCCAAGGAGCATATCGTCTTCAACGTCTTCCGGTACATCACCTTCCGGACGGCGATGGCGACGGTGACGGCCCTGATCCTGTCCTTCGTTCTCGGACCATGGCTGGTGAAGAAGCTCCGCACGTGGCAGGCCGGCAGGGAGACCCTGCGGGAGGATACCCCCGAACGCCACCGCGCGAAGGCCGGCACACCGACCATGGGAGGGATCCTGATCCTGGTAGCGATCCTCAGCTCCACCCTGCTGTGGGCAAACTTGAAGAATCGCTACGTCTGGATGGTCGTGGTGGTCACGGCGGGGCTGGGGCTCATCGGGCTTCTCGACGATTACCGAAAGCTCCAAACCCGCAAGGGCGTCTCGGCCAAGGAGAAGTTCGGCGCCCAGCTCCTCCTCGTCGGGTTGCTGCTCCTTTCTCTCTACCTGTTTCCCGTGGACGGCTTTTCGACGCGGCTCGCGATCCCCTTTTTCAAGGGGTGGCTGGTGAACCTGGGCTGGCTCTGGATTCCCTTCGCCCTCCTGGTGATCGTCGGCGCCTCCAACGCCGTAAACCTGACCGACGGCCTCGACGGGCTGGCCATCGGTCCCGTCATCATGGCGGGTGGTGCCTTCGCCGTCCTGGCCTACTTGACCGGCAACTTCATCGCCGCCACGTATCTGAGGATCCCCAACGTCAAGGGCGCGGGGGAGCTGACGATCTTCTGCGGCGCGCTGGTGGGGGCGAGCCTTGGCTTCCTTTGGTTCAACAGCTATCCGGCGCAAGTCTTCATGGGAGACGTGGGCTCGCTTGCGCTCGGGGGCGCGATCGGGACCTTGGCGGTTCTGACCAAGGCGGAGCTCCTCCTGCCGCTGATCGGCGGGTTGTATGTGGTGGAGGCGGGGTCGGTGATCGTTCAGGTGGTGGCGTTCAAGCTCACGGGCAAACGGGTGTTCAGGATGGCGCCCCTGCATCACCACTACGAACTGGCGGGGTGGGCGGAGCCCAAGATCATCGTGCGCTTTTGGATCGTCTCCTTCCTCCTCGCGCTGTTGGCGCTGACGACCCTGAAGCTGAGGTAGCGCGGCGGTGATACACGCGCTTGTTCGAGCGCGGGCTCTGCCCGCGCAACCGAGTCTGGGGGGAGGCATCGGAAGGGGGGCGGAGCCCCCCTCCGAGGAACTGTTGGAGGAGACGGAGGTGAGGGGGGCGGCGTACCGGGAGTGGTTGCGGGGGCGAAGAGTCTCGGTCGTGGGCCTCGCCCGGAGCGGGGTGGCCGCCTGCCGGCTTCTCCGGCGTCTCGGCGCTGTCGTGCTCGCGTCCGACGCCAAGCCGCGCCAGGCCCTCAGCGCGGATGTCCTGTCGCTGGAGGCCGACGGAGTGAGCGTCTCGGCGGGCGGACATCCGACGGAGGTCTTCAGGGGGGCCGAGCTGGTCGTTGTGAGCCCCGGGGTACCAAGCCAGCTTCCGATCCTCCAGGAGCTTCGGGAGAAAGGCGTGACGGTGATCGGCGAGCTGGAGCTGGCCTGGCGGATCATGGAGGCCCCGGTGATCGCCATCACGGGCACCAACGGGAAGACGACGACGACGGCCCTGACGGGGACCCTCCTGCGCGAGCAGAGCCGGCCTGTCCTGGTGGCGGGAAACATCGGCACCCCCCTCGCCGCCCATGCGCTCGACGTGCCTCCGGACGGAATCGTCGTGGTGGAGGTTTCGAGCTTCCAGCTGGAAACCATCGAGACGTTCCGGCCTCGGGTGGCGGCATTCCTGAACCTGAGCGCCGACCATCTGGATCGCCACGGCAGCTTCGCGGCGTACGCGAACGCCAAGTGCCGGATCTTCGAGAACCAGACGGAAGCGGACTGCGCCGTCCTGAACGCGGATGACGCGCTGACCGCCCAGCTTGCCGGCCGCACGAAGGCCCAGGTGGTGTTCTTCAGCCGGACGCGGACGCTGGACACCGGGGTGTTCTGCCACGACGGGTGGATCGTCGCCAAGCTCAACGGCCATGTGGAGCGGATCTGCCCGGTGGGCGAGATCTTTCTGCGCGGGAGCCACAATTTGGAAAATGTGCTGGCGGCGACGGCCTGCGCGCTCTGGACTGGGATCGCGCCCGAGCCGTTGCGCCGGGGGATCGGGTCGTTTCGGGGGGTGGAGCATCGGATGGAGTGGGTCCGCGACCTCCAGGGCGTGGCCTATTACAACGACTCGAAGGGGACGAACGTGGCGTCCACCATCAAGGCGCTGGAGAGTTTCAGCGAGCCCGTGATCCTGATCGCCGGCGGTCGCGGCAAGGGACAGGATTTCGGGGCTCTGGCGGAGGCGGCCCGCGGGCGGGTCCGAGCCGCGATCCTGATCGGGGAGGATCGAGAGAAGGTCCGGCGCTGCCTGGGGGAGACGATTCCCTCGATGTTCGCCGAGTCCATGGGGGAGGCCGTGCACCTGGCGCGGGAGTGGGCGCGGGCGGGCGAGGTGGTTCTGCTCTCGCCGGCCTGCGCCTCCTTTGACATGTTCGAGAATTTCGAGGAGCGGGGCGAGGTCTTCAAGGCGGTCGTCCTGACGTTGCGCGGCGCCTGATGCCAAAAAAGTTGGTGCCCGACATGTGGCTCTTCGGCGTGGTCGTGGCCCTGGTGTCCATCGGGGTGGTCATGGTCTACTCGGCCAGCGCCATCGTGGCCGCCGACCGCTTCCGCGATCCGTATTTCTTTCTGAAGAAGCAGCTCTTCTGGGCTCTGCTGGGCTTTGGCTGCCTGTGGGCGGCCATGACACTGGATTACCGCTCCCTCCAGCGGATCGTGGTGCCGCTCCTTGTCCTGTCACTGGTCCTCCTGGTGCTCGTGCTCGTCCCGCCCTTCAGCCAGGAGATTCACGGCACACGACGCTGGTTCCGCTGGGGCCCGGTGTCCTTCCAGCCCGCCGAGCTCGCCAAGTTTTCCCTCGTGGTGTACCTCGCCGCCTTTCTCGCGCGGCGACGGGAGGTTGTGGAGAGCTTCTGGCTCGGCCTCCTGCCCCCCCTCCTGGTGGCGGGAGCCATGGCCGGGCTGGTGCTCCTCCAGCCGGACCTGGGGTCGAGCCTCGCGCTGGTCGCGCTGGTCTTCTGCCTCCTCTTCTTGGCGGGAGGCCGCCTTAAGCAGATGACGCTGGTGGCCGCCTCCGCACTCCCGCTCGTCGCGGTGACGATCTTCATGGCGCCCTACCGGAGCAGGCGGATCCTGACCTTCCTGGATCCGTGGGCGGACCCGCGCGGGAGCGGCTTTCAGATCATCCAGTCCTACTTGGCCTTGGGCTCCGGCGGCCTGTTCGGACGCGGGCTCGGGGAGTCGAAGCAGAAGCTCTTCTATTTGCCGGAGCCCCACACAGACTTCATCTTTGCCGTCCTCGGCGAAGAGGTGGGCTTGCTCGGGGCGTCGGCGGTGGTCTGCCTGTTCGGCCTTCTGATCTGGCGCGGAATTCGCATTGGGCTCGGTGCCCCGGACCTCTTCGGCGCCTTTCTCGCCCTGGGGCTGACGACCCTCTTGGCCTGCCAGACGCTCGTCAACCTCGGGGTCGTCACCGGCGCGCTCCCGACGAAGGGGCTCCCGCTCCCATTCGTCTCCTTTGGCGGCTCGTCGCTGCTGATGGCGATGGTCTCGATCGGGGTGCTCCTCAACGTCTCGCAGCATACGAGGGACGCCTGATGCGCCCGGCCGCGCTAGTTCTAGCCCGGGAGGCGTCCGCCCTCGCTCGCAGGCCTCCGGCGGTGACCCTTTCGTGGCTCGCGCGGCGGGGATGCCCCTCCAGACTCGCTCCCGTCGCCCGTGATCGCTTGGAAATTGCCGATGGCAGTTTCGCGTCTCCAAGACTTTGGCCGGGGTGTGCGGTCTGGCTTCCCCTGCCGCGCTCACTCACGATGGGGCCCCCACCGCCTCCGGCAGTGCTCGCTCGGACGGATCGCCTCCCGGGCGCACCGAACACGACGGGGGGGCCTCATGTTTAAGAAGTACCAGCAGATCCACTTCGTGGGGATCGGCGGCGCCGGCATGAGCGGCATCGCCGAGGTGCTCCTGAACATGGGCTACCGCGTCACGGGCTCGGACCTGAAGCGCGGCGAGGCCGTGGAGCGGCTCGAGCGCCTCGGGGCCAAGGTGTTTACGGGCCATGAGCCCTCCCACCTCGAGGGGGCCCATGTGGTCGTCTACTCCGCCGCGGTCGCCAAGGACAACGTCGAGATCCAGGTGGCCCGCCAGCGCCAGATCCCGACGATCCCGCGGGCAGAGATGCTCGCCGAGCTCATGCGGCTCAAGTACGGGATCGCGGTCGCGGGCACCCATGGCAAGACCACCACGACCTCCATGGTGGCGGCGGTCCTGGCGGAGGGAGGCTTCGATCCCACCGTGGTCGTCGGCGGGCGCATTCAGGGGCTGGGGGCCAACGCCCGGCTCGGGCAGGGCGAATACCTGGTGGCCGAGGCGGACGAGTCGGATGGCTCGTTCCTCAAGCTCACCCCGACCATCGCGGTCGTGACCACGATCGATGCGGAGCACCTCGACTACTACAAGGACGTCGACGCCATCAGCGAGGCGTTCCTGGCCTTCATCAACAAAGTCCCGTTCTACGGGGCCGCAATACTCTGCCTGGACCAGCCCCAGATTCAGCGCCTGATCCCGCGGGTGGAGAAGCGGCTGGCGACGTACGGCCTCGAATCGGGCGCCGAATTCACGGCCCGGCGTCTGGCGCTGTCGGGCCTCACCTGCCGGTTCGAGGTCCTTCATCGGGGACGCTCACAGGGAGAGTGTCTGCTCCAGGTTCCAGGCAGGCACAACGTCCTCAATGCCCTCGCGGCCATCGCGGTCGGGATGGACCTGGAGATCCCCTTTACGGGCATTCAGCGGGCGCTGGCCGGCTTTTCGGGCGTCCAGCGCCGCTTTCAGGTCAGGGGAGAGGTCGGCGGGGTGCTGGTGGTGGACGATTACGGCCACCATCCCGCCGAAATCCGGGCGACGCTGGCCGCCGCCAAGGCCGCCTTCGACCGGCGTGTGATCACCGTGTTTCAGCCTCACCGCTACACCCGCACCCTCCACCTCCGTCAGGAGTTCCTGACGGCGTTCTATCAGACCGATGTGCTTGTCGTGATGGACGTCTACCCGGCCGGCGAGCCGCCCATCCCAGGCGTGCACGCCCGCGACCTGGCCGAGGGGATCGCGTCACACGGTCACCGGGAGGTGGTGTACCTGGACAACGATCGCCAACGGATCCTGGATTACCTCGGCGAAATCACGCGTCCAGGGGATTTGGTCCTGACTCTCGGCGCCGGAGACATCGGGACGCTGGGCGGGGAACTGGTGGCCCGGCTCACCGCCCAGGAGGGTGCAACGAAGAGGAGGTCCACATGCTAGGAGAGATCCGGGGCGAGGTGCGCTTCAAGGAGCCCCTGAGCTTCCATACCTCCTTGCGCATAGGGGGGCCAGCGGACATCTTCGTCATCCCCCAGGACGTGGATGATATCCGCCAAGCGGTGTCTTACGCCGAAAAGGAGGGCCTCCCGCTGGAGGTGATCGGCGGCGGGAACAACCTCCTGGTCAAAGATCGCGGTGTCCGCGGCGTTGTCGTCAAGCTGGAGGGGTGTCTGGGTCGCGTCGAATTCCGCGGTGAAGAGGTGGTGGCCGGCGCGGGCGCGAGCCTCTCGGCGTTGATCCGCGAGGCCGCCGCCCTGGGGCTCGGGGGGATCGAGTGCCTCGTGGGAATTCCGGCCACCATCGGCGGGGCGCTCGCCATGAATGCGGGCACCCCCGACGGCTCGATCGGCGACTTCGTTTCGGCGGTGTACTTTCTCCACGCGGATGGAACTCTGGGGGAGTTCAAGCCGGGGGCAGGCGCCTTCACGTACCGGGCCTTCCACTGCCCCTCCGGCGCCATCCTGGTCGGGGCGCGGCTCCAGCTCCACCGGCACCCTCAGGTCGAGATCCAGAAAGAGATCAAACAACGGCTGAAACAGAAAAAGGCCACCCAACCCCTGGCTCTGGCGTCGGCGGGCTGCGTCTGGAAGAACCCGGCGTCGGACTTCGCGGGACGGCTGATCGAAAAGGTGGGGCTGAAGGGCAAGCGACTGAGCGGCGCCGAGATCTCGTCCAAGCACGCCAACTTCATCGTCAACCGCGGCGGAGCCTCGGCCGCCGACATCCTGGCGCTCATGGAGCTGGCGCAGGAGCGGGTCGCGACCCAATTCGGCATCAAGCTGGAGCCCGAGATCCGGATCATCGGCGAGTAATGCCCACGCGAGCGGGGATCCTTTCGCCGCGGCGTGCTCCGGGAGCCCTCCCGGATCTGGCCGAGCGCTCCCCGTTCATCACGGGCCAGCGGGTGCGACGCCGTCGTCGCCGGCGCGCCGCGCACGGCATCCTCTCCGCCCTCAGGGCGGTCGGGACGGTCCTCTTCCTCGCCGCCGCGGCGGCGTCCCTCGCCGCGGGCGTTCACTGGCTCTTCACGTCCCCCCGTTTCGCGGTCGCCTCGATTGAGGTGCGGGGGGCCAGCCGGCTCGCGCGGGCCGAAGTCGTTTCGGCTGCCAAGATCCCTCCCGGCGAAAACCTCTTCCGTCTGGATTCCGAAGGGGTCGTGGCGCGGCTCCTGCGCCTGCCGCCGGTCAAGAGGGCCGAGGTGATCCGTTCGTTCCCGAACCGCGTCACCCTCGTCGTCGAAGAGCGCCTGCCCTTCACGCTCGCCCAGGCGGGACGGCTCTACTGGCTGGACGAGGAGGGCGTGAGCCTGGGTCCCGAGCTCCGCGCGGTGACGCCGCCGCTTCCGGTGATCGCCGGGATTGATCCGGACGAAGCCCGGCGAGGGGGAACCGCCACAGAGGGCGCCCGGGACGCGGTCTCCTTGATCCGGTCAATCCTCAGGACTGGGAGCCCGCTTATCGGGGAGATTTCCGAGATCGACATGAGCGGTCAGGACGGCCCTGTCCTGTATACCGTCGAGGGCGTTGAGGTGAGGCTCGGCAACACGGACTGGGAGGAGCGGCTCGGCCGCCTCGACGGACTGCTCACCCAGATCCGCACGCTGGGGGAACCGGTCGTGTACGTCGATCTGAGATTCCGGGGCCAGGTGGTGTTCAAACCGCGGCCTCGATAGGGGAGCGCGTGGGCAGGGGCGCGCGGCAGACGGTGATGACCGGGCTGGACGTGGGCACGACGAAAGTCTGCGCCATCATCGCCGAGGTCACCCCCCTCGGGGGCCTCAACATCATCGGGGTCGGGACGAGCCCCTCCCGCGGCCTCCGAAAAGGGGCGGTGGTGAACATCGACTCCACGGTCGAGGCGATCAAGAAGGCGGTGGGGGAAGCCGAGCAGATGGCGGGCGTCGAGGTCGGCTCCGTCTACGCGGGCGTATCGGGCGGTCACATCCGGGGAGTCAACAGCCGTGGGGTGGTGGCCGTTTCCGGCAAGAGCAAAGAGGTGAGCCCGGCCGACCTGGAGCGCGCGTTGGAGGCGGCCCGGGCCATCAACATCCCGCCCGATCGGGAGATCATCCATGTTCTTCCCCAGACCTACGTGGTGGACGACCAGGACGGCGTCAAGGAGCCGCTCGGGATGTCCGGGGTGCGACTGGAGGTGGAGGTCCACATCGTCACCGCCGCCGTGACCTCCGTCCAGAACGTGATCCGGAGCGTCAACCGCGCCGGCCTGACCGTGCAGGACATCGTCCTGCAACCCCTCGCTTCCTCCGAGGCGATCGTTTCGCCCGACGAAAAGGAGCTCGGCGTCCTGCTGATTGACCTGGGCGGCGGGACCACGGATGTGGCCCTCTTCAGGGATGGGGCGATCGTGCACACGGGGGTGTTGGCCCTGGGTGGAGACCACATCTCCAACGACATTGCCGTGGGGCTCAGGACTCCCACGGCGGAGGCCGAAGAGCTCAAGAAGCGGCACGGCTGCGCCCTCACCGCTCTGGTGAGGGAGGAGGAGACCATCGAGATCCCATCCGTCGGCGGCCGCAAGCCGCGCGCGCTCTCCCGCCAGATCCTGTCGGAGATCATCCAGCCCCGGGTCGAGGAGATCTTCACGCTGGTGGCCCGGGACCTCGGCAGAGCCGGCCTCCAGGATGCGGCCGTTGCCGGCGTGGTGGTGACGGGAGGGACATCGATCATGGAAGGGGTGCCCGAGTTGGCGGGGCAGGTGTTCGACCTCCCGGTGCGGCGCGGGATCCCCGAGGGCGTGGGCGGCCTCGGTGCGGCGGTTCAGAGCCCGATCTACGCCACCGGCGTGGGGCTGGCGCTCTACGGACTCCGGGCCGGGCACCTCGCCCCCGTCGACGGGGGGGACGGGCGGTGGCTCGCCCGGTTCTCGCGCCGAATGAGGGACTGGTTCGATGAGGCGTTTTGACTCGGCGGGGCAGGCTGATGACGGGTGAGGGGCTCCCGGCGGGGAGGTCGGACGGGCAGGCTGAGCTCTTTCTCCATCTGCCTGCTCGCCGCGGGAGCAGCGCTGCTTCGCGGGGAGAACAAGCCTCAAGGAGGGGGGCATCGATGGAGGAGTCGCGTGCAAGGCGGCCGCTCTTCGAGCTGGAGGACGGAGCAGGAGCCGGCGATGACGGGCGGGAAGTGGCCAGAATCAAGGTGATCGGCCTCGGCGGCGGCGGTGGCAACGCGGTGAACCGGATGATGGCCTCTCGATTCACCGGGGTTGAGTTTATCGTCGCGAACACCGATAGCCAGGCGCTTCGGAGCTCCTCGGCTCCGGTGAAGCTTCAGCTCGGGGCCCGGTTGACCGGCGGCCTCGGGGCGGGCTCCGACCCCGAAGTGGGGCGGCGGGCGGCGGAGGAAGATCGGGAACAGATCGCTCGCATCCTGGCAGGCGCCGACATGGTCTTTGTGACCGCCGGGCTGGGCGGCGGCACCGGCACGGGGGCCGCTCCCATCGTGGCGGGGGTGGCCAAGGAACTGGGGATCCTGACGGTCGCCGTGGTCACGAAGCCGTTCACCTTTGAGGGCCGGAAGCGCGCCCAGCAAGCTGAAGCGGGAGTCGTGGAACTCCGGGGGGTCGTCGATACGCTGATCACGATTCCCAACCAGAGGCTCCTGGCGGTGGTGGAGCGGGGCACGCCGCTCCTGGAAGCCTTCAAGGTCGTGGATTCCGTTTTGCATCAGGCCGTGCAAGGGATCTCGGACCTCATCCTCGTCCCCGGGCTGATCAACCTCGACTTCGCCGACGTCCGCACCATTATGTCCGGAATGGGGATGGCGCTGATGGGGACGGGCGTCGGCAGGGGGGAGCATCGGGCTCTGGACGCCGCTCAGAAGGCTGTCGCAAGCCCCCTCCTGGATGAAACTTCGATCGAGGGCGCCCGCGGAATTCTGATCAATTTCACGGGAGGCCCGGACCTTTCCCTCCACGAGGTGGAGGAAGCTGCGCGAATCGTCCAGGAGGCCGCCCATGAGGAAGCGAACATCATCTTCGGCGCGGTGATCGACGGGAGCCTCGAGGACGAGGTCAGGCTCACGGTGATCGCGACCGGCTTCTCCGAGCGGAAGGAGGCCACCGGGCCGGGCGGCAAGGTGGTGGATCTGGCGAAGACCCCGAGGCCCATGCCGGCAAGCCCGTGGCGGCGCCGGACCGCGGAGATCCGGGCCGAGGGGGAGGAGCCCGTCGCAGAGGATCTCGACGTTCCCGCCTTCCTCCGACGGCAGGCGGATTAACATCGGAGGGGGCCTCGATGGCCCCCTCCGATGCCTCCCCCTATGAGCTTGCGCCGGCAAAGCCGGCGCTCGAGAGCGCCTGGCCAGTGGTGGCCGTAGAGTTTCTGACGACACCGGCGGTGCCGCCGGCGGAGGCGTTGCCTGAGCTGGCGGGAGTCCCCGCAACTTCGCCCCCCGACCTCCTGATCGCGCACGCCGCTACGGTGAAGGAGTGGCTGGCGATCCTCGACAAGCTCGAGACCATGGGAATCGCCCTTCGTCAGGCGGAGCGGGATCATCCGGACCCCCTGGTGGCGGTCTGGATTGCGGAAGCCACGGAGAACCCTGAGCCTCTGGCTCCCGTCGCCGACCTGATGTTGCTCGGGGGCGGATGGTCCTTACTCCGTCAACTGCTCCACGAGCTGGAGGGCTGCGGCCGCCTTGGACACGCTGTGAGCCTGGAGCGGCTCGCGGCGATCCCCGGCGTGTACGTCCCGTCGCTCTACGCGGTCGAGTACGCGCCGGAGGGCCCGATTGCCCGGGTGATGCCGCGTCCCGGAGTCCCCCTGCCGGCGGGGCGCGAAGGGGCGGCGCCGTTTCCGCTGAGGACGGAGACGGGATACCGGCGCTATTTTGTCGGGGAGCCCAACGGCCGGATAGAGCGGATTGCCGAAGCGATCAAGCGGGAGCGCCACGAGGCGCGGGTCCGGCTCAAGCGGGAGCCCCCACCCGTCAGCGTGAGCCTGACCTGCCTGGTGCCCTGGCCCTGGGGGCCGTATCAGTGGGCGCCGATGGCGACCGAGGAGCGGTTGAAGGATGAGATCCGGCGAGCCTCGAGGCTGCTCGCCCGCGTTCCCGGAGTGATGGTGACGCATGATCAGCCGAAGTGGGCGCTCCTCGAAGGCGTGCTGAAGATGGGAGACCGGCGCGCGGGAGACCTGCTGCTTCTGACCCGGCGTCTCGGCTGGAATCAGGCCCGCCTTGCCTCGCCGCTGAATCCGGCCTTCATCCTCCACCGCCAGCGGCCGAAGAGCGAGATCCTTCCATGGGATCACCTCGGTTGGGGCATTGACCGTGGTGCCCTCTGGGAGGAGGCTGAGCCGCTCCGAGCGGGAGCGGGGCAGAAGTCGTGAACGCCGCCATCAAATTCCACGGAGAGCCGCCGACCTCCCTCACGCTTCCCGCTCTCGAGGCCCTGGGTCTTCGGCACGCCTCGACCACGCGCCACTGTCCGGGGATCGCCCACCCCTCCGAGCCGGTCTCCCCTGTCCGTCCGGAAGCGGCCGCCATCCTGGCGCGGCACGGCCTCAACCCGGCGAGGGTGACCTTCCTCCGCCAGGTTCACGGCGCGGGAGTGCAGCGCGCAGACAGTCTTCAGGGGGGATGCGCGGGCGCGGGCGACGTGTTGCTCACGACGAAACCGAAGCTTCCGCTGGCGGTCTTCACCGCCGATTGTCTGGCCATCGTCGTCTTCGATCCGGTGGAGCAACGGCTCGCGCTGGCCCACGTGGGATGGCGGGGGACGGTGCGAGGAGCCTCAGGGGCGGCGGTCAGGGCGCTCGTCGAAGAGGGAGCGCGCCCGGAGCAGCTGATGGCCGCGATCTTTCCCTCCATCGGTCCCTGTTGCTACGAGGTGGACCCCCCCGTGATCGAGCCGCTCGCGGCTGCCTTCCGCGACCGGTGGGAGGCGTGGACGAGGCCGGCGGGTCCGGGCAGGTGGCAGCTGGATCTCTGGGCCGCCAACGAGTCCCAGCTTTGCGCCGCGGGGGTTCCGGCAGACCGGATTGTCAACCCGCGACTCTGCACGGCGTGCCGCCCGGACCTTTTTTTCTCCTACCGGAAGGAGGGGAGCCGCGGCCGGCTGGTGACCTGCGCCGCGCTGCCCATCGGTGGCGAAGCCTCGCCCTGAGCCCGCCGCGAAGCTTGAACCGCCGACAATGGTTGAGGCTCGGGATTTTTCAAGCGGCGACGCAGCCTGATGCGTAGAATATGCGTGTAGGAGGCGTCCTCATACAGTTGGAACATGGCGACGAATGGGGAGACGAAGAGGGAAAGGTTTCGATGTAAATCGAATGCGGCGTTCGTGATCGCGATTCTGCTCATCTGGGGATCTTCCGTAGCCGCACAGCCCAAATCCTTCAAAGACTGCATGCGGCTTCGGCCCTGAAGGTCCGCCTAGCCCGAATTATGTGCATAATTCGGGTTAGCGCTTCACGATCCCACGCTCTCTCCAAGAGAGCGGGAGCGCACGGCCCCCAAGCTTGCGGAGTTCAGGAGCATCCTGGAGGAGCAGGTCGCCAGCAACGGGGCGAAGGCCCTCGTCTTCAGCCAGTGGGCGGGGATGCTCGCGCTGGCCGAGCCGGGACTCCGGCGGATGGGCCTGGGCTACGTCAAGCTGACCGGCGCGGTCCCTTCGTCCCAACGCGCGCGACTCATCGAGCAGTTCTTTGAGGACGACGCCTGCCGGATCTTCCTCTCCACCGACGCCGGCGGGGTGGGGCTGAACCTCCAGGCCGCGAGCCTGGTGGTGAACCTGGACCTGCCGTGGAACCCCGCCGTGCTGGAGCAGCGCATCTCGCGGGCGCATCGTCACGGGCAGCCGAGGACCGTCAACGTCGTCAACCTCATCGCCCGCGACACCATCGAGGAGCGGATGCTGGACACCCTGGCCGCGAAGCGGCACCTTTTCGAAGGGGTCTTCGGGACCGAGGAGGCTCCCGCCGCCATCAGCTTCCGGGACACCGGACAGCAGCTCCTGCGCCGCCTGGCTGACCTCCTGGCGCCGTCGAAGGAACAGCCGGAGCCTGCGGAGGTCACCGAAGCAGCAGAGGGACAAGCCCCTCCAATCGCGCCTCCCGCGCCACCCCTTCGCCTGTTCGCCGAAGCGCTCGTGTCGCGCTTCCCCGGGCGAATCCTGCTCGTGCGTCGGGCCTCACCGATCAGAGTCCCGGTGGCCGATCGCCAGGTTTTGGTCGTTGTGGACCGCGAGCCTGCCGACCTGCGCCCGCCAATCGAGGCGCTCCTCCGTGAGCACTTTGGCGAGCAGGCGGTACCCGGCCTCCACCTGATGGAGCGGGAGGGGTACCGTGCACTGCTGGCACTGTCGGGTGAGCTGGAACGCCGGGAGGAAGACGAGGAGGCCTACCGCGCTCCGGCGCTTCCGGCCGCCTTCGGCGACGACGAGCGCGAGCGGAGGATCAGGCGGGCGCGAGAGGCGTTGGAGCACGCGGCCAAGCGGCTCCGCTTTGCCGAGGTCGTGCTGGCGGGCGGCTTTCCCGAGGAGGCGCTGCGTCCCCTGAGAGAGGCGCTGGGCTGGGGGCTCACGGGGGGTCTCGCGCTTGTCAAAGACCGGGAGCCAGGTCCTGAGCTTCCCGCGCCGCGGGAGGTGGAGAGCGCGATGGTTGCGACCGGGCGACTGCCGGAGGAGCTGGCGGTGCGCCTGTCCCGCGCGCGCGAGCTGACCGAACCGCAGGAAGGCGACGCCCAGTCCCCACCGCCATCGGCAAAAACCCTGGCAACCCTGGTGGCGGCGGTTCGTGAGCTCATCGAAGCGGGGCAGCAACACGTGATGGCCGAGCGGCTGTAGCCGCCCCGGTCTATAATGCGGGTGTGGCTCGGCCAATCCAGGGTACGCTGATCGAGCAGCTCCGAAGGGATCACATGCACTCCCGCGATATCGCCGCGGTTCTCGAATCCCTGCGTCGCCGACTGGCGCGGGAGGGCATTCCATTCGCGGTGATCGGGGCGCTGGCTCTCCGGTACTATGGCTACGTTCGTCACACCGAGGACATCGATATTCTCACGACGCGCGAGGGGCTCGACAGGATCCACGCCACGCTCGTCGGACAGGGCCTGGTGCCCCGAGGGCTGGGGCTGCGCAAGAGTCTGCGCGAGACGGACTACGAAGTGAACATCGACGTCGTGACCTCCGGCGAGCATGCTGGTTCGTCGGAGAGCCCCGTGGAATACCCTCCGCCGGATTCCACTGCCTTCGTCGACGTCGCCGGGCTGCGGCTCCCGACCCTCGAAGCGCTTGTCGAGTTCAAAATCGCCAGCGGCGTCTGGGGCCACCGCGCACAGGATCTGGCCGACGTGCAGAGGCTCATCCGCATCAATGGCCTCGCAGAGGCGTTCGCAGACCGTATTGCCCCGACGCTTCGTGAGAAGTTCTTGGATCTTCTGCGCGAGTCGCGCCTGGAACGCGACCTGGAATAGCGGCTTGGCCGCAGTCACCGGAGGATCAGCCGCCAGGGTTCGGCTCCCGAAGCGTGATACAATCACCTGGCGTGAGGGGGGCGGCGGTGATTGATGTCGCGGGGAATCTCGCTCGCGTCCGGGAGCGGATCTGCCGCGCCGCCGAACGGGCGGGGCGTGCCCCTGAGGAGGTTCTCCTCGTCGGCGTCTCCAAGTCGGTGGACGTCGAGCGGATTCGAAGCGCCCTGGCCGCCGGCCTGCCCGCGCTGGGGGAAAATCGGATCCAGGAGGCGAGAGAGAAGATCGGGGTGATCGGCCGCCCGGTGCCCTGGCATCTCGTCGGTCATCTCCAGACCAACAAGGCCAGGGATGCCGTCCTGCTCTTCGACTTGATCCACTCCGTCGATCGCCTGGAGCTGGCGCGGGAACTCCAGCGCCGGGCCAGCACCGCCGGCAGGGTGGTGGAGGTGCTCGTCCAGGTGAACCTGGCGGGCGAAGCGACCAAGGGCGGGTTCGCCACCGGCGAACTCAAGGGCGCGCTCGAAGCTCTGGCGGGGTTCTCCGGGCTCTCGGTGCGGGGGCTCATGACGATCCCGCCACCGGTCGAGGAGGCTGAGCTGTCGCGGGGGTGGTTCCGCCAGCTCCGCGAGCTCAGGGACGAGGCCGGTCTCGAGCATCTTTCGATGGGGATGAGCGAAGACTTCGAGGTCGCGGTCGAGGAAGGGGCAACCATCGTCAGGGTGGGCACAGCCATTTTTGGACCGAGAACACCGTGAGCCTGAAGGGGAAGAAGGTCGGGTTTCTGGGCGGGGGCAACATGGGGGAGGCTCTGATCCGGGGTCTTCTCAAGGCCGAGCTGGTCCCCCCGGAAGACGTCTTCGTCACGGACGTTCGGCTTGACCGCCTGCAACAGCTCGGCAAGCTCTACGGGATCCACACGCTTTCCGACAATGCGCTCCTCGTGAGGCGGGTGGACGTGGTGATCGTGGCGGTGAAGCCTCAGATCATCCACGCGGTGCTCAAAGAGGTGGCCCCGGCAGTGACGACTCGGAAGCTCTTCATCTCGCTGGCCGCCGGCGTCCCGACCGCGGCGCTGCGCGCCGACCTCCCGAAGAGCGTTCGCCTCATCCGGGTCATGCCCAACACCCCGGCCCTGGTCCTGGAGGGCGTGACCGCGGTGGCGCAGGCGGATGGGCTTCAGCGGGGGGATCTGGAAACCGCTCAGGAAATCTTCGGCGCGGTGGGAAAGGTGGTCGTGCTGGACGAAGAGCTGCTGGACGCCGTCACCGGACTGTCGGGCTCGGGCCCCGCCTACGTGGCGCTGATGATCGAGGCGCTGGCCGACGGCGGGGTCAAGGTGGGTCTCGACCGGATTACCGCCATGACCCTGGCGGCGCAGACCGTCCTGGGGTCGGCGAAGCTCCTGATCGAAACGGGAGCGCATCCGGGCCAGCTGAAGGACATGGTGACCTCGCCGGGGGGGACCGCCATTGCCGGGATCGCGGCCCTGGAGGAGGGGGGCGTCCGCCGGACCCTCATCAGCGCCGTCGAGCGCGCCACGCTCCGCTCGCGCGAGCTGGGCCGTGGCCCCCGGGGCGACAAGAAGGCCTGACGTGGAAGGCGCCGTATTGCTCTACCGGTTGGTGGATTTCGTCAGCTGGCTCCTGAGCCTCTACACGTGGGTCATCATCGCGGCGGCGCTGATCTCCTGGATCAACCCGGACCCCTACAACCCCATCGTCCAGCTCCTCAGGCGCGTCACCGAACCGGTGCTCCGCCCGATCCGGAAACTGCTCTCCCGCTACCAGACCGGGCTCGACTTTTCTCCGCTGGTGGCGATCCTCATCATCCAGTTCGTCCAGCAGGTGATCCTGCGCTCGCTCTTCTGAGCCACGCTCGGTGGGCGGCGCCGCCGGCAGGCGACGTCGGCTGGCACCGCGATGGGAGGTGAAGGTCCGATGCGCATCTCGCCGATGGACATCCGGCAACAGCAGTTCACCGTCCGTTTTCGCGGCTTCGACCGGCAGGAGGTGGACGCGTTCCTGGCGGACGTGGCGGAGGATTACGAGCAGCTCGTCAAGGAGAACGCGCTCCTGAAGGAACAGCTCACCGCGCTGGAGGAGCGGTCCCGGGGGATCGAGGAGCGGGAAAAGCTGCTCCAGGATACCCTGGTCACCACCCAACGACTGGCCGAAGAGATGAAGGAAGGCGCCAAGCGCGAGGCCAATCTCCTCGTCCGGGAGGCGGAACTCCAGGGGGACAAACTCTTGGAGGAGGCGCGGGCCGAGGAGGCCAAGATCAAGGCCGAGGTCCTTGCCCTCAAGCGCACCCGTCGCCAGCTGGCCGAGGGGCTTCGCGTCACGCTCGACATGTACCAGCGGCTTGTGGCCGAGGAATTCGGGGATGCGGGGGCCGGGTCGCACTGACTCGGCCCTCCTCCGCGTGAGGGTTCAGCCCCGGGCCGCGAGAGACGAGCTGGGGGACTGGGACGGATCCACCCTCCGCGTCCGCGTGCGCGCGGCTCCGGTTGACGGGGAGGCCAATCACGCGGTGTGCGCGCTCCTCGCCCGATCCTTCCGGGTGCCCCAATCGGCCGTCACGCTCGTGAGGGGCGCCCACGGCCGGGATAAACTCATCCGGATTCAGGGACTCTCCTTCGAGACGCTTGAAGCCCGGATCAAGGCCGGGCTCCTGTGATCTCCCCGGTCCGCTGGGAGGGCGACCGGCTGGTCCTCCTGGACCAGACGCGTCTCCCCGCCGAAGAGGTCGAGCGCCGGTACACCTCCTGGTCCGAGGTGGCGGAGGCCATCCGCTCGATGGTCGTGCGCGGCGCCCCTGCCATCGGGGTGACCGCGGCTTTCGGCGTCGCGCTGGCTGCGCGTGAGAGCCGAGCATCGACGGTTGATGGGCTCCTGGCGGACCTTGAGAGCGCGATCAAGGGGCTCGCCGCCACGCGGCCGACCGCGGTGAATCTCTTTTGGGCCCTGGAGCGGATGCGGCGCTGCTGCCTTGACTATCGGACGCTTCCCCTCGACACCCTCAAGACTCGCCTGCTTCAGGAGGCGCAGGCGGTCCTGGATGAGGACGTGGCGGCCAATCGGGCCATGGGTGCCTACGGCGCGGCGC
Organism: Candidatus Rokuibacteriota bacterium; assembly: GCA_016209425.1. Lineage (GTDB taxonomy): Bacteria > Methylomirabilota > Methylomirabilia > Rokubacteriales > CSP1-6 > JACQWA01. Next base: position 24,380 of record JACQWA010000257.1, read on the forward strand.
TCATCCCCGACCACGCGCGGATCCTCACCCACTGCAACGCCGGGGCCCTGGCCACCGCGGGCTACGGGACGGCGCTCGGGGTGGTCCGGGCGGCCCACGAGCAGGGCAAGGTGGCGCTCGTCTGGGTGGATGAGACCCGCCCCGTCCTGCAAGGCGCCCGCCTTACCGCCTGGGAGTGCGTCAAGGACGGGATCCCCCACCGGGTGATCTCGGATGTCGCGGCCGCCTCCGTGATGGCCCGCGGGGAGGTCGACTTGGTCGTCACCGGGGCGGATCGGATCGCCGCCAACGGCGACACGGCCAACAAGATCGGCACCTACGCGCTCGCCGTGCTCGCCAGGCACCACGGCATCCCGTTCTACGCGGCCGCCCCCTTCTCGACCATCGACCGGGCGCTCCCCTCGGGCGATCTCATCCCCATCGAGGAGCGTGACGGGAGCGAGGTCAGGGGCCTGGCGGGCCGCCAGACCGCGCCGGCCGCGTCGCCCGTCTTCAACCCGGCGTTCGACGTGACGCCGGCGGCGCTGATCACCGCCATCATCACCGAGCGCGGCATCTTCCGTCCGCCCTACGATTTCTCGCGGTGACCCCCGTCGGCAATCGCGACATCCGGGCGGCGCGGGAGTACCACGACCGCACCGCTCACAGTTACCAGTCGGTCCGCCAGAGCGGCCACGTCCTCGACTGGGACACGAAGCCATTCCTCTACAAGGTGTACCCCGATTTGCCGGTCACGCTGCTGCCCCGCGAGTTCCCTCAGCCGCCGCAAGACACGCTGGAGGCGATGGCGACCTTCGAAGGCAAAGGGGCGACGCTCACACTCGAGACCCTCGCGTCCCTCCTGTTCTTCACCGCCGGGTTGACCAAGAAGAAGACCCATCCCGGGGGTGGCGAGATGCACTTCCGCGCCGCGCCGTCGACCGGCGCCCTCTACCAGACGGAGGTGTATGTCGTGGCGGGGGAGCTCCCGGCACTTTCGGCCGGGGTGTACCATTTCTCGCCCGGTGACTTCTGCCTTCGGCGGCTCCGGGCGGGAGACTTTCGAGGCGAGCTGGGCGTCGCCGCGGTTGACGAACGGATCCCGACCGCCGCGGCCACGCTCGTCCTGACCGCCATCTACTGGCGCAACACCTGGAAGTACCAGGCACGGGCGTACCGGCATCTCTTCTGGGACTCGGGAACCATGCTGGCCAACCTCCTCGCCACGGCCGCCGGCTTGGGGATCCCCGCGCGCCTCGTCACGTTCTTTGTCGACGAGCGAATCAATCGGCTCCTGGCGCTCGACGCTGAGAAGGAAGTGAGCCTCGAGCTGGTTCCGCTGGGGACTTCGGCGGCGCCGCCACCCGCCGCAGACGTCTCTACGGAGCCGATCACGCCACGGACCATTCCGTTGTCGTCCAGCGAGGTGGAGTATCCACTGGTCAGGTACATGCATGCGGTGTCGTCCCTGGTGGAATCCGACGAGCTGAGGACCGTCCGGCCGTCTCACCCCGGCGAGCCCCGGTCCATCCCGGAGCACCTCGTGTCGCTTCCCGGGCCGCTGGCGCGCGCCGGACGATCGCTTGGGGAGACTATCCTCGGGCGGGGATCGACGCGCCAGTTCTCCGGCCAGCCGATCAGCGCCGAGGCACTCTCCACGGTGCTCTTTCACGCGACCCGCGGCATCCCGGCCGACTTCTTGCCGGCGCCCGGGCGTCGGCTCGTGGACCTCTATCTGATCGTCAACGCCGTGGAGACAATCCCCTCCGGCGCCTACTGCTACTGGCCCGAGGCCCACGGCGTGGAGATGCTCGCGAGCGGCGACTTCCGGCGCCAGGCCGGCTACCTCTGCCTGGAGCAGGCTCTCGGCGCCGACGCCGGCGTCGGGATCTTCTTCCTCGCGGCCCTCGGCCCGATCCTCGAGCGCTTGGGCAACCGCGGCTACCGGCTGGCCAACCTGGAGGCGGGGATCATCGGCGGCAGGTGCTACCTCGGCGCCTACGCTCAGGGCTTCGGCGCCTCCGGGCTCACTTACTACGACGGCGACGTGGTGCGGTTCTTCTCGCCCCACGCCCGGGGCAAGGACGCGCTCTTCGTCACGGTGCTGGGCCGATCCGTCAAGGGCGTTCCCGGGATCGAGGTGCCGCTCCAGATCGCGAAGCCGTAGCGGCTCTGGTGTCTCCGGACGAAGACACTTGAAATGGCCTTTCGGGTGAGATAAAGGTGAGAGTGCCCATGACCAGTGCCGAGTATCAACAGCTCATCGAGTTCCTCGGTCGCCAGTTCACGGCAATCGATGGTCAATTCACGGCAATCGATGGTCAATTCACCGTGGTCGGTCGGCGATTCGACTCGCTAGAGCAGCGGTTCGATGCGTTCGAGCAGCGCATGGAGGAGCGCTTCCAGGAGGTATTCGGCCACCTCGATGCCATCTACCGTCGCCTGGAGACCCTGGAACAGGAGTATCACATGATCGTCCAGGCGCTCCGGCGGATCGAGGCGCTGCTGGCAGATGAAGTCGGCCGCCGCGAGGTGCTGGAACGGGGTCTGGAGGACTTGAAGCGGAATGTCGCGTCCCTCCAGGCCCGCATCGAGGAACTGGAGCGCCGGATCCGAAGTTAGATCCCAGACCGGAGCCGAATCAGGCTCAGCGCTCTTTCGGGGACTTCTCCTTCTCCCGCAAAGTCCGACGGCGCTCCTTCACTTGGCCTGTGACCAGGTCATCCGGTAGGTTGGCCCGTTGACTGGGCCCCGAGGATGCGCCTATAGTGAGGTGGGTTGTGATCCCGTTCACGAAATTCCACCCGCCGGAAAGGAGCCCTCGATGAAGAAGTACTACCTCATGGCCCCGGGGCCGACGCCAGTTCCGAATCAGGTGCTCCTGGCCATGGCTCACCCGATCATCCACCACCGGACCCCGGAGTACGAGGCGCTCTTCGCCAGGGTGCGGGAGGGGCTCAAGTGGCTCATCCAGACGACGCAGGAGACGATCCTCTTGGCGGCGTCGGGCACGGGGGGCATGGAGGCTGCCGTGGCCAACACGCTCTCCCCGGGCGACAAATCCCTCGTGATCCGGGCGGGGAAGTTCGGGGAGCGCTGGGCAGAGATCTGCCAGGCCTACGGCGTCGAGGTGGTGGCGCTGGACGCTCCGTTCGGCCACACCGTCCCGGCCGACCGGGTGGCCGACGCGCTGACGAAGTCGTCAGGCATCCGGGCCGTCTTCTGCCAGCACAGCGAGACGTCCACCGGCGTTCTCCACGACGTCAAGGGCTACGCCGAGGCGACGCGCGGGAGCGACGCGATCCTGGTGGTGGACGCGGTGTCGAGCCTGGGCGTGGCGGATCTGCCGATGGACGCCTGGGGAGTGGACGTCGTGGTGGCGGGCTCTCAGAAGGGGCTGATGCTCCCGCCGGGGCTGGCCTTCTGCACGCTCTCGGACAAGGCGTGGGCGCTCGTCAAGCGGGCCAGGCTCCCCCGGTATTATTTTGATCTGCTGGAAGAGAAGAAGCTCGTGGTGAAGAACCAGCCCCACTTCACCCCCGCGGTGTCGATCGTCGTCGGGTTGGCAGCGGCGCTGGCCATGCTCCAAGCCGAGGGGCTCGCCAACGTCTTCAAGCGCCACGACCGGCTGGCCCGCGCCACCCGCGCCGGCGTCGAGGCCCTGGGCCTGGAGTTGTTCGCCAAGGCCACGCCGAGCCCGGCGATCACCGCCGTCGTCTCGCCGAAGGGAATCGACGGCGAGCGAGTGTTGGCCACCTTTGCCTCGTCGCACAACATCACGATCGCCGGCGGGCAGGGGGAGATGAAGGGGAAGGTCTTCCGGCTGGGTCACATGGGCTACGTCGGCGATTTCGACGTGGTCGTGGCCCTCGGGGCGCTGGAGCAGGTGCTGGCGGAGCTGGGGTACCCGGTGGACTGGGGCGCCGCGGTCGGGGCCGCCCAGAAGGTGCTCGCCGAACGCGCGCCATGAAGACGGTGATCGTGACCGACGGCTTGCAGGAGATCGGAATCGAGGCCCTCCGCCGGGAGGGCCTTTCCGTTGAGGTGGTCCCCACGCTCACCGAGCCGGACCTCTGCGTCGCGATCGCGAATGCGGATGGCTTGATCGTCCGCAGCGCCACGAAAGTCACGGCGAAGGTGATCGAGGCGGGCCGACAGCTTCAGGTGGTCGGGCGGGCCGGTGCCGGCGTGGACAACATCGACGTGGAGGCCGCCACCGAGCGAGGGATCGTCGTGATGAACACCCCCGGGGCCAACACGATCGCCGTCGCCGAGCACACCATCGGGCTCCTCCTGGCGCTCGCCCGCAAGCTCCCGCAGGCCCACGGCGCGCTCAAGGGCGGCCGCTGGGAGAAGGAGCGCTTTGCCGGGATCGAGCTCTACAACAAGGTGCTGGGGATCATCGGGCTCGGGCGGATCGGCTCCGAGGTGGCCCGCCGGGCCCTGGGGCTCCGGATGCAGGTCATCGCCTACGATCCGTACCTCACCGCGGAGGCCGCGCAGCGGATCGGCGTCGAGGTGGTGGAGCTGGATCACCTCCTCAAGCAGGCCGATTTCGTCTCGATCCATGTCCCCCTGACGGCCGAAACGCGGAATTTCCTCGGGGCCGGCGAGATGGCCAAGATGAAGGATGGCGTGCGAATCATCAACTGCGCCCGGGGCGGGGTGATCAGCGAAGAGGCGCTGGTGAACGCCATCCGCGAGGGGAAGGTGGCCGGCGCGGCCCTGGACGTGTTCGAACGGGAACCGCTGCCTCCCGACCATCCGCTGCTCGGTCTCGACGAGGTGATCCTGACCCCCCACCTGGCGGCGTCCACGGAGGAGGCGCAGTCCGGCGTGGCCCTGGCGATCGCCCAGCAGGTTTCGGATGTGCTGGTCCGCGGACTGGTCCGGAACGCGGTGAATGTCCCCTCGGTGGACGCCGAGACGCTCAAGGAGCTCCGTCCCTATCTCACGCTGGCGGAAAAAATGGGCTCGTTCCTGGCCCAGATGGCCGAAGGCCGGATGAAGCGGGTCCGCCTGGAGTACGCCGGCGAGGTCGCGACGCTGGCGACCCCGGTCCTCACCGTGACGTTCCTCAAGGGGCTCCTCAACGTGATCCTCGAGGAGAACGTGTCGGACGTGAACGCCCCCTACCTCGCCAAGGTTCGCGGGATCAAGGTGGTGGAGACGAACACCGCCGAGAGCGAAGATTACGCGAGCCTGCTCGCCGCCGAGCTTGAGACCAACCGGGGGTCCTGGCGGGTGGCGGGGACCCTGTTCCACAAACGGGAGCCCCGGATCGTGAGGATCGACGGCTACCCCCTGGAGGCGGTCCCCTCAGGCTGGATGCTCGTCTTCTCCAACCTCGACGTGCCGGGCGTGATCGGGCGGATCGGCACCCTCTGCGGCCGCCACCAGATCAACATCGCCGGCATGCAGCTCGGCCGCGAGCGCCGGGGCGGGCAGGCCGTCTCCATCCTGAACCTGGATGACCCCATCCCGGAGGCGATCCTTCGCGAGATCCGGGCGATGCCCGACATCGGCTTCGCGAAAGTGGTGAAGCTCTAGCCCGGATTATTCTCGTGAATAATCCGGGCTAGCCCCACCTGTCGTCCCCCTCACCCTGCCTCTCCGGGTTGGCCTTTGGAGCCCGCCTTGATTACAATAAACAGGGTTGAGCACTGGTATGGACAAGCGCCCTTTCCAGACCCAGCTTCCCAAGGGGGTCAAGATCTACCTGCCCGACGAGGCGGCGGCCAAGCGCAGCGTCGAGGAGCGTCTCCTCTCGGTCTTCACCCGCTGGGGATACCGGGAAGTGGTGACACCGACCTACGAGTACGCCGACGTGCTCTCCCTTGGCACCGACGAGACGCTCCAGGAGCAGATGTTCAGGCTCGTGGACCGGGACACCGGTCGGCTGCTGGCGCTTCGGGCCGACATCACGCCCCAGATCGCTCGCATCGTGGCCACGCGCCTCCGCGACGAACCCAAGCCGTTGCGCCTCGCCTACCTGACGAACGTCTTCCGCTACGGCGAGCCGCAGGTGGGGCGCTACCGGGAGTTCTACCAAGCGGGCGTGGAACTGGTGGGGCTCGAGAAGCCGGAGGCCGATGCCGAGATGATCGCGATGTCGGTGGAAGGGCTCCGGGTGCTCGGCCTCGGTCGATTTCAGCTCAACGTGGGCCAGGCGGACTTCTTCCGCGGGATCCTGGAGGAACTGAAGATCGAGCGCGAACAGGGGCGGCAATTGCAGGACGCCTTGAGCCGCAAGGACGCTTCGACCCTGGAGCAACTGGTCCGGGAGCTGGCCCCTCCGGCATCCACGGCCGAGCTGCTCCTGGCGCTGCCCGACCTCTTCGGCCGCGAAGAGGTGCTCGAGCAGGGGGCCCGGCTCGTGAAAAACCCGAGGTCCGAGCGCGCCCTGGCGAACCTCGCCGAGGTGCATCGACTTCTCCGCGCGTACGGCCTGGCGGACGCCGTGATCCTGGACCTGGGCGAGGTCCGCGGCTTCGATTACTACTCGGGTGTCTACTTCGAGGGGTACGTGAGCGGCCTGGGGGCTCCCCTCTGCGGGGGCGGGCGCTACGACCACATGCTGGCGCGCTTCGGCTACGACTGCCCGGCCACCGGGTTCGCCTTCGACGTGGGCCGCGCCCTCCTGGCCATGGAGGCTCAGGGCGTGTCCGTGCCGCTCGTGGGCCCGGACTTCTTCATCATCGATTTCACCCCGGAAAAGATCGTGGCGCTCTCGCTCTCGCGGCGCCTGCGGGACCTCGGGGCCGGCGTGGCGCGTGACATCATCACCCGTGAGCTTTCGGAGTCCCTGGCCTACGCGCGGGGCCAGCGGGTCCGGTGGGCGCTGGTGATCGGCGGGCCGAAGACCGCGGCGGATGAACTGCTGGCCGTCGAGCTTGCCACAGGCGCCGAGCGGACCATCAAGTCCGCCGATCTTCTCAAGGCGCCGGCCACGTGGTTCCCGATCGGGACCCGAGGCCCGGGCCATGCCTAACATCGTCGTCGTCGGCAGCCAGTGGGGCGACGAAGGCAAGGGCAAGGTCGTCGACATCCTGGCCCCCCACGTGGACGCCGTGGTCCGCTACCAGGGCGGCAACAATGCGGGGCACACGGTCGTCGTCGGGCGCGAGAAGTTCGTGCTGCACTCGATCCCCTCGGGGATCCTGCACCCGGGGCTCCGCTGCATCATCGGCTGCGGGGTCGTGGTGGACCCGGCGGCCCTGATCGAGGAGATGGAGGCCCTCGTTCGGCGGGGCATCGTGCTGGACGGAAACCTCTACATCTCCCGGAACGCGCACCTGATCATGCCCTATCACCGCGCCCTGGACCTGGCCTCGGAGGCCAAGCTGGGGGATCGGCGCATCGGGACCACCGGGAAGGGCGTGGGGCCGGCGTACGTGGACAAAGCGGCGCGGATGGGGATCCGGATGGCCGACCTCTTGGACGAACCGGTCTTCCGCGAGAAGCTCCAGGCCAACCTCCGGCAGAAGAATCGGCTTCTCGGCGAGATCTACGACGCCCAGACCTTCACGGTGGAGGAGATCCTGGGGCCCTACCTCCGGTACGCGGGGTGGCTGGCTCCCTACATCACGGACACAGCGCTGCTGCTGAGCCGGTGGATCGAGAGCGGTCAATCGGTGCTCTTCGAGGGGGCCCAGGGGACGATGCTGGACATCGATCATGGGACGTATCCGTTCATCACCTCCTCCAGCACCACGGCGGGGGGCGCCTCCACGGGCACGGGCGTGCCACCGACGAAGATTCAGGGCGTCCTCGGGGTCTCGAAGGCGTACACGACCCGCGTGGGCAGCGGGCCGTTTCCCACGGAGCTCCACGGCAAGATGGCCGAGCTCCTGCGAGCCCGGGGCAATGAGTACGGGGCGACAACCGGCCGGCCGCGGCGCTGCGGGTGGTTCGACGCGGTCATCGGCCGGTACGCGGTGCGCGTGAACGGGCTCGACACGATTGCGCTCACGAAGCTGGACGTGCTGGACCGCTGCGAGACCGTCAAGATCGGGGTCGGCTACCGCTACCGGGGCGAGCTGCTCACCGAGGTCCCCGATGAGGAGCGGGTCTGGAAGGAGGCCGAGCCGGTCTACGAGGAGATGTCGGGGTGGCAGTGCTCCACCGCCGGCCTCCGGGCCTACGCGGATCTGCCCGCCAAGGCGCGCCAGTACGTGGAGCGGCTCTCGGAGCTGGTGGGGTGCGAGTTCTGCCTGGTCTCGACCGGCGCGGTGCGTCAGGATGCGATCCTGATCGAGGACTCGCCGCTCGTCCGCTGGTTTCCCTCGCTCCGCAATTCGATCCCGCCGTTCCCCTGACGCGGATCCTCAGCAGGAATTTTCGGCGGAGCCCATGAGTATTTCGTCGCATCGTGTTATCATTATTCGTCCGGAGCCGTTAGCTCAGTCGGGAGAGCACCTGCCTTTTAAGCAGGGGGTCGGTGGTTCGATCCCACCACGGCTCACCAGGGTTTTCGGCCCGTTGCGTTTCCACGCCGTCCTGGTCGCTCCGGCCAGCGGGTGTGCGCAGCCTGGAGGTGTCGTAGACTGAAACACGACGTCCGGGGGTCGCAGAAGGTGGAAGCTGCCAAGGCAAGCGAAGGTCAGCGCCCGGTCGGCCGGCGCCTGGGAGACCTCCTCGTGGCCGCGGGGTTGGTCGCCCCCACCCAGCTCGCCGAGGCCCTGGCCGAGCAGAAGCGGACGGGCGAGAAGCTGGGCCCGGTCCTGGTCCGCCTTGGCCTCGTCAGTGAAGAGCAGCTGGTCAAGGTCCTGTCCAGCCAGTACGGAATCCCGACGGTCACGCTCTCCGACATCACCCTCGAGCCCGAACTCCTCAAGCTGGTTCCGGCCTGGATTGCCAAGAAATACGAGCTGGTCCCCGTCCACTACGCGAACGGCACGCTGACCCTTGCCATGGCGGACCCGACCAACCTCTCCGCGCTGGACGACATGGCCTTCATGACAGGGCTGCAGGTCGTCCCGGCCATCGCCCCGCTGTCGGTCATTCGCCAGGCCATCGAGCATTCCTACGAGACCTCGCTCTCCACCCTGGCGGATATGCTGACCGAAGCCGAGGCCATCGCCGAAGAGATCAATCTCGTGCGGGACCGGGATCTCGGCGGCCTGGTCGACATCCGGCAGCTTCGCGCCTCGGCCGACGAGGCGCCGGTGGTTCGGTTCGTGAACATGATTCTTCTTGACGCGATCCGCCGCGCGGCCTCGGACGTCCACCTGGAACCGTACGAGGACGCCCTCCGCATCAGGTTCCGCCTCGACGGTATGCTCCATAAGATCATGGACGCTCCCAAGCAGCTGGAGCCCGCGCTCGTCTCGCGCATCAAGATCATGGCCAACCTCGACATCGCCGAGCGACGGCTTCCTCAGGACGGGAGCATCCAGTTTCGCGGCCGCTCCCGGGAGGTCGACCTCCGGGTGTCCACGCTGCCGACGATCTTCGGCGAGAGCGTGTCCGTGCGGATCCTGGACAAGGAAGCCCTCAAGCTGGACTTGAGTCAGCTCGGGTTCGATGCCTGGTGCCTGGAGCAGTTCCGGAAGGTCATCCACAGCCCCCATGGCTTGATCCTGATCACGGGCCCGACCGGCTCTGGCAAGACCACCACCCTCTATGCCGCCATCAACACGGTGAACGCCCCCCATGTCAACATCATGACCGTCGAGGATCCGGTGGAGTACAACCTCAAGGGGGTCAACCAGGTCCAGGTCAAAGAGGAGATCGGGCGGACCTTCGCGGCCATTCTCCGCTCGTTCCTCCGCCACGACCCCGACGTGGTCCTGGTGGGTGAGATGCGCGATCTGGAGACGGCCCAGATCGCCGTTCGGGCGGCGCTCACGGGTCACCTGGTCCTGAGCACGCTGCACACCAACGATTGCCCGTCCAGCATCGACCGGCTCCTGGACATGGGCATCCCCCCCTTCCTCGTCTCCTCCTCGCTCCGCCTGATCCTGGCCCAGCGCCTCGTCCGGAAGATCTGCCTGGACTGCCGCGAAGCCTACGAGGCCGACGAGGAGAGCCTGGCCCCGTATGGCCACACCCCGCAGGGGCTCGGCAAGTGCACCTTGTACCGGGGGGAGGGCTGCCCGACCTGCAACTTCACGGGGATGAAGGGCCGGGTGGCGATTGCCGAGGTGATGCCCATCGCCAGGGAGATCCGCGATCTGATCCGGGCCAGCGCGCCCACCGCCGAAGTCCGCGAGGTGGCCCGTCGACAGGGGATGCGGACCCTGCGCGAGGCCGGCCTTCAGAAGGTCCTCGAGGGGATGACCAATGTCGATGAAGTCCTGCGCGTGACCACCGAGTAACCCGCCGCAGGAGAATCCACGCGCTGCCCGGGGTCTCAGCTTCTTGCGGGATTCGGTCGTCTGAGGTAGTCTGGCTCACCGGACCCCGTCGTCTAGCCTGGCCAAGGACGCGACCCTTTCAAGGTCGAGATCGCGGGTTCGAATCCCGCCGGGGTCACCACCCTTTTTGTATGGACGAATCCTTCCGGAATCGGACTCTGGCATCTCCACGAGCACTGGCTGGAGCCGCCTGATGACCACTGGGGGGGAGTGCCAGGACGGGCGAGCCCGGGCCCGTGCGTCGGTTTTGAGGCGGGTAAAGTCGGCTGCGGGGTTCCGGGGAGCACGATGGGTGTTCTGCGTGATGGTGGCCTCCCTCAACGTGGCGGCCACCCTGGCGAGCGCGCAGACGGTGAAGGATGGCCGGCTCACGGTGAGGCCGGTGGCGAGCGGGTTGCACGCGCCCACGACCATGGCCTTCATCGGTCCGGACGATATCCTCGTCCTCCAGAAGAACGACGGCCGGGTCCGTCGCATCCTCGGGGGCGTCCTGCAGCCCGGCGAGGTGCTGGACGTCGCGGTGGACTACGCGGCAGAGCGCGGACTGCTGGGGATCGCGGTCCATCCGCAGTTTCCGACGACGCCCTTCGTCTATCTCTTCTACACGGAGAGCAGCACGGGCGCCGACACCGAGGGCTTCCCTCCTCCCCTGGGCAATCGCCTCTACCGCTATACCTGGAACGGAACGGCCCTCATCAATCCGACGCTCCTGCTGGATCTGTCGGTCTCTCCCAACTTCAACCATAACGGGGGCGTTCTCACCTTCGGCCCCGACGGCAAGCTCTACGCGGTGATCGGGGATCTGGATCACCGCGGCCAGCTGCAGAACCTCCCGGCCGGCCCCCTCCCCGACGACACCGGGGTGATCTTCCGCCTCAACGACGACGGCACGATCCCGGGGGATAACCCGTTCTTCTCTCAAGGGGGAAAGCTGGCCCAGTACTACGCCTACGGGATTCGCAACAGCTTCGGTCTGGCGTTCGATCCCGTGACCGGCAACCTGTGGGACACCGAGAACGGGGCGGCCACCTATGATGAAATCAACCTGGTGAGGCCAGGCTTTAACAGCGGCTGGATCCAGATCATGGGACCCAACGTCCGCGACCCCCAGCGGGTTGACGACCTCTTCCACGTGCCGGGCTCGCACTACGCCGACCCGGCCTTTTCCTGGCGCAGGACCGTGGCCCCCACGGGCATTGTCTTTCTCGACTCGCCGAGGCTAGGTGAGCAGTACCTGAACGACGCCTTCGTCGGCGATTACGTGACGGGGAGCCTCTACCGCTTCCGGATGAACGCGACCCGCGACGGCTTCCTCTTCAGGCACCCGGGCCTGGTTGATCGGGTCGCTGACACGCCCGGCGAGCTCAGGGAGCTGATTTTCGGCACCGGGTTCGGCGCGATCACCGACCTGGAGGTGGGCCCGGACGGCCTGCTTTATGTCCTCCCCTTTGAGCGGGGAACGCTCTACGTGATCGCGCCCAGAGCCCCCGACCCATGACCCACCGTCTGCGCCTCCTTTCCCGGCCTTCTTCCCGGCGGGTGCGCTATAATAGGTTTTCCAATTTGCGCTTCGCTAGGAGGCTGTTCGAGCGCGCGCCGAGGGGAGGGCGGATGGCAGGGGAGGGGCTCAAGGAGCTCGTGGGGCGGGCGATGATCGACCCTGACTTCCTTCAGGCCCTCGTGCGGGACCCCTACACCGTGCTGGCGGACTACGAGCTGAGCGCGGAGGAGCGCACCTCCGTCCTGCAGGCCATCGCCAAGCTCACCCTGACGCCTCGGCCCCAGCAGGCGCGGGCCTTCCAGACGGCCCTCGTCAAGCGCTTGGCGACGTAGAGGCATGCCGAAAGCCGACGCCGTTGCCTTCCTCCGGTCCGTCTCCGTCTTCAAGGATCTTGCGGAGCCCCACCTGGTGGCGCTCGCGCTGCGGCTCCAGCCGCGGCGACTCACGAAGGGCGAAGTGCTCTTCCGCGAGGGGGACAAGGGCGAGGAGCTCTACCTGATCCGCGAGGGGACCGTCGTGGTCTCCAAGCCCGTCATCGGTCGGGTCGAGCAGGTGCTGGCGCGGATGGGCCCCGGGGAGTTTTTCGGGGAGATGAGCCTCTTCGACCGGGCTCCCCGGTCGGCCACCATTCAGGCTGAAACCGACGCGCTCCTCTTGTGCTTGGATCGGGAAAGCCTCCAGCAGCTCGTCGAGATCAGCCCCCGCGCTGCGGCGGCCTTTTTCTTCCAGATGGTTCAGGTGTTCGTCTCCCGACTCCGAGAGTCGGGCAACCTCGTCGCGGAGGTGACGCGGTGGGGCCTGGAGGCCACGGGACTGGACCTGGACAGCAAGTTCCCCGGCTGACCCGAGGCGGCCGAGCCGAGGAAGGACCGAGTGTGGCCCGACAGACCAAGATCCAGCTCCTGATCCGCCGCGAGGAAGAAAAGGGGTTCGAGGTCCGGGCCGTCCCGAGCGCCCGGGCCTACCTCCAGTACCGCCCCCAGCGCATCCCGGCCCCGGCGTGGGAGCTGGCCCAGCTCCCGAAGAGCATCGAGGGTCAGGTCACCTACGTCCTCAAGAACAAGGCCACGGACCGCTACCTCCTGCTGACCGCGCCCGAGTACTTTCTCTGGGAGCAGATGGACGGCCGGACTTCGCTCCACGAGATGGCGACCGCCTACGTCCTCCGCTACGGCGCCTTCGACTTCGACCTGATCCCGAGCCTCATCGCGAAGCTTCAGCGGGCCCAGTTTTTGACCCTCCGCCCCGTGTCCAGGCTGCGCGAGGTGCTGTCACGGCACCAGAAGAATCTGGGGGCCCGGACGCTGGAGGTGACGCTCAAGGGGCTCGAAAAGCTCACGCTGACGAGCCGGGAGGTGCAGCGGGACTTCGAGCGGGTCTACCGGTGGGGCGGGCTCCTGCTTTTCACCCTGCCGACCCGCGTCGGGGGGGTTGCCCTGACGGTCCTGGGGGTGATGTCGGCCATCCGCGTCTGGAATGACGCGGGCGAGATCCTGGCCCCGCTCGCCCGACACCCCATCCTGGCCTTGCTGTCGGTGAAGGCCTTCTTTTGGGTCAGCGTGGCCGCCCACCAGCTCCTCCACGGGCTCGCGTGCGTTCACTACGGCCGCCAGGTGCGGGAGTTCGGCTTCGCCCTCCTCCACGGCTTCGTGCCCACGTTCTATGTGGACGTCACCGATATCTTCATGGCTACCCGGAAGGCCCGCGTGGTGACGGCGCTGGCCGGACCGCTCGTGCATCTCTACCTGGCGAGCCTCTGGTTCTGGGTCGCCACGCAGCTCCCGCACGGCTTCTTCCAGAGTTTTGCGGCGGCGACCGCGATCTTCCAGATGCAGACCTTCCTGGTGAGCCTGTATCCCTTCTGCTTCCTCGAGATGGATGGCTATCATATCCTGGTGGACCTCCTCGGGTTCCCGACCCTGAACAAGGATTCCTGGCGGTTCTTTCGCCAGGAGCTGTGGCGGCGGCTGGCGGACCGCAAGAAGCTCTCCCGCCAGGAGGCCATCTGGGTCGGGTACGTCGTCCTCTCCGCCCTCTCGGTGAGCGCCTTCGTCATCTTCAACGTGTGGGGGCTGGTGCAGCTCGGCTCCAGTTGACGCTCCTTTCCCCTCTTCTCCCGGCCTCCCCCCCTCACCCTGCCTCTCCCCACTGGGGAGAGGAGAAGAGGTGAGGGGCGAGGGTCAGTCCGGCAGGTCCCTGCCGGAGATCAACGCGTGGACCAGCCGGTCCAGGAACGACTGAAGGGTGGAAGCCGCCGTGTGGCTCGTGGCGGCGGCCAGCTCCAAGGCTGCCTGTTGCCCGGACTCGGGGAGGGACGCCAGAGCGGTCTGGGCGTGGCGTCGGACCGCCGGCCCGAGGAGCTTTGCCACCTCCGCCGCAAAGCGAAGCGCGACGCCCACCCGCTGCCCCAGCGTGTGCTGGGCCTCAAGCAGCCGTCGAAAGAGGTGCGGCAGGCGCAGGCTCACCACCAGGCGGTCCTCGCCAACCTCCACGAGATCTCCCGTCACCGGCCCCCACTCAAGGGGAAGGCGTTCCACGACCCCCAGGATCGATGGCCGGAGGAGCGGGGCGCTGCCATGGGCGATGAGCTCGCCGAGCGTTCTCCGCCATCCCGGCGAGAGGGCCGTCCGTTTCCCTTCCACGGGTGTCATGGGCAGGACGGCCAGGACGTTTCCGCTTCGGTCGAGGATCAGGTGGTCCTCGATCGCCTCCCCCAGGGCCCAGAGTGAGCAGACGATGCCGTCACCGTCTTCCCGCACGACCCGGGGCTCGTCACGAACCACGCCCTGCCAGCGCTGGCGGTAGTACGCCCTCCCTTCGAATACGACCTTCTCGACCCCGTCGCGAAGCTGTACGTACACCCCTGCGCGGGCAAACCGCCTCTCGTGCGGCGCCGGGCTCCAGTCCAACGGCGATTCGGCGAGATCGCCCGCCAGCATGGCCTCGTTGGACCCCGTGAACTGTTCGAGCGGAGAGGCCGCGGCCGGATCGTAGCGGAAGGATTCCAGGAGCGCCGTGAAGAGCAGCTCGGTGGCGTAGGGGCCCCGGTAGCGGACGCGGGGCGTCCCCTGGTCTGCGAGCAGGCAGGCCAGGAAGTTCAGCACCGCGGTCCCGGCCCCGGGAGGAAGCCGCTCCGGCTCGGCCAGCGGCGGGATGAATTTGATCGCCGCATAATCCAGCGACTGGAAGAGCGTGATCGGCTCCACGGGACGAAACGGCCGCTCGGGGTTGAGCTGCACGAGCCGGTCGGACCGCCCCCAGATCGGCGATTGTCCGGCTCCGGGCTCGATGCCGATCCAGCCCCCGTCGGGCGTCCTGACCTTGGCGTGGCGGAGGGCCCCGTCCTCATCCCACTCGGCCGACGTCAGGAGGGTCCCGTGTCGGTCCACTTCGGAGACGAGGAGGGGCGGTCGTCCCACCCGCCCCGGGATGCGGGTCACGACGGTTCCGTATGGCCTCACCGGCCTCACCGTCGCCTGAGGATCTCCCATGAAGAGGATGATACAATGGCGGGGACTCATGCTCGACCGTCGCTCTCGCGTCGGCCTCCTGCTCGTGCTGACCCTCCCGCTGTCGGCGTGCGCCGGTCAGGGTGGGATCCCGCGCGAGCCCTTCCCGGATGTCCCCCTCCCGGCCTCGTTCATCCCGCACTCCGATCAGTGGGTGCGAATTCGGACGGGGCAGGCCGACGTCGCCAGGCTGATCTACATGACCGAGCTCGACGTGGAAGGCGCCGCGGCCGCGGTCCGGGACCTCATGGTGAAGAACGGGTGGACCATTCAGCTCACGAACCGGACGGCCACCCCCGATGGCTACAAGATGATCGTCGTGGATTTCGGGAAGGAGGCGGATACCATCCGGGTCACCGTGCGCGAGGGCGCCTATGCCACCCACGTGGAGCTGTCGGTGGCCCGCGTGACACTTCGATGACCGTGAACGATCTCTGCTGGCTTCCTGCCACCGAGCTGGTCGCGCGCATCCGGCGGAAAGAACTCTCGCCGGTGGAGCTCACCGAAACCGTGCTGGCCCGGATCGAGCGGGTGAACCCACGGGTCAATGCCTTCTGCACCATTCCCCACGACCTTGCGCGCCAGGCCGCGAAGATCGCCGAGGCGGCTGTCTTGCACGGCGAACCGCTCGGCCCCCTTCATGGCGTTCCCCTGTCGGTCAAAGACCTCGTCTTCACGCGCGGCATCGCCACCACCGGCGGCTCGCGGATCTTCGCCGACTTTGTTCCGGAGGAGGATGCCGTCGCCGTGGAGCGGCTCAAGGCCGCCGGCGCGGTGATCGTCGGCAAGACCAACACCCCCGAGTTCGGCCACAAGGGGGTGACGGACAACCCGCTCTTCGGAGTGACCCGGAACCCCTGGAGGCTTGACCGCACAGCCGGCGGTTCCAGTGGCGGGGCCGGCGCGGCGGTGGCGGCAGGGCTCGCCCCGCTCGCCCTGGGGACGGATGGCGGAGGCTCCATCCGGATCCCGGCGTCCTTCTGCGGGATTTACGGCTTCAAACCCTCCTTCGGGCGGATTCCGAACGCGCCGGGATTTCCCGGGTGGGAGACGTTCTCCGTGCTCGGCCCCATGACCCGCACCGTGCGCGACGCCGCGCTGATGCTGGATGTCCTGGCGGGCCCCGACGACCGCGACCGTCACTCACTCCCCGCGACCGCCGGCTCGTCCCTGGCGGCGTGCGAGGAACCGATCCCCGGATGGAGCGTGGCCTGGAGCCCCGATCTGGGTTACGCCCGCGTGGACCCCGAGGTTGCCCGGATCTCGGAAGACGCCGCCGCCGTGTTCGAAGCCCTCGGCTGTCGCGTCGAAACGGTCGCGACGGGCTGGGAGAACCCGGAGGAGATCTTCGCGGTCATGGCCGCCGCCGAGACGTGCGCGGCCTGGGGGGACCGTCTTCCCGAGTGGGGAGATCGGATGGATCCCACGCTCATTCGTGTCCTGGAGCGCGGGCGCGCGGTGACACTCACGGAGTACCTGAAGGCCGCGCAACGTCGCCGAGAGTTCTGGGCCCACGTGCAGGGGTTTCTTAGCCGGTTCGATCTCCTCCTTACCCCGACCGTGGCCGTTGCCCCCTTCGGCGGAGGGGGCTTCGGACCGCGTGAGATTGCCGGCCAAGGGGTGACGCCCCTCGGCTGGATGCCTTTCACGTATCCGTTCAACCTCACCGGCCAACCCGCCGCCACGGTGCCCGCCGGCTTCACCGCCGACGGCCTGCCGGTCGGGCTTCAAATTGTCGGTAAGCGCCACGCCGACCAGGCGGTGCTCGCCGCGTCGGCTGCGTTCGAGGCGGCGCGCCCCTGGGCTTCTCGGCGACCGCCCCTCGACGGGGCCGGAAACTGAAGGGAGAACTCATGCTCAAGCGGCTTGTCTACGGTTTCTACGAACGGCAGCTCCTGACCGAGGTCTCCCACCGGCCGCTGCCGCAGCACCTCGGCCTGATCCAGGACGGCCACCGGCGCTACGCGCGGGAGAACGGGCTGGCGAGTCTGGCCGAGGGCTACCAACTGGGGGCGGAAAAAACCGAGGAGGTCCTCGGCTGGTGCGCCGAGCTGGGGATTGCCACCGTCACCCTCTGGTGGCTCTCGACCGAGAATCTCTGCCGCCAGCCCGACGAGGTCCACGACGTCCTCCGGGTCATCGAGACCAAGATGGCCGAATGGATTGAGGGCGGCCTGGTCCGGCGGCTCGGGATGCGGGTCCGTCCGATCGGCCTGCTGGACCTCCTGCCGGCCTCGGCGCTCAACGCGCTCCGGGCGGCCGAGGCGGCGACCCGTCACCAGGGGCGGATGCTGCTCAACATGGCGGTGGGGTACGGCGGCAGGCAGGAGATCGTGGACGCCATCAAGGGGCACCTGCGCGACTGCTTCAATCGTGGAGAGGAGCCCGAGGAGATCCTCCGCGGCCTCACCCCCGACGCGGTGGTCAAGTACCTCTATACGTATGACTGTCCGGATCCCGACCTGATCATCCGAACCTCGGGAGAGGTTCGCCTCTCCGGCTTCATGCTCTGGCAGAGCGCCTACAGCGAGTTCTACTTCTGCGACGCCTACTGGCCGGCGTTCCGGAAGATCGACTTCCTCCGGGCCATTCGGAGCTACCAGAACCGGCACCGACGCTTCGGCCGGTGAAGAGCGCCCCCGCCCTTCCCCGAGCGGTCTGGGCGTTGGGCTGGGTCAGTTTCTGCTCCGACATCGCCTCCGAGATGATCTACCCCCTCCTTCCGCTCTTTCTCACGCGGACGCTCGGGGCGCCGATGAGAGCCGTGGGGTTGATCGAGGGAGTGGCGGAGGCGACGGGAAGCCTCCTGCGGCTCGGGGCGGGCTGGCTCTCCGATCGGACGGGGCGCCGGAAGCCGTTCGTGGTGATTGGCTATGCCTGCGCGGCGGTGGCCAAGCCGCTCCTCGCCCTGGCCGGGACATGGGGGCATGTCCTCGGCATCCGGTTCCTGGATCGGTTGGGCAAAGGGCTTCGGACCCCGCCGCGCGATGCGCTCCTGGCCGACTCGGCGCCGGCGTCAATCCGCGGCCGGGCCTTCGGCCTTCACGGGAGCATGGACACGGCGGGCGCGGTCGTGGGGCCGCTCCTGGCCTTTGCACTCCTCCCCGCTCTGGGGGGAGAATTCCGCTCCCTCTTTCTCCTCGCCTTTCTCCCGGCGCTGGCCGGCATCGTCATCCTCGCCCTGGAGGTGAAGGAGATCCCACCGAGCCCCGGTAACCACTCCGCTTCCGCTCCCTCGACCCCGCTCGGAGGGAGATTCTGGCGGTTCGTTCCGGTTCTGATCTGCTTTGGGATCGGCAACTCCTCCGACGCGTTCCTGATCCTGCGGGCTCGCCACCTGGGAATCGGCGAGGGATGGATTCCGCTGCTCTATCTCACGTTCAACGTCGTCTACGCGGCCGTGTCGATGCCGGGAGGCGCCCTCTCCGACGTGGTCGGGCGGCGGCGGGTGATCGTGATCGGCTACGCGGTTTTCGCCATCGTCTATCTGGGGTTCGCCCGGGCGGCGTCGGCGTGGGAGGCGTGGCCGCTCTTCGCGGTCTACGGGATCTACTACGCGCTGACCGAGCGGATCCAGCGCGCATTTGTCGCCGACCTGGTGCCGGGGGCGGTGCGGGGGCGAGCCTTCGGGATCTACCACGCGCTCGTGGGCGGCCTGGCCCTCCCCGCGAGCCTCCTGGCGGGCTGGCTCTGGGACGCGGTCAGCCCCGCCGCCCCCTTCTGGGTCGCCAGCGCGTCGGGCGTGCTGGCCCTGCTCCTCTTCCTGATCCTGCGTCCCTGACCGATGCTAACTTGACACGAGTGGAGCCCACCTGCTACAAATAGGGCATCGGGCGATGGAGTTCGCCCCGTAACCGCCCACCCTCACAAGGGCTGATAACTCCTACTGAAGCGAACCTTCGGTAGGAGTTTTGATTTTCAGGGCTCCTCCGACAGGGCGTTCTGTGTTATCGGCGCGTGAGCAGGCCGTGGGATTCAATGCGGGGGATGCAACGATTGGTTTCCCCGTCCGGCGATTGAGGTCAACTATCGCTACCGGGGACGAACGGCCAGGATGATCCGGCACTTCGAACACCGGCTCACTGTCTCGCCGGCGCCACCCGCGTTGGCGCCACGGTGGCAGGCGCCGCCGCCGTTTTGGCGCCGCACGTGGCACCGGGTCGTCGCGTGGTGGTGGATCTGATGGATCTCCTCGTCCAAGCTGAGCTCAAGCAGGCCCTGGGGGCGTCCGGCTGCCCCATCTGCCGGGTGGGGGAGGAAGCGGCGTCCCGGTATCTCCGATTCGTTCTCCACGAATCGGTCAATGATCCGGCGACACGGCGTCGCCTGGCGTCGTCGTGGGGCTTCTGCCGGCGCCACGGCTGGTACTTCCTGAGGCTGGAGTGTGTGACGATGCGGGACGGCCTCGGCACCGCCATCCTTGCGGAAGGGCTTCTGAAGATGGCCGAGCAGGTCCTCGACGGCCACCTCGCCGGTCCACCGGGAGGCGTCCGGAAACAGAGAGCGGCGCGCGCGCGGCTGGAAAAGCTGGTCCGGAGCTTGACCCCGAGAGGACAATGCCCGCCCTGCGTTGTTCAAGCCGAACACGAGGCCTATGCCCTCGCGGTCCTTGGGACGGTGCTCCAGGTGGAGGCGTGGCGGGAGCGCTTCGCCCTGTCGGATGGCTTTTGCCTGCGTCACCTGCGGGACGCGCTGGCCACGGAGAAAATCCCGGACCGCCTTCGGTGGATCGTCGAGGACCATCACCGCCGGCTGCGGCGGCTTCTGGCAGATCTGGAAGAGTATATCCGCAAACACGACTACCGCTTCAGCCAGGAGCCCTACGGGCGAGAGCGCGACGCCGTTGACCGGGCTACCGCGGCCCTGGTCGGGAACTGGTTCGACCTGCCCCGCCGGCCCCCGGGGAATCACGGAAGTGAAGCGGAGCGAGTCCAGGCGGAGGAGGGGAAGCATGGTGGCTGAGCAGAACGCGGAGGAATTCGTGAAGAACTACGTCCAGCGGGGCGGTGAGTGACCTCCAAGTTCGTCAGCTTCTTCCGCCTGATCGAGGCGTGCGCCCACGAGGGGTGCCCGGTCTGCCGCTGCCTCAGGGAGGACGCGGTCCAATACCTGGACGCCCTGCTCTACGAGCGGGTCAATGATCCCGGGACCCGTGCCGCCCTTCGCGCCTCCGGGGGGTTCTGCAACTGGCACGCCTGGCTGACCCGCGACATCCTCCACAGCGGCCTGGGGACCGGCATCATCTCCGAGGATCTTCTGGGCGGTGCCCTGGGTCGGCTGCGGCGCCAGCTGGTCAGGGTCCAGCGGGGGCCACTCAGCGTAGGGTGGCTGCATCGTCTCTTCGGTCGCTTTCCCCGGCTCTCGTTTCTCACGCATTGGCGACGCAAGGCGATCTGTCCCGCCTGTCGGAGCGCGCGCGAGGCCGAGGCGAGCTACCTCCTGGCCGTCCTGGAGTTCACCGGGGATCCCCAGTTCGACCGGGCGTTCGAGCGTTCTCCCGGTCTCTGTCTCCCTCACGTGCTCCGCCTCGTGGCCCTCGGGCCCAGCCACGCGAGGCTGGAAACGGTCCTCGAGCGGGTGGCGACCAAATGGCAGCGCCTTCAGGCCGAGCTGAAGGGCTTCGTGGCCAAGCACGACTACCGCACGACGGAGCCATTCACCGACGACGAGGCGAAGTCCTGGACCCTGGCCATCGAGCTCCTCGCGGGCGCCCCCGGCATCTTCGGGAACGAACTTCACGGCGACGGCTCCCCGGCCGCCGAGCCCCTGATCGGGCCGCAAGTCCTTCTCGATCGCTCGCCCGTCTCCCAATCGGATCCCGAGACGCTCCGGTTCGAGAAGGAGAAGCTGGAACTCCGGGTCAAGGAGCTCACGGATCAGTTCAGCGAGGTTTCCAGCCGGGCCGCCGCGCTCCATTACCGGCTCTGGGAGGTGCTGGAGGACCGCAAGGCCCTCGAGATGAACCTCTCGGGCGAACAGGCCTCGTCCCGCCTCTGGGAGCGGAAGGTCGAAGAGCTCCAGAAGCAGATCGACCGGTTGAGGGAGCAGGCGTCACGCGGACGGGGGCCCGAGTGAGGGGGAAGAGAATCTCCAGGGGACATCAGGACGCCCAGCTCTTGGCCGCCCTCGACGAAGAAGGCTGCCCGGTCTGTCACCTAATCGCGGGCAGCGACGACCACTACCTCTTCTGGTTCTTCAACGAGAACTACTATGAGCCGTTCAGCCTCGACGGCCTGACGCGCTCGCTCGGCTTCTGCCTGGCTCATGGGGCGCGCCTGACGCGAAGCAGTGTGGGGGCCTACCAGCTGGCGGCGGTTCATGAAGTGCTGGTCCGCCGCATCCGCGAGATGCTGCTCCACCATCCGGCCGCCCAGCGCCGAGGTGAGGGCCCCCGACCGGCGCTGGCCACCTATGACGTCTGCCCGGCGTGTCAGGACCGGGAGAGCCAGGCCGCGCGGACCGCCTTCTGGTTGGCCGCCCTGCTCGAGGAGCCTGGGGGGGCCGACCGCTACGCACGCCCCGGGATCCTCTGCTTCCCTCATCTCCGAGCCGTCTTGCCGCGGGTCTCTCAGGTGACGTTCGAGCGCCTCCTGGCCGTTCACGAGTCGGCCATGGCGTGCGCCCTGCAGTCGCTGCGGGAGTTGACGATCGAGCTTGGCCCGATCGCCTCCGAGGGGCGGCAGGATCTCGTGAAGGCGCTGCTGCCGTCGCTTCGTCTCGCCCTGGGGCATGACAAGGGGAACGGCGCCTACCCCGTACCGCACGAGTCCGGGGTCTCCCCACGAAGCAGAGACCCGGTCGGTGACTTCCTCGAAGCGCTGGGCCGGGGTGAGGCGTGCCCGGTCTGTCTCCCCGTCTGCGAGCGGCTGGCCGTCGCCAGAGACCGGGCCCTCTCCCTTCTCTTCGGCCTCCTCGAAGGCCGCCAGCACCGGGCCACCCTGGAGAGCGGGTACGGGCTCTGCCTCAAGCACTTCTCTCGCACCCTGGCTTTTCACCCAGCGCCCGCGATCCGCTCAGCCCTCGTGGAGGTTGAGGCCGCCAAGCTCGCCCGCCTCCATTGGGAGCTTGAGGAGTCCTTGCGCAAGGTCGCCTGGAACGTCCGGCCTGAGCCGAAGGGCACAGAGCAAACGGCCTGGAGGCGAGCGGTGCTGAGATTCTCGGGCTCCCTCAAGCAACGGGCGGGTTGACATGGCTCCCGCCCCCGTCCGAGCCAGGCCGTTCCACGCGGGGACCGCGGAGAGTTTGCGGCTCTCGGACGGGGAGATCCATTTCCTCTGGTGGTTCATCCAGGGGAGCATCATGGAGCCTGACATTCGCCGTGGGGCTTCTGCGAGCGGCACGCTTGGGGCGCCCTCGCCGTCGAGGCGGGGTTCCGTCATGGCTTCCTGCACGGCCCTGCCGTGCTCTACCAGGACCTCATGGAGCGCGCCCTCCGCGCCTTCGCGCTCCGTGGGCCGGGGCAGGTCAGGCGTCTGGCGCGGAGGCTCCAGGCGACCGACCCGTGCCATCTGTGCGACCTGAACCTGGGTCAGGTGGCAGGGGCTCACGTCCGCGCGGAGCGCATCGCCGAGGGGCGAGATCCGAGGGCTCTGCGTGCGTTCGCGGAGCACACGCGGCGGTACTGGTGGAGGGCTGTGTGTGGGCGGTGTCTCGGCGACGGATCGACGCCACGATGCCGCCCTCATCTGCTCGAGGAAGCCTCGCGCGCGGGACCGATTGACCTTGGGGCGCAGCGCGCTCAGGTCAAGTACATCGTCGAGCACCTGACGGTCTATCACCAGTCGTTCGTCTGGGGATACCATGGCACCGAGACCGACGAGGACCGGGCGGCCCTGATCAGCGCCGTGTGCTGGTGCAGTGGCTGGCGGGCCTGGATCCCGTTTGTTTGATGATCTTCCTCGTTGAGTTCCTGGAGGACGATGGAGCGCTCTCTCAACGGCCCCCGCGTGTCGACGTGGAAGCCGACGAGCGTCGGGTCGTTGAATGGCTGGCCGCCCGCGGGCGTCAGGCGTATGTCCGGCAACTCTTCACGCCGTACGGCTTCCTCTGGGTTCCGCAGGGGCGGTCTCCGCGCGAGGGGCTTTGAAAATGTTCAGGCGAATCCTGGTGGCGTATGACGGCTCGGCCGGTGCCCGGACGGCGCTCAGGATTGGGATTGACCTCGCCCGGCAGCTGGGCGCGGAGCTCTCCAGCGTCTCGGTCGAGGAGCCGCTGCCACGGTACGCGGCGACGATCGGCGAGGTGGAGGCCGCCAAGGAGGAAATCGACGAGCACTTCCACAAGCTGACCAAGGAGGCGCGGGACCTGGCGGCGCTGGCGGGCGGCGTCGAGCTCGAGACGGAGGTCCGCCGGGGGCACGAGGTAGAGATGATCCTCGAGGTCGCCCGCGGAGGGAAGTTCGACCTGCTCCTGATCGGCTATCAGGGGCACAGTCGCATCTTCGAGCGGATGATGGGAAGCACGGCGCTCAACGTCGCGCGGCTGACCCCGTGCTCGGTCCTGATCGCGCGGCCCCGCGAGGCGTCAGGGGAAGGCGTGGGGGCTTTCAAGCGCATCCTGGTCGGCCTGGACGGCTCGCCGCTGGGGCGTCTGGCGTTCCAGGCCGCGCTGGACCTGGCCCGGCTCTCCGGCGGGACAGTCATAGGGGCGACGGTCCGGGAGGTCTCGCCGCTGGCGAGATCTGAGGTCCCCGACGAGACCTACGTCCACCAGCTCCAGACGGCCGCTACCGAGCACGCCCGCGCCGCGGGTGTCGTGTTCGACGGGATCATCCGGACCGGCCACGCCGCGCAGGCCCTCTGTGATCAGGCGCGAGACGGCCGAGCCGATCTGATCGTCCTAGGGGCGACCGGGCTCGAGCACCCCTGGAGCGCCACGCTGGGAGGCACAGCGACGCGCGTCGCCAGCGAGGCGCCCTGCTCCATCCTCCTCGTCCGGTTCCCCCGAGCAGTCCTCCACGTCCGGGACGTGATGGTGCGGGGCGTCTCTTCGGTGACGCTCGACACGCCGCTCGCCGAGGTGGTCGAGCTGCTCCTCCGGCGGAACGTCAAGGCCCTGCCGGTGGTCGATGCCCGTCAGCACGTCGTCGGCATCATCACGGGCGGCGACCTGCTCGATCGCACGGACCTCGAGTTGCGCCTGAGCATCCAGCGGGAGCTGCATGCCGACACCTTGCGGGAACGGCTTCGCGGCCTCGCGCGGAGCCCAAAGGCTGCCCGCGACGTGATGACGCGCCCCGTTCACACGGTGGAGGCCGACGTGGATCTC
>JACQWA010000252.1 GCA_016209425.1 Candidatus Rokuibacteriota bacterium
CGCAGAAAAGTTGAGGCGGCGCTGGCCGACCGCCGCCGAAGGGTGGTGGATGCGGAGGACCTGATCCCCGCGGCGGTGCTCCTCCTCCTGACCAACCGGGGCGGGCCCCACGTCCTCTTCGCCAAGCGGACCGAGCGGGTGGCGCACCACAAGGGTCAGTACTCTTTCCCCGGCGGCCTCGTGGAGACCTGGGACGGATCGCGGCTGGAGACGGCGCTCCGGGAGGCCCACGAGGAAATCGGGCTGCTCCCCGAGGCGGTGGAGGTCCTCGGCACCCTGGACGACGCCGAGACCCGCGCCACGCAGTTCGTGATCACGCCCTTCGTCGGCCTGATCCGCGAGCCGGTGCGCTACACCCCCGACGGCAAGGAGATCGAGAAGGTCCTGGAGGTCCCGCTCTCGGCGCTCCTCGACCCGGCCAACTTCCGGGTCGAGATGTGGGAGCACAGCGGCGAGGTCCACCCGGTGTACTTCTACGACTACCATGGCGAGACGATCTGGGGGGCGACGGCCCGGATCCTCAAGCAGTTCCTCGACATCGTGTTCCCCGAGGGGGCCGAGCGGTGAGCTACGAGACCGTGCTGGTGGAATCGCGCGCGGGCGTGGGGACGATCACGCTGAACCGTCCCGAGGTACGTAACGCTCTGAACGCGACGATGGTCCGGGAGATCTGGGAGGCGCTTCAGGCGCTCGAGGGCGACCGCGAGATCCGGGTGGTGATCCTGAAGGGCGCGGGGGACAAAGCCTTCTGCGCGGGTGCCGACCTCAAGGGCCTGGGCGACCGCGGCACCACGCTCCAGGCGCGCGAGGCCTTCGGCGGCCTGGCGAAAATCCTGGAGGGGATCCCCCGGATGAAGAAGCCGGTGATCGCCCAGGTTCACGGCTACGCCTTGGCGGGTGGCTGCGGGCTGGCAGTTGGCTGCGATCTCCTGGTGGCGTCGGACGACGCCGTCTTCGGCCTGCCGGAGATCACGGTGGGGCTCCTCCCGCTGATGGTCATGGCTCCCATCTTTCGCGCCGTGGGGATCAAGCGAGGACTCCCGCTGGTCCTGACGGGAGAGCAGATCACGGCGCGGGAGGCCTATCAGCTCG
This sequence comes from Candidatus Rokuibacteriota bacterium, assembly GCA_016209425.1. Classification (GTDB taxonomy): domain Bacteria; phylum Methylomirabilota; class Methylomirabilia; order Rokubacteriales; family CSP1-6; genus JACQWA01. The sequence goes on from JACQWA010000252.1 coordinate 1,093, forward strand.
GGCTGGTGACCCGGGTCGTAGCGCGAGACGAATTGGAGCCGGCCGCCCGCGCCCTGGCGGAAAAGCTGGCGAGCTTGAGCCCGACGGCCCTGGGACTGGCCAAGGAGGCCGCCTACACGATCCAGGACATGGAATACGGCAAATCCCTCAAATACCTCAGGGAACTGATTACCCTGGTGGGGCTGTCCGACGACGCCAAGGAGGGGATTGCCGCCTTTTTCGAAAAGCGACCGCCGCGCTGGACCGGCCGATAGGCGCTAGAGACAGAAGCGCCCTGAGGAAAATGTGCGTGGGGCTGGCAGCCTCCGGCCCTTCCTGCAGCCGGGGTGAGCGACCTGCCCTTTGGGACCTTCCGATCCCAACTGACCTGCCTCCCGTCCAGTGGCCCTCCGGTTCTCAGACCGGTGTCCGATTCCTCAGGGCAACTTCACCCTACCCCCGGGTGAGGGGCATGTCAAGAGGGGTTTCGCCCCGCGCCTTGACCGCCTCAAGTCAGCGGGCTAAGCTTGGCGCACCGTTTTCCCGCTGGTCCGGCTCGCAGGAGAACCCGGCATGAGATGTCCCCGCTGCGAACATGACAATCCCGCCGGGGTGAAGTTCTGCGGCGAATGTGGCGCGCGTCTCGAGTTCCTGTGCCCGGCCTGCCGGGCGTCCAACCCTCCGACGAACAAGTTCTGCCACGGGTGCGGAGCGCCGCTTCACGCGGCCGCGCCGGGGGCGAAATTCGCCGAGCCTCATCGCTACACGCCCAGGCATCTGGCCGAGAAGATCCTCACTTCCAGGAGCGCGGTGGAGGGCGAGCGCAAGCAGGTCACGGTGCTGTTCGCCGACCTGAAGGGCTCCATGGAGCTGCTGGCCGACCGGGACCCCGAGGAGGCGCGAAAGCTCCTGGACCCGGTCCTGGAACGGATGATGGAGGCGGTGCACCGGTACGAGGGGACGGTGAATCAGGTGCTGGGCGACGGCATTATGGCCTTGTTCGGCGCCCCGCTGGCCCACGAGGACCACGCGGTGCGGGCCTGCTACGCCGCGCTGCGGATGCAGGAGAGCGTGACCCGGTACGGCGACGAGATCCAGCGCTCCCAGGGAGTGCCGGTGCAGATCCGGGTCGGGCTCAATTCCGGGGAGGTGGTGGTTCGATCGATCGGCAGCGATCTGCACATGGACTACACCGCGGTGGGCCAGACGACGCACCTGGCGGCCCGAATGGAGCAAATGGCCAAGCCCGGCTCGGTCCTCGCCACGGCCCATACCCTGAAGCTGGCCGAAGGGTACGTCCAGATAAAGCCACTCGGCCCGGTTTCGGTCAAAGGGCTGGAGGGCCCGATCGAGGTCTACGAAATCCTCGGGGCTGAACCCGTGCGATCCCGGCTGCAGGCCGCCGCCGTTCGGGGGCTCACTCGATTCGTCGGCCGCGAGGCGGAGCTCGATCAGCTGTGCAAGACCATGGAGCAGGCGCGCGCCGGTCACGGCCAGGTCGTCGCGGTGGTCGGTGAGCCGGGTGTCGGGAAGTCGCGCTTGTTCTACGAGTTCATTCATTCACCCCGGACGCGCGCGTGGCTGGTGCTGGAAAGCGCCTCGGTCTCCTACGGAAAGGCGACGGCCTATCTCCCCCTGATCGAGCTGCTCAAGGACTACTTCAAGGTCGAGAATCGCGACGACATCCGCACCATCCGGGAACGGGTGACCGGGAAGGTGTTGACGCTGGACCGGACCCTCGAGGAGACGATCCCGGCGGTCTTGGCCCTGATCGAGGCCCTCCCGGAAGACAGCCCGTTCAGAGACCTCGACCCGCCGCAACGGCGCCAGCGGACGCTGGACGCGGTCAAGCGCCTGCTGCTCAGGGAGAGCCAGGTCCAGCTCCTCTGCCTGGTCTTCGAGGACCTGCACTGGACCGACTCCGAGACCCAGGCCCTCCTGGATGCCCTGATCGAGAGCCTGCCGACGGCCCGGGTCCTCCTCCTGGCCAATTATCGCCCCGAGTACCAGCACGGCTGGGGGTCGAAGACGTACTACACCCAGCTCCGGATGGACCCGCTCCCTCCCGAGAGCGCGCAGGAGCTCCTCGAGGCGCTCCTGGGATCTGACGCCGGGCTTCAGTCCCTCAAGGCGCTCCTGATTGACCGGACGGAGGGGAATCCCTTCTTCCTCGAGGAGAGCGTCCGAACCCTGGTCGAAACCAAGGTCTTGGTGGGGGAGCGGGGCGCCTATCGCCTGGCGAAAGCTCTCGAGCGTATTCAGGTTCCGCCGACGGTCCAGGCGGTCCTGGCAGCCCGGGTCGACCGCCTGCCACTCGATGAGAAGCGCCTCCTCCAGTCAGCCGCCGTCATCGGGAAGGATGCGCCCTATTCGCTCCTCAAGGCCATTGCCGAACTGCCCGAGGAGATACTGCGTAGCGCCCTCATGCATTTACAGGCTGCGGAATTCCTCTACGAGACGAGCCTCTTCCCCGAGCTGGAGTACACCTTCAAGCACGCCCTTACCCATGAGGTGGCCTACGGAAGCCTCCTCCACGACCAGCGACGGGGTCTCCACACCCGGATCGTGGAAGCCATCGAGTCGCTCTACGCCGACCGCCTGCCGGAACAGGTCGAGCGGCTCGCCCACCATGCCCTCCGGGGCGAGGTGTGGGGCAAGGCCTTCACCTATCTTCGTCAGGCCGGCGACAAGGCCAAGGCGCGCTCGGCCAATCGGGAGGCGGTGGCCTGCTTCGAGCAGGCGCTCTCGGCTCTCGCGCATCTGCCCGAGAATCGCGACACGCTCGAGCGAGCCATCGATCTCCGCTTCGACCTTCGCGATTCGCTCTTTCCACTGGGAGAATTCGATCGCGTCTACGACTCTCTTCGTGAGGCCGAAACCCTCGCCCAGAGCATTGGCGATCAGCGACGGCTGGGGCGCGCTTCCTCGCATATGAGCCAATATTTCTGGCTGGTGGGAGACATGGAGCGGGCCATCGAGTCAGGCCAGCGCGCGCTCGCCGTGGCGAATGCGATGGGGGATACCACGCTCCAGGTCGCGACGAATCTCTACCTGGGCCTTGCCCATCATGCCCGAGGCGACTATCGCCAGGCGATGGACGTCCTTCGGGGGGCCGTAGAGTCTATGGAGGAAGAGCCGCTCCGTGAGCGCTGGGGCCGGTCCTCCCTGTTCGTTCACGCCAGTGCCTGGCTCGGGTTGTGCCTCGCCGAGCTGGGAGAGTTTGCCGAGGGGATCGCGAGGGGAGAAGGAGCGGTTCGGGTTGCCGAGGCGGTCGATCGGCCATTCGACCGTGTCACCGCCTATTTCGGTGTCGGCCATCTCCACCTCCGCAAGGGGAATTTCGAGAGGGCCATCTCCATCCTCGAACGGACCCTCCCGCTCGTCCAGGCCGGGAGTTTCGTGACGTGGTTCGCCTCGGTCGCGTCGTCCTTGGGGTATGCCTACAGCCTTTCAGGGCGCCTCGCGGAGGCCATGCCCCTCCTTGAACAGGCCGCATCCCGTAAGAGGTCTCACTTCCGGCTCCGGTTGGCTTACCTGGCTGAAGCGTATCTCCAGGCGGGGCGAATCGATGAGGCGATGCCACTCGCGCGGCGTTCACTTGATCTTTCGCAGAGCCGCCGGGAACGTGGCCATGAGGCGTGGGCGCTCCGGCTGGTCGGCGAGATCGCCTCCAAGGGCCGTCCCCCGGATCTGGAGACGTCCGAAACCTCCTACCGGCAGGCGATCACCCTGGCCAACGACTCGGGAATGCGTCCCCTCCTTGCCCACTGCCACCTGGGCCTGGGCCGAACGTACGGACGGGCCGGAAACCGATCGGGCGCCGAGGAGCATTTGACCACCGCGACCGCACTGTTTCGCGAGATGGACATGCGGTTCTGGCGGGAGCAGGCGGAGGCGGAGCTCAGGGGGTTGGAGGAAAGCCCGGGGAGCCCTTCACGCCCCTGATCTGCTGAAGGTGCATGCGGTCGTGATTGAGGATGATCCGCCACCACTGCCCCAGATCAAACTCGATTCCGATGGTGCTGTGCCTCCACGTGAGCAACCGCGGGTCAACCGACCCCAGCCGCTCGATCGATTGGTAACTCCGCTCGCGCGTCGCGTTCATCTCAGCCAGGAGTTGACCGAGTCGCCGCCCTTTCTCGGGCCAGATGTGCGGCGGGGTTTCGATGGCGGGCCCCGGCGGGAGAGTGGGGAGAGGCGTCAACGCCGTCAGGTCGGGAGGATACGGCGCCAGCTTTCCCGCCGCTTGACCCTCCTTGATGAGCTTGGTGGTCAATTTGCCGTTGCTGATCTCTGAAAGGGTGAGGTGATGGACGATCTCGCCGATCGACCAGTCTTTGTCGCTGGGCTTCCAGTCGGTCTGGGCCTGGGAGAGGCCTTCGACCTCCCTCAGGACCTCCCGGCGCGCCGCCTGAAGCTCGTTCCAGAAAGCCTCCACCGCCGGAGGAAGTGCCATGGCTCGACCCTCCTTTCTACCTTCCCCGCCGGACCTCAGAGGGAGTGTCGGGCGCTCAGGGTGTAGCCTTGGAGGGAGGCTACCTGTCGGTGAGGAGCGTGTCAAGCGCGCGTGAGCGGGTCGGCCTCTGCGCCGAATGTGTTCACGGCCGACGCATCGTGTCGGCGAAGGGGTCGGAGTTCTGGCGCTGCGCCAAATCGGAGACGGACCCGCGCTTCCCGAAGTACCCCCGCCTCCCCGTGCTCGCCTGCGACGGCTACGAAAAGACCGTGAGGCAACCCCTCTCCCCCGGTGGGGGAGAGGATTAAGGTGAGGGGGAGAGGAGAAGCGGTGAGAAGAGCGCCATCACGGCCACCACAAATAGAGGAAGCGGGGGCCGGGGCCGACCAGCAGCGAGGAGAGCTGGGCGAGCGAGGCCTCGAAGCGCTCGGGGGCGGCGCCGCCCGAATAGAGGTTGGATCGGTACTCGCGGGGGCGGTGATACATGATCACCCGCGCCTCGCTCAGGTTGGCTGCCCGCTTGGCCAGGTCGACGGCCTCCTCCACGTATCCCAGCTGGTCCACCAGGCCCAGGGCCTTCGCCTGCTGGGCGGTGTAGATCCGGCCGTCGGCGAATGCCCGCACCGTGGCTTCCGGGATCCGCCGCTCCTTGGCGATGCGCGAGACGAAGCGCTCGTAGAGACTGTCGATCACGCCCTGGAAGATCGCCCGCTCCTCCTCCGTGAGGCCCCGGAACGGCGACCCCATGTCCTTCTTGGCTCCGGACTTGATCGCGACCGGCGCCACGCCCACCTTCTGGAGGAGCCCCTCGGCATTGAGGGTGAGCATCACCACGCCGATGGACCCTGTCACGGTCGTCGGGTGGGCGACGATCCTGTCGGCCGCCAGCGCGACGTAGTAGCCGCCCGAGGCCCCGACGTCCATGATCGCCGCCACCACCGGGATTTTCCGGCGCGCCTTAAACGCGCTGAGTTCGCGGTACAGGATATCGGAGGCCGTCGCGGTGCCGCCGGGGCTGTTGATCCTGACGACGAGCGCGCGGACCCGCTCGTCTTCCTCCGCTTTCTTCAGCTCCTCGCGCACGCGGGCCAGGATCGACACGTGCGGCGGCTGGGCACCGAGGGTCCAGACTGGCTCTTCGCTGATGATCCCCGAAAGGTCGAGGAGGAGGACCTTGGCCGTGCCGGACCCCTCGACGGTCTGCTCGCGCAGCGGCTGGATCCTCGGCGTGAAATCGATCGAGATGACGGAGCAGCCCGACAGCACGAGCGCCAGAGCCAGGAAGCGACGCGCGGACATATCCAGAGTATACGGAAGGGCTGGGGCCCCGACAAGCAGTGCTATAATGTGCGCGTGTCGCATCCCCTCGATGGCCTCACCATCATCGATCTCTCCCGCATCGTGGCCGGCCCGCTGGCCACCCAGATCTTCGGCGACTATGGGGCCGAGGTCATCAAGATCGAGCAGCCCGGGGTTGGGGACGATTGCCGCCAGTGGGCCCCTCCCGTGGCTGCGGACGGCTCGGCCACCTACTTTTTCTCGATCAACCGCAACAAGAAGTCCGTCACGCTGAACCTCAAGCATCCCCGCGGCAAGGAGATTTTGCGGGCGCTGGTCCGGCGGGCCGACGTCCTCGTCGAGAACTTCAGGCCCGGCACGATGGAGGACCTCGGCCTGGGGTACGAGGCCCTGCGTCAGGAGAATCCACGGCTCGTCTACTGCGCGATCTCCGGATTTGGCGCCTCGGGGCCGAAGCGCGACTGGGCCGGCTACGACGCGATCATGCAGGGCGTGACCGGACTCATGTCCATTACCGGCGAGTCCGATGGCCCCCCCGTGAAGGTGGGCGTCGCCCTGATCGACGAGATCACCGCGCTCTATGCCCACGGCGCCATCCTGGCGGCCCTCCTCCACCGGGAGCGGAGCGGGCGGGGTCAGAAGGTGGAGTGCTCGCTTCTCGAGTGCGGGGTGGCGTCGCTGATGAACGCGGCCACGGCCTACCTCCTGGCGGGAGAAGTCCAGGGGCGGTGGGGGAGCGCCCATCCGTCGCTCGTGCCGTACCAGGCCTTCAGAGCCAGGGACGACTACCTTATGGTGGGGGCCGGCAACGAGCGAATGTGGAAGACGTTCTGCGAGGTGATCGGAGCGCCCGAGTGGGCGGACGATCCGCGGTTCGATTCCAACGAAAAGCGGGTCGCGCAGCGTGACGAGCTGGTCCGGATGATCGAGACG
>JACQWA010000262.1 GCA_016209425.1 Candidatus Rokuibacteriota bacterium
GCCTCGAGGAGCGCGGCGGCGATTCTCACCGCCTTGTCCCGGATCGTGCCGGCGGCGAGCAGGACGGCCCCGCCGACACCGGCGGCCCCCCGACTGGCGAACGTGCCGCTCCCGAAGGGGCATCGGTCGGTATCCCCGGCCACAACCGTCACCCGGGCGAGCGGGACGCCCAGGGCGCTGGCGGCCAGTTGGCCGAACGTGGTGGCGTGACCCTGGCCCTGGCTGACCGCGCTCACGCGCACCTCCACCCGCCCGGAGGGACCGACGCGGACCGTGGCGGCGTCCTGGCCCGGCACGTCCCGCATCCCACGGCCACGATAGGTCGCGCAGCCGATAGCGGTCCCCTCCACGAGGCAGCAGAGTCCAATGCCGACCCAGCGGCCCTGGGCGCGGAGCGCTGCCACCTGGCGCTTCAGGGCGGGATAGTCGGCGAGAGCCAGGGCGCGCTCGAAGCAGGCCGGATAGTCGCCCGTGTCGTAGACAAGCCCCCCCGCGCTGGTGTAGGGGAGCCGGTCCTGGGGGATGAGATTTCGCCGGCGGACCTCGGCGGGATCCAGTTCGAGCCGGCTGGCCAGGAGGTCGACAAGCCGCTCGCGCGCGAAGGTCGCCATGACCTGTCCGACGCCGCGGTAGGCGCCCGCCGGGCACTTGGTCGTCGCCAGCGCCAACGCCTCATAGCCGTAGTGGGGGATCTGGTACGGCCCGGGAAGCGACGTCGCGGCCCCGAGAGGCTCGAGGGCCGCCGTGAGGGGGTACACCGAGTACGCGCCCGCGTCCGAGACGATGCGGGCCCTGAGGCCGAGGATCCGTCCCTCCGGGTCCGAGGCCAGATCAACCCGCAGGCGCTGCTCGTGGGCATGGATGCTGGCCTGGAAGTTCTCGTGGCGTCGCTCCACCCACTTGACCGGGCGGCCCAGGTGGAGCGAAAGGAGGCTGAGCACGATCTCCTCGGGAAAGAGGTGCATCTTGATGCCGAAGGCCCCGCCCACGTCCGGCGTGAGCACCGTGATCCGGCTCTCCTCGAGGCCGAGGTGCTCGGTGAGCGCAACCTGGAGGAGGTGGGGCGTCTGGGTGGACGACCAGACCCTGAGGTGCTGGGAGAGGGGATCGTACCAGGCGAGGACCCCCCGATTCTCGATGGCGGCTCCCGTGACGCGCCCCGTCCGGAACTCGGCGCTCACGATCACGGAAGCCCGGGCAAAGACGCCGGCGACGTCTCCGGCGCCGGCCGTGGCCTTGAGGAAGGTGTTCCGGGGCACTTCGGCGTGGAGCTGCGGGGCATCGGCAGCCGCGGCGCGGTCCACGTCGGGGAGGGCAGGGAGCGGCTCGTACTCGACGCGAACGAGGCAGGCAGCATCCTCGGCGAGATACCGGTCCGACGCCACGACGACCGCGACGGCCTCGCCGGGGAAGCGCACCCGGTCTACGGCGAGCGGCCACCACTCCCCGCCGCTATACCCTCCGGCCTCGAGGGATGCGCGGATGGGTCGGAGGTGATTTTGGGCCTCCACCCCCGTCAGGACTGTGAGCACTTGGGGCGTTCGGCGACACGCCTGGGAGTCGACCTGAAGCAGCCGCGCCTGGGCATACGGGCTTCGGACGAAGGCCGCGTGAACCGTGCCGGGCGGGGCGAGGTCATCCAGGTACTGGCCGGCGCCCGTGAGGAAGCGTCGGTCCTCCTCCCGGGAGACGCGCTGCCCCACGTATCCTCGAGGGCTTGCGGGTTTCATGGGGGATGGTGAAAGGTCAGCCCGATACTAGGGAAGGGCACCGGGCGTGTCAAGGGAGAGGGCGTTGCGGCGTTGCGGCCGCCCGAGACCCTGGACTACAATGGGACCAGCATGCGCGAGTATCGCTACCTCGTGGATCGGGACGGGCGCATCTTTCACGACGGCACCGAGATCGTCGATCCCTTCGTGCTCAGGTTCTTTCTGCGGAGCATGAAGACGACCCCGGACGGCCGCTACCTGGTCCTCTGCCAGGATGAGCACAACTGGTTCGAGCCCCACGACACCCCGTTTGTCGTCCAGCGCCTCCGGTTGACCGTCGACGAGGGCCACCTGAGGGGCGTCGAGCTCTGCTTTGCCGGCGATTATCGCGAGCCCCTCGATCCGGCGAGCCTTCAGGCCGAGGGCGGACACCTCTTCTGCCGCGTGCGACACGGCGCGTTTCGGGCGCGCTTCGGCCGGGTGGCGATGCAGCAGATCGCGCCGTTCCTGACCGAGGGGGAAGGGGGACCGGCCCTGCTCTTCGGCGCTGTCCGCTATCAGATCCGCGACCTGACACCCGTCCCGGCCTGAGGGAGGCCGCCATGGATTTCAAGCTCACGCCCCAGGAAGAGGCCTTCCGCGATACGCTGCGCCGGTGGCTCGAGGTCAACGCCCCCGGCGACTGGGCCAAGCTCCGCCAGCGCTTTTCCACGCGCGACGAACAGATCGCCTTCCTCAGAGACTGGCAGCGGCGGCTCTACGAGGCCGGCTACGTGGGGCTCCACTGGCCCAAGGAGTACGGCGGGCGGGGCGCCACCATCATGGAGCAGGCGATCTTCTGCGAGGAGATGGCGCGCGCCAGGGCGCCGGAGCTGCCCAATGCCATCGGGCTCGACATGGCCGGCCCCGCGATCATCCGCCACGGCACCGAGGCTCAGAAGCGGCGCTACCTGCGGAAGATCCTCTCGGGCGAAGAGATCTGGTGTCAGGGGTTCTCGGAGCCCAACGCGGGGTCAGACCTGGCGGCCGTGGAGACCCGAGCCGAGCGGAGGAACGGGACCTTCGTCGTCAACGGCCAGAAGGTCTGGACCTCCTTCGCCCACTACGCCCAGTGGTGCATCCTGCTGGCCCGGACCGACCCCAAGGCGCCCAAGCACAAGGGGCTGACGTACTTCCTCGTGGATATGCGCACGCCCGGCGTCACGGTCAAGCCGCTTCGCCAGTTGAACGGCGACGCCGAGTTCAACGAGCTCTACCTCGAGAACGTCGAGGTCCCGGTTGAGAACGTGCTCGGCCAGGTGCATGAGGGCTGGAGCGTGGCGATCACGACGCTCATGTTCGAGCGCGGGCCGCGCACGCTTTCCCGCCAGCTCGTCCTCCGCCAGGCGATCGACGCCGCCATCGAGCTGGCCCGGCGCCTGGAGCGGGACGGCCGGAAGCTCGCCACCGACCCGCTGATCCGCCAGCGGCTGGCCCAGTTCGTGATCGACTGTCAGGCGCTCCGCTACTCCACCCTGCGGACGCTCACCAGGCTCCTCCGCGGCGAGCCCCCCGGGCCCGAGGGGTCGGCCTCCAAGCTCTTCTGGAGCGAGACCTGGCAGCGGCTCCTCGAGCTGATCCTGGAGCTGGAGGGGCCGCACGCCCTCCTCTGGGA
>JACQWA010000263.1 GCA_016209425.1 Candidatus Rokuibacteriota bacterium
GCGTGGCGCTGATGGATCAACTGACGCCCGACCCGATGACGGTGATCAAGACGGGCGACCGCGTCCGCGTGGACCCCAAGGCCGGCCGCGTGGAAGTCTGGCGCCGCGACGGGGAGATCTGAGCCAGACGTGCTGGCGCTGTGCGCCTTGACAGCATCCGAACCTTCCTCCTAGGCTGGATTATTCTTCGTGAATAATCCAGGCTGGACGAAAATCGCATGAATGTCGATATGGTGTATTCGGTTTTCCTGCTCCACGTTCTCGGACACTCTGTGGTGCAGGTCAGGGCGGTCCGATGAAGCCGAGAGGGTGAAACGACGCGGGGGATATTGGGATTCCATGCGATTGTCGGTGACCAGCCCGAATTATGTGCATAATACGGGCTAGGCTTGGGTACCCGGAAGCCTGCCCTACGATGTCCGTGTTCCCGCGCCCAGGGGCGCGAAGGAGGTCAGCCATGCCTCACTATCTGAGCGATGAGGAGCTCAAGCGTACCGCCCCGGCCGAGGTCGCCTCGTTCAGAGCTCCCGTGCCGACCCAGATCGTCTCGAACGGGGAGTTCAACCCGATCCCGCAGACCCACGAACAACAGCGCGTGGAGGCCCGCATCAAGGAGCTGGCGAAGGAGCTCGGCCGCCGGCACGGCATGAGCCGCCGGCGGTTCCTCGCCAGCAGCGCCGGCATGGCTGCAGCGTTCCTGGCGCTGAACGAGGTGTTCGGGCGGGTCTTTGATGTCAGCCCGGCGGAGGCCGCCCAGCCCGGGGTGGCCGACGCCCGCACCGGCGCCCTGGCCGGCCAGTTCATCGTGGACGCCCAGACCCACTTCGTCCGCGACGACTTCAAGCAGGAGGGCCTGCTGGGCCTCGCGCAGTACGCCAAGCAGCACTGGAACCCCGCCCTCGCGGGCGAGAACACCCTGGCCCGCTTCAAATTCGAGAACTACGTGAAGGAGATCTTCGTGGACAGCGACACGAAGGTGGCGATCCTCTCCGGCGCCCCCTTCGACGACCCGACCTGGGACCTCCTGACCAACGACCAGATCGCGGCCGCGCGGGCGGCCATCAACCGCATCGCAGGCTCGCGACGCCTGCTCGCCCACGCGGTGTTCACGCCGAAGAAGCCGGGATGGCTGGCCGAGGTGGACCGCGCCATTGCCACCCTGAAGCCCGACAGCTGGAAGGGGTACACCATCGGCGATCCGCTCTTCCCCTCCAAGCAGGGGTCGTACTGGTGGCTCGACGACGAGAAGCTCGTCTACCCGTTCTACGAGAAGATCGTGAGGGCTGGCATCACGACGGTGTGCATCCACAAAGGGATCCTGCCGGCCGACTACGAGAAGTCCTGGCCGGGGGTGTGGGAGTACGCGACCGTCAAGGACCTGGGGAAGGCGGCGAAGGACTGGCCCCAAGTCAACTTCGTCATCTACCACGCCGCGCTGCGTCCGTTCCTGGAGAAGCCCGACGCGGCGCTGGCGGAGTTCGAGCAGACCGGGCGCGTCAAGTGGGCCACGGATTTGGCCGAGATCCGGAGCAAGTTCGGTGTCTCCAACGTGTACGCCGAGATCGGGACGGCCTTCGCCAACTCGGCAGTCGCCAACCCGCGCTTCGCGGCGGCGGTCCTGGGCACGCTGATCCGCGGCCTCGGGGCGGACCACGTGGTGTGGGGGACCGATTCCTTGTGGTACGGCTCGCCCCAGTGGCAGATCGAGGCGCTACGGCGGCTCGAGATCCCCGAGGACATGCAAAAGAAGTACGGCTTTGCGCCGCTCGGGCCCGCGGACGGCGTCGGGAAGAGCGCCATCTTCGGCGGGAACTCCGCGCGCCTGTACGGGATCCACGTCAAGGCCGCGTTGGGGGGGATCACGACGGACAAGATTGCCGCCATCAAGGCCGAGTACCTCGCCGCGGGCGGCATGCGGAGCAACGCGCGCTACGGCTACGTCTACCGCCCCGGCGCGTAGCGTGGAGATCAAGACCGCCGACCAGCTGGTTGACGTCGACCTGGAGGCCCGGTGGGCCCGCCGCCGGGCCTCCCGGCAGACGGACGTCCTTCAGCGGGTGCTGTGGGCTTTCGTCGAGCGGGGGGGGCCGGTCGGCGTCGAGGACGTCGAGCCGGCGTTTCCCGACTGGTCCCGGGAGACGGTGCGGGAGCACCTGATCGGCCTGGACGAGGACGACCTGATCGTCATCGAGGATGGCCGCATCGCGATCGCCTACCCGTTCTCCGCCGCGCCGACGCCCTTCGTCGTCCGGCTGGCGGGCGGCGGGGAGCGGTACGCCTGCTGCGCCATCGACGCGCTGGGGGTGGCGCCGATGCTGGGGCAACGCGTGCAGGTCAGAGCCCGCTGCCACCATTGCGACGCGCCGCTCGAGTTCGCCGTCGCCCCCGACGGGCCGGATGCGGCGTCGCGGGAGGTGATGGTCTGGGTCGGTAAGAGGTCGGAGGGCGCGCGGCGCGTGTCCACCTCGCTCTGAACGACGCTGAACTTCTTCCGGTCGGAAGAGCACCTGAGAGCGTGGTGGTGGGAGAACCGCGAGGTTGCCGGGGCCGGGGCGACCCTCGTCGACGGCTTCAAGCTGGGCAAGCGGATCTTTGGGGGCCTCCTCGTCGCGGCGTAACGGGGCTCGCCCGCGTCCCATAACTCCCGCCAGGTCCAATCTCCCTTACGCAACAACGCCTGCCTGACCCCAGGCGTGCTGCTCGCCAACGCAAAAAACGCAAGCCTCACCTCGTCGATTCCTTGACAACGCCCCTCGACCCGACTAGATTCCCCTTGCGTCACGCGCCCGCTCTCCGCGCTCTGCCTCGCCATCGCGCTGTTCCTCTTGCTCTCGCCGCTGCTCCCCGCCCTCAGGAAACGGCGCGAGGTGGTCGCCATGGAGGAGGTGGCCTGAGCGCGCGCCCCCAGAGAGCCGCGGTGACGAGCGTCCCTAGAATTCCAGCCGCGCCGGCCAGCGCGAACCCAGTCCCGTAGCTCCAGTGCCCCATCACCGGGCCGAGGCCGATGGAGGCCAGGCCGATCCCGACGTAGATCGCCGTGCTGTACCCACCCATTGCGAGCCCGCGTGTGGCGGGGGTGGTCGCCTCCGACAGCGCCGCGCCGACCGCCACGAAGGTCAGCGCGAAGGCGGCGCCGAGCACGGCGCTGAGCAGAACGAAATCGGCCCGACGGCTCAAGTGGGGGAGGACCGCCGTCCCAAGCGCGGCGGCGACAAGGCCGCCGAGAACGTACGGCCGCCGGGTGCCGGTCCGGTCCAGCAGCCAGCCGGCGGGAACCCGCGCCGCCGTGTTGGCGAAGGCCTGCACCCCGAGGACGAGCCCGATCTCCACGGGGGAGATCCCGCGCTCCCGCGCCAGGAGGGGAAAGAAGGTCAGGATCGCGCCCCAGAGCCCGAGGCCGCTCACCGTGGCGATCCACGCGGCCCAGACGGGCCGGTTCCGCCTGAGGTCTGCGGCGGCGACCAGCGGCGACGGCCGGGCGGGGGCGGCCCCGCTCGGTGGCAGCGTCGTCCCGACGGCGACGGCGATCAGAATGATGGTTCCCGCGACGACGAAGGCGGTCCGGTGGCCCCAGACCTGGGCCACGTAACCGCCCAGGATCGGTCCCAGCCCAAAGCCCGTGTAGAGGGCGGTCGTGTACCAGGCGTACGCGCGCGCCACCGTCCCCGGCGCCGCCACGTCGCCCACCAGCGACATCACGCTCGGCGTGAACGCCGCGACGCCGAGGCCCGCGGCCCCGTAGATCGCCATCAGCGCGGGCGGTAGGCTCCCCAGGGGGAGGAGGAGGGAGGTCAGCGCACTCACGACTATCCCGCCGAGGAGAAGCGCCCGTCGCCCCCATCGGTCCGAAGCGAAGCCGAAGGGAATCGCGGTCAGCGCCGCGACCACCATGTGGGCGCCCATGATCAGCCCGACGACGGCCGGGGTGGCGCCGTGCGCCGTAGCGTAGAGCGGCAGCACCGGGACCCGCATGTACGCCCCCGTGTAGTGGAGGAGCGTCAGCAGGCAGGCGAGGCCGAGGACCTTATCCTCCGCCCTCATCCCGTATATAATGCTCTCGCCCATGCCGAAAACCTACGAGGGGAAATCCTGGGACGAGTTGGCGGTCGGTCAGGAGTTCTGGACCGGCGGCCGGACCGTGACCGAGGGCGACGTCCTGGCTTTTGCCGGCCTCACCGGCGACTACAACCCCCTCCACGTGGACGAGGAGTTCGCCCGGACGAGCCCGTTCGGTACCCGCGTCCCCCACGGCCCGCTGATCCACGACATGTACCTCGGCCTCATGGACCGGTTGGGGCTGGTGGCCGGGACTGCGCTGGCGTTCCTCGAGCTCAGGTGGAAGTTCCTGGCGCCGGTGCTGGCCGGGGATACGGTCCATGCGAGGGTGATGGTCAAGGAGAAGCGCGAAACGAAGAAGCCTGACCGCGGGATCGTCACCTTCGCCGTGACGCTCTTCAACCAGCGGGAAGAGGCCGTCCAGGAGGGCGAGCACGTCCTGCTCCTGGCCCGGAATGCAAATACGCAAGCCTGACACCGTGAAGGTCCTCGACAGCGAGATGGCCATTGTGGACGGCGGCCAGGGCGATCCGATCGTCTTCCTGCACGGCAACCCGACCTACTCCTATCTCTGGCGGAACGTGATCCCCCATGTGGAGGGGCTCGGCCGCTGTCTCGCTCCCGACCTCATCGGGATGGGCGAGTCGGGCAAGGCCCCGGGCGGATCCTACCGGTTCGTCGACCACGCGCGCTACCTGGATGCCTGGTTCGAGGCGCTCGGCCTCCGCCGCGTCACCCTGGTCGCCCACGACTGGGGCTCGGCCCTCGGCTTCCACTGGGCCCAGCGGCATCCGGACCGCGTGAGGGCCCTCGCCTACATGGAGGCGATCGTCCGGCCGGTGACGTGGGATGAGTGGCCCGAGAAGGCCCGGTCCATCTTCCAGGCCATGCGCTCGCCCGCCGGCGAGGAGATGATTCTCCAGAAGAACGTCTTCGTCGAGCGGATCCTGCCGGCCAGCATCATCCGGAAGCTCAGCAACGACGAGATGGAGGCCTACCGGCGCCCCTGGCGCGAGCCGGGCGAGTCGCGGCGGCCGATGCTGACGTGGCCGCGGGAGATCCCGATCGGGGGCGAGCCCGCCGACGTCGCCGCCATCGTGGACGGCTACAGCCGCTGGCTCGCCGCGAGCGATGTGCCGAAGCTCTTCGTCAACGCCGAGCCCGGGACCATCCTGACGGGTGCGCAGCGCGAGTTCTGTCGCCGGTGGCCGAACCAGCGGGAGGTCACGGTGCGGGGCCTCCACTTCATCCAGGAGGATTCGGCTGCAGAGATCGGTCAGGCCCTGGCCACCTTCCTCGGGAGAGCGAGTCCATAGACACGCTGCGCGTCTTCCCCTGGGCGCGGCTCGCTGTTGCCGTCGCTCTTGCCCTCGCCGTCTCCGGCGCGCCGCTGGCCGCCGGGGCCCAGCCGGCCCGCAAGGTCTATCGGATCGGCTCCCTCCACAGCGCCTTCGCCCCGAACGTCCCATGGGTCGAGGGGCTCAGAGCCGGGCTCGGGGAGCTTGGGCTCCGGGAGGGCCGCGAGTCGTGATCGAGCATCGCTTCACCGAAGGCGACCTGAAGGCTCTCCCGGCAGCCGCGCGGGCGCTGGTCCAGGCCGGCGTGGACCTGATCTTCACGAGCAACGAGCTGGGCGCAGGCGCGGCCAGGGCGGCGACCGGAACGCTTCCCATCGTGTTCGTCAACGTGGGTGACCCCGTGGCGGCCGGCCTGGTGCAGAGCATCGCTCGTCCCGGCGGCAACATCACGGGGGTGTCGAGCCTCCGCATCGAGCTCGCACCCAAGTGGATGCAGGTCCTGAAAGAGCTCGCCCCCGCCGTTCGGCGCGGGCCATTGGGCTGACGATTCCCCAGTCCCTCCTCGTCCGCGCCGACCAGGTGGTCGAGTGACCCTGTTCAGCCCGGCCCGCAATGCAAATACGCAAGCCTGACCCCAGCTTTCTCGTTTTCCGCTGGGAGCCCGGCTCGGCTGAGCGGACTCAGCAGTACCGCGTCGAGCCCAGGCCGGGGATGACGGTGCTCGATGCGCTCGTGGAGATCCAGCGGGAGCAGGATCCGACGCTCGCCTTCCGCTACGCCTGCCGGGTGGGGATGTGCGGCTCGTGCGCCGTGGTGATCAACGGCCGGGAGCGCTGGGCCTGCCGGACGCTCCTCGCCTCTCTCAAGGCCGACGCCGTCAGCGTGCGCCCGCTCTACCACTTCCCCCTGATCCGGGACCTCGTGGTGGATATGGCGCCGTTCGCGGCGAAAATGAAGGCGGTCGCTGCCGCGTTCGTGCCCAAGGGAGGGGAGGAAGCCTTCGCCCCCATCGGCCGGAACGCGAAGGAGCGCCGGCAGATCGACGGCGCCATCGAGTGCATCGGCTGCGGGGCGTGCCTGTCGGCCTGCACGATGGTCGGCTGGGACAAGGGGTTCGCGGGGCCCGCGGCGCTCAACCGCGCGTTCACCCTCATGGGCGACACCCGGGACGGCGCCGGGGCCGACCGGTGGCCCTTGCTGCTCTCCGAGGAGGCCCTCTTTCGCTGCCACGGCCAGGCCAACTGCACCGAGGTCTGCCCGATGGAATTGTCCCCCACCGAGAGCATCCTGAAACTCCGCCGCCGCTCGATTTTTCAACTAGTTAAGTTGCCTCATCGCCTTGACACCCCCCGAGCAACCGTGTTAGCGTAGGGTGCCACTTCGAGAGCGGGACGTGATCGCCTCCTGCCCCGTGGGGTGGGAGGCGATCCGTTTGAAGATAGGAGCGGCAGTCAGGAGACCCCCCGATGGGTGCCGCTGAGATCAGGAAACTCTACGAATCCATGCCCGAGCGCCTCGCCAAGGCGCGCAAGAAATTCGGGCGGTCACTCACCCTCTCCGACAAGATCCTCGTCACCCACGCCGTTGATTTCGATTCCCAGCACTGGGACCGCGGCAAGGCCCACCTCCGCCTGCGGGTGGACCGCGTGTCCATGCAAGACGTGACGGCGCAGATGGCGATCCTCCAGTTCATGCACTCGGGAAGGAAGCGCGTCGTGGTCCCCAGCACCGTCCACTGCGACCATCTCATCAGGGCTGAGAGCGGGGCCTCCGAGGACATGAAGCGGGCCGTCACGGAGAACAACGAGGTCTACGACTTCCTCCGCTCCGCCTCCCGGAAGTACGGCATCGGCTTCTGGAAGCCCGGCTCGGGCATCATCCACCAGGTGGTCCTCGAGAACTACGCCTTCCCCGGCGGCCTCATGATCGGCGCCGACTCCCACACGCCCAATGGCGGCGGGCTCGGGATGCTTGCGATCGGGGTCGGCGGGGCCGACTGCGGCGAGGTCATGGCGGGGCTGCCGTGGGAGGTCCTCCACCCCAAGCTGATCGGCGTGAAGCTCACGGGGAAGCTTTCCGGGTGGACGTCGGCAAAGGACGTGATCACCTTCCTCTGCGGGCGCCTCACCGTGACGGGCGGCACCAACAAGATCATCGAGTACTTCGGCCCCGGGGCCGAGTCCATCAGCGCGACGGGGAAGGGCACCGTCTGCAACATGGGGGCCGAGCTGGGCGCCACCACGTCCGTCTTCCCCTTCGACGACCGGATGGCGGCGTATCTCGAGGTCACCGACCGCGCCGACATCGCGAAGCTGGCCCGGCAGTACCGGGAGCACCTGGTGGCCGACCCGGAGGTCCACGCGGCGCCGGAGAAGTTCTTTGA
>JACQWA010000248.1 GCA_016209425.1 Candidatus Rokuibacteriota bacterium
GCATGGGCTCAGACGAAGTCCATCGAATGGTCGGAGGCGGGGAACCGTGGCGGTGATGACTGGATGCACGTCGGGAATTGCGTCAAGCCCCAGTCCTGGGGGCAGAAAAAACTTGGTGTCCGAGGATGTAGGTGTCATGCTGTGTCCTGATGATGCCTCCACCGAAAGCTCTAACGGAACCCGACCGGTTCTTCCTGGAGCCGCAGCAGCCGCGGCACCGGCAATACGAAGCCCTGCGGGCCTTCTTCGCCGAAGGCATGCCGTCGGCCGCGGCGGCCCGACGCTTCGGCTACAGCCCGGGCGCGTTCCGGGTGCTGTGCCACGCGTTCCGCCACGGACGGCTCCGCGACTTCTTCGCCGAGGCCCCGCGGGGGCCACAGGTTCAGACCAAAAAGGACCCGGCCCGCCCCCTGATCGTCGCCCTGCGCAAGCAGAACCTGTCCATCTACGACATCCACGATGCCCTGACGCAGCAGGGGCACCGGCTGAGCCTCACCGCCATTCACGAGGTCCTGCGCGCCGAAGGCTTCGCCCGCCTGCCCCGGCGCCGCGACGAGGAGCGCCCGCAGCGACCGCGCCCCG
Organism: Candidatus Rokuibacteriota bacterium; assembly: GCA_016209425.1. GTDB lineage: Bacteria > Methylomirabilota > Methylomirabilia > Rokubacteriales > CSP1-6 > JACQWA01. Next base: position 583 of record JACQWA010000248.1, read on the forward strand.
AACGCGCGGCCGTCGCCGACGTCCGGCAGTTCCGTGTGGCCCCGCGCCGGTTCGCGACCGCCATGGGCGGGCTGTTCGTGTTCGTGCCCTGGCTGGTCCGGCTGGCCCTCGACGACTTGGTCCGGACCGCCGGCTTTCCGGGGACCCGGATGATCCCGCCCGCGCATGCGGTCCGGGCCGCGCTGGCGCTCAAGCTGACGAGCACCGAACGGCGGAGCCACGTCATGGACCTCGTCTTCGACGAGGGGCTGGCGCTGTGGGCGGGGCTCAACGCGCTGCCCAAGACCACCTTCCTCAGCCAGTACTCGGGCCGGCTCGGGCCGCGGCGCTTGACGGCCCTGCTCGACGGCTGGGTGAAGACGTTGCGCGACCATCAGGTCCTGCCTGGGGAGTCCTTCAACCTCGATTTCCACTCGATCCCCTTCTTCGGCGCCGACGAGTTCATCGAGAAGCACTACGTCTCCCGGCGCAGTCGGCGCCAGAAGAGCGTGCTGGTCTTCCTGGCCCAGGACGGCGACACGCGGGTGCTGTGCTACTGCAACGCCGATCTGCGCAAGGGCGAAGAGGCCGACGAGGTGCTCGCCTTCGTGCGCTTCTGGGCCCGGCAGACGGGACAGCCGCCGCCGCACCTGGTCTTCGACTCGCAGCTCACCACCTACCGCCATCTGGCGGCCCTGAACGCGCGGGGCATCATCTTCATCACCTTGCGCCGCCGGACGCCGGCGCTGCTCCGCGAGATGGCGCTGCAGCCCCGGGCGGCCTGGCGCACCGTCCAGCTCGACGTCCCGCATCGGCTCTATCAGACGCCCAGGGTCATCGACCAGCGCGTGCGGCTGCGCCCGTATGGGACCGCGCCGCTGCGCCAGCTCTTCATCAAGGACCTCGGCCACGAGCAGCCCACCGTGCTCCTGACGAACGATCTCCGCGCCACCCCGGCGGCGCTGATCATCCGGTACGCCCGCCGCATGCTCATCGAGAACGGCTTGGCCGATGCCGTGAACTTCCTCCACCTCGACGCCCTCAGCTCGGCCGTCGCCTTGAACGTCAGTTTCGATGTCTTGCTGACGACGATCGCGACGGGGCTGTATCGCCTCCTGGCGCTGAAGCTCCGGGGCTTCGAGCGCGCGCAGCCGCGGCAGATCTGGCGACGGTTCCTGAAAAGCCCCGCTCATGTCCGAGTGACGGCGACCGACGTGGTCGTGGAGCTGCCCCGACGCGCTCACAACCCGATCCTCATCGCGTCGGGCCTGCTCGACGAGCAGACCGCCGTGCCGTGGTGGAACGACCGGCGACTCCGGTTCGAAATCCCCTGACGGGGCCCGCACATGTTAGTCCTTTTGGTAGCGTGAAAATCGAGGCTAGCCACGGAGGTGGGCAACTAGCCTCTGCACATCGCCCAGGTACTTCAGGTTGAGCGAGAGATAGCTCGTAACATCGCTCGATGTGATTAGCCCCCGGCCATGAGCTTCCAACACTAACGACACGAATCTCCCACCTAGCTGAGAAAGCACCCTTGCTGGCGGACGTTGGCCACCTCCTCGTCTTTGGGTCGGCTCTCCTTCCTTTGCCCACTTATTCATCATGCGTCTGAACTGTTCGAGAGACATGTAGTTCGCGATCAAAAGTCGTCGCAGGATAACGTAACGACTCACCTTGAAGGCCTTAGCGCTCTCCACAAGTCTTTCTTCCATCTCACCGAGGGAAGAAGGAAGCTGAGTCAGGTCACCCTCCGCCCTCACCGCATCGAGCGGGACAAGGAGCGCCCCAGCAAAATGGTTGCAGAACTGCTCAATCTGCGCGCTTGGCTGTGTGGGACTCGTGGGATCAGGAGTACAGAGACCGATCCTGTTAAGCAGTAAGTGAGCAAGCTCGTGGAACAGAGTAAAAATGCGCGCCGTGATCGCGTCCGATGAACTGACAACAATAGTGGGGGTCGAGCCTTCATCGAGCGAGAAGCCACGTCCCTCCTTGACGGGCATGGGCAGCTGCAGAACCAGAACGCCCAATGCCTCCATAGCGGCCCGCCAACCTCGAAATGCGTCGTATGAGTCTCTCCAGGAGAGTTGGTTCTCAATGGGAATCCCGAGAAGACCGCGGATCTGCCTTGCCTGCCTTTCGGGATCCGACATGCCGATACGAGGCAAGCGTGGGTGCGTCGCGGTTAGCTCAGCAGAAAGTTGGGTATACAGACGCTGGGTACGGCGGGCCTTCCGCATCGCGAGCCGGACCTTCTTCGACAAAGTTCGCGCCCTGTCGCTCGGCAACATCCGGAAATCTGTTGGCGGCGGCGGCTCAACAGGAGGCTCAGGCAGGAAAAATGTCGCTAACGGACGCTTGTATATATCGGATAGCGTCTCTAGCTGACGGACTGTCGGCTTTGCTTGTCCATGTTCGCGTTCCCATTCTTCGACCTTGCCGAATCTTTTGGCGACCTGCTCAAGCTCCAGGCCAGCCGTCTCCCTGGCCCACCGAAGTATGGCTGGATTCACCTCAGCAAGAACCGAACGTGGGCTCATGTCAAAGCTCGCCGTTGAAGGCCCGGCGGAGGAGGGCCGCGGGCAGGGCGTTGATCGCGCTGAGCTGTTCTTCCAGCGCCTTGCGGGTCTTTTCCGCCCCGGCCATTTGCTCCGAGAGGCGCGCGACAATGCGCTCCTGCACTGTGAGGGGTGGCAGCATCAGTGGGAACTCAGATAAGACTCTTTGATTGATGGTGGCTATTCCAGTCGTCTGTTTTGCGTGCGCGAGAAAATAAGCCTTCCCGTAGGGCGAGCCGATTTGGGCGGCCACGAATTGTGATGAAATGGCATTTTCGTCGAAGCGAACCCTGAAAATATGGTTTTGATGAATACACTCAGGAATTTGCTCCTCCCAGAAAGTCCCCCGTCCAAGCTTATCCGGGTCGCCCCCTTCTGTCAGTAGGAGATCTCCGAACTTCAAGCGCAATTTTCCGATCTCGGTCTCTGTGGCTTCGATTTGATAAACATCTGAAAGATCGAGATACCCGTCTTTGACGTTGGCCACTCGAAGATATGGAATGCGACGGGTTCGCTCTTCGCTAATTTTTCGTCCCAAGGTTATCCCTGAAACGATATCTCCCAGTTCTCCCAATTTCGTCGTAGGCCACTGTTGGGCGTCGGGGCTGTTGAAGACGGCGCTGAGGTAGGCGGCGGGGAGGGCTTTGGCGGCCTCAAGCTGCGCTTCGGTGGCGGCGCGCGCCCGCTCCACGAACAAGACGGCCCGAGCGAAATCCAGCTGGGATTCGTATGGCGGTACTTCGATCTCCGTGGCTGCGAGGCGTCGAAACAACATCCGTTCTCGCACTGCGCCTCGGGTCAGGGTCCGAATGAAGGCTGCCCCATCCGCCGATCGGAGCCAGTAGTAGAGCCACCGTGGGTGGATGAACTCTAGTTTACTCTTAAACACGACGTAATCCGGGCTGGTAATGCCCGGCTCGTGGCCCTCGTCCAGAAGCGCAATCGAGCCTAAGAGGATGCGCATGGGGTTGTAAAAGATGGTCCCTCGTTCGACCAGCTTGTAGCGCTCCGGGTCCTTGCCGACGCCCTCCTTAGCGGGCGCCAACCCATCCCTCGTCGCACCGACGACCCGATATCTGCGCCACGATGAGCCGACTCCCTGGGTCACTTCCTGAACGCACTCTCCTAACCGCAGTCGTCGAATCCCGGTACCGCCGTTCACTTTAGGAGCCTCAGCTTGAGGTTGACGGCGGTCAGGTCGAAGGCCTCGGGGTCGAAGGCGCCGCCGACCCACGCCAGGATCTCGTTGTGCTCGGGGTGGCGTGGGTCCCGGACCGCTTCGAGGAAGTCGGCATACCCGGGCGGGCCGCCGCAGTCCTCGGGCGGGCAGGAGCGCTCGCCGGCGAGACACATGGGATAGCGTAGTTCCTCTTCCGGAACCTCGGTGCGCTCCACAACCACCTCGTGCATCCACGAATCGCCGAAGTCGTAGAAGTATTCGAAACGCCGGCCGGCTTCAGGCGCGACCTCCCGAAGGGTCACCTTCCACTCGGGCTCGACATTCTCATCCGGCTCGTCCAGATCGGGCTCGCCGAAGCGCCGACCCTCGACGGTGAACTCGTGCAGATGGGCGTTCTCCCACCCCATGGCCTTCTGGATGACCATGTGCAAGCGATCGAGCGAGATGGTGCCAGGGACGAGAATCCGTCGCCAGACAGAAGCCTCGACTTCCAGCAGGGTGATCTTGAGTCGGTAGGCTGGCTCGGACTGGTGCTTTACGACGGGACGCCTGGGAGCCCTGGATCGGCCGGTCATGCGGCGAAGGGAGAGCCCACTTCAGAGATCAGGTCTGAGTTGCAAGTCTCTTTGCCTTCCCGTCACGCTGCCACGTACTCACGGATTTCGACTTTGACTCCGGCCCTGGCAGCCTCATCGGCCATCGCGAGGAGCCTCGACGCCGTCGCATCGTCCACATACTCCTCGCCGCAGTTGGGGCAGACTTGAGCCGGGACCCCTTTGATGACGATGGTCGCGGCTGGCTGGTCGAATACGACTGTCGCCACTCCCCGGGCAGGGTCGGCCTGTTTACACACGACACAGATCATTCCGGTGGTCGCCTCCTGGTCCGAAACGTCGGGTCCCACAGCCGGGGATCCGGCTCGTAGACCGTGATGATGATGGTTTCCTGTTCCGCCTCGTTGTCTGCGGCCACCACGTGGATGGGCCTCCCTCCCGACCATCCTAGCACCAATCGGCTCGGATAGGGCCGGTCCTCCGGATAGTGCTGATGGCCTCCCCGATCCTCAGCACGTGGCGGACCTCCTCCGCCGTGATCTGCCACTGCCGCATGCGACGAATCGCATGCACCCGAAACGTGAGCTTCACAGAAGGGCGCGGCGCCAGGGAGCCCTGGATCGGTTGGTCATGCGGCGAAGAGCCTCTCCTTCGTCTCGCGGAGGATGTCGGCAGGTTTGCCGAAGGCCTTCAGCGCCGGGAGGCCGCCGGCCTGGACGACCTCGGGCGTCCGGAAGACCTGGGGGTTCTCGAGGCCGTCGGTGCCGGCGCGGGCGAACTGGCCGGCCAGGGCCCTGAGCGTCGCCGAGGTCGGCACGGGCAGGCCGGAGAGCCAGGCGGCGTGCTTGTAGGTGAAGGCGTCGGCCCGTCCGGTCCGCCGCTTGGGCGCGAGGCCGTAGCCGAGCTCGGCCAGCACGTCGTAGAGGTCATACTCCCCTTTGCCGTCCACCATCCGCACGAGGGTCGGAGAGTATCCAGATGTCACAAGCGTATCGATGAGTTCCTGCCGCGACGGTGGGTCAATCCAGCGCGCGCGAAAATCGTCCAAGGTGTGGACTTCATGCACGAGACGGAAGGCCAGGCGCGCCTTATACTCATCGATTGGCACAGGCATTGCCTTGCCGTCTACATCGGCCACGATAAACCGCCCGGCGGCGGTGATGAGAACGTCAAACCCTTCGACGCTGATGGTCGGCTCCGGCGGCGATGGAGGCGGGGGCTCCGGGCCGGGGCCTTCACCGCCCGTGCCAGTGGGTTTGGTGACAAAGTCCTCGCCGAAGAGACGAGTGGCGTCGGTGTAGTCATAAACGCGGAACATCAGCTTGCCCGTGGGTGCGTCAATGCGCGTGCCCCGGCCAACCATCTGGTAAATGCTGATGGGGCTCCTGTGATACTTGAAGAAAACGATGTTCCGCACGCAGGGCACATCGACGCCGGTCGTCAGCAGCTCCACCGTCGTCGCGATGAAGTAGCGGCGCTGGAGGCCTCGGAGATCCTTGACGAGGTCCGAGCCCTCTGATTCCGCGGTGCACTTGAAGGCGTAGGGATCGAGACGCTCGCGGCCCTGCGC
>JACQWA010000036.1 GCA_016209425.1 Candidatus Rokuibacteriota bacterium
CCCCTGCCCCCTCCGTCCCCGCCGGGGGAGCCCGTCCCCGCCCTCTTGCTCCGCCTCACCGGCATCGACACCGAGCGCTGCCAGGTCTGCGACCAGGGCCGCCTCGCCTCGATCGAGATGCTTCGGCCGACCCACCCGACCCCCGTGCGACCCCCGGACACCTCCTGATGCGCGCGGTCACCTCTTCCGATGACCGCCCCATTCGCCCGCTCGCTGGGTCGCGTTCGTGCGCCCGGGACCCCTCCCGTGCCATGCACCGGGCCGCGCGCCGCACCACGCCATGCCACCCGTCCCTCATTCCCCCACTCCTCCCCTGCGATAGAATCCCCACAGGGCGACCCTCGGCGGGGTGTAGTCCAACCGGTTCTATCCGCCGGGAACACTGGTCTCGACGACTCCTGTCCGTGCCGACCGACGGATAGAACCTTATTCGTTCGGCGTAAGGAATGACGGTGTCGCTAAGGAACGCGATTCTCGAAGGCGCACCAGATGGAGCCGTGGCCGCGGCTGTGTCCAGCGCCGTAGCGGAACTGTTCGAGCGTGACGCCTTTCTGCTTCAGGTCGACGCCAATGAGCGGTCCATCACGCATTGCCTTGCCGTCCATTTGGCCAGCAGCTTTTCAGACTGGAATGTGGACTGCGAGTACAACCGGGACGGCTTCGATCCCAAGATGCTTTATGGACCCGGCGGGGCAGAGAACCCCAACGAGACCAACGGTAGCCGTGTCTATCCGGACATCATCGTGCACCATCGTGGAAAGCCGGAGAACCTGCTGGTGATCGAGGTCAAGAAGTCCACGTCCAACAGGGCGGATGATGCGGACATCGCGAAGCTCCAGGCTCTTCGGCAGCAACTCGGCTACCAGTATGGGCTGTTCCTTCGCTTCGGCAGTGGAACTGCAACCCCGACGCTTGAGAAGATCGTATGGACTTGACGCGCCGCCTGCCGCCGAACCCCACAGTCGAGAGGACCGCTGGCGCGCATTTGCTCGCCCGCGGCCGCTCACCGCGCCGTTAAGCTGCGACAAGGATGAAGCGACCGAAAGGGCAGGGAATCTGCGTGATATGCGGTCAGCGGGACGCAACCACGAATGATCATGTCCCACCTCGCGGCATCTTCTGTCCGCCGCGGCCGAGCAATCTGATCCGAGTACCGGCGTGCCGGCCATGCAACAGCGGCGCGTCGGGGCTCGACGAACGCTTTCGCGTGTACTTGGGCCTGCACGTGAGCCGCAGTGCCGCCACCGGCTCCCGACTCTACGACGAAGCGCTTCGCAGCCTCCGGCACAATCGGCGACTTCTCAAGGAAGTTCTGGCTAGTGTTCGGCCAGCGCACCTGACGACCGAGCACGGGATCATCTACGAACGCGGCTTTCGCGTCCTGTGGGATAGCGACGCACATGATGCGATTGTCGCTAAGACGATCCGCGGACTCTACTATCATCACTTCAAGGAGATCCTGGGCGCCCGAGTCACGATTGACGTGTATTGGTTCCGGTCACTTTCCAAAGACCTAATCGCAATGTCGGAGACGTGGTCAGCAAACAGCCTCGGGCGTGGAGAGTTCATTTATAGATTCGGGCGTGCCGAAGACTCTCCCCTGGACTCAGTGTGGATCCTCGAATTCTACGGCGCTCATTGGGCGGCCGAATACACCTCGCCGGTCGAGAGGGCGCCTACCATCACGTTTGACTCGACGGAGCACTTCCCTCGCCCTACGGGCTCGGTCCGTGGCCGCGGGTCAACGTGAGCGTTCGGCTGACAGCGAAGAGGGGCAGTGACGGAGTGGCGGGACAGGGGGCGGCGGAATCCGACATTCATCAGGGCAACTGGTATGTCCTGGTGATGGGTTTGCCCCGACCAAAGCAACCGCTGACGCTGGCGCCAGGTCTGGCCCTGGTTCCTCTTGACTCACCTTTGTCGGTGTTCGATCTGGCGGCCGCGGGAGCCGTTGCCTTTCGCGAATGGGCGATGCTGGAACCGGTCTCGCGTTTATGTACGTGCGAGATCGGGACGGCTAAGGATTCGGACGTCGTGCCCGGGTACGACACGCTAAATCGTGCGTGGCTTGCATCGGCTCTCCTGGTCCTGCGAGGCTTTAGCCGGCACTTGGGGATCGCGTGCAACTCCTACAGCTGGAGCCTGATCGCAGGCCATCAGAAGCGAGGCGCCCAGGCTTTCCAAGAGCAGGTCGCTGACGAGGGGGTTGACGCGGCAATATATAGGCCAAAGCACGATCTCTCTCCGTTCAAGGGGAACATCCTCGACTTTCACGCTCGCTTCCTGGTCGACAGGGACGCTCGAACCGATCCGGTGTGGTCCGGCGATGCAGCCTGGATCGCCACGCATTTCAAGACGTTCAACCGCCTGGCGAGCAAGAGCGAGCCCTTCCGGCTCGCGCTCGAGGCCGCAATCGATTGGCGCTACGCCAAGGAGCCGCGCCTGGCAGTGGGCAGAATCTGGAGCGGGATCGAGGCAGTGTTCGGTGTTACCTCTGAGTTGGTCTATCGGATCTCGATCCTGTGTGCCAGTCTTCTCGAAGAACGAGGAGAGCCACGGAAGGCGAGGTTTCAGGCTGTGAAGAGACTGTATGGCCTCCGGAGCAAGGCGGTTCACGGCGAACCCTTGCCGCAAGAGCAGCTCGTGTCGGCGATGAACGACTCGCACCGGCTGCTGCGCGAGCTCCTGCTCCTCACGATCGAGAGGGGACATGTTCTTGGGGCGGACGATTTCGACGAAGCGCTCTTTGGCTGAACGGGGCCGTTCTACACGAGGCAGCCGAACCTCACAGTCCAGCGGACCGGGTGCTCGCGTTGCTCGCACTCCGGCCGCCGACCGTGCCCGTTAGCTGGACACAGCGCCGAGCGAAGGGTCGCGAAGGCGCTCGCAACGAATCGGAGAGCTATATGAGGAACGATCTTGAGGAGCTGCGGGCGCCCTATCGGGAGACGACGATCGAGGAGTTGCTCCGGATCATACATATCGACTCACAGAACTACCGACCGGACGCAGTTCAAGTTGCTCGTGAGGACTTGCAGAGTCGCGACGTTTCGGAAGCCACCGATCCGAATGTCCAGGGCCTGCTGGCAAATCTCAAGGAAGCGGCTGCCTTCGAGCTCGATCAGGCTGACACGCCGCTTGGGACTGGGCTGAAAGTCTTGTGTTTCCTCCTCTGTGGTCTTCCGGGAATGTTCATCGCGGTGTATCAGCAGAATCAGGGGCGGAAGCGCCGGGCCAGAGAGGCTTGGAGGTGGGTAGGTTACGGCTGATTTTCCGGATCGGCGTGGCTCTGCTCCTGGCCGTGGCGCATACGTGAGGAGACGAGGTCCAGCTGACATCCGGTTTCAGCGGTCGACCCCGCGAGCAAGGTCACGGTTCCTCCCGCCGCTCATCCGACGCCCCGTTGGACGCACAGGACCCGAACGCTGGTCGAGGGGAGACGAGATATGACACAGCCGGCCGAGACCTTCGTCCGCTGGTACCTTCGTTTCAACGGCTACCTCGGCGTCGAAAATCTCATTGTTCACGCGCCGGTCCAAGGTGCCGTCCCGCAAGGTGCTGAGTTCGATGTCGTCGCCGTGCGCTTTCCGTTCTCACGCGAGGTCGCCGATTTCGAGCTCCCGCGCCATCCTCAGCTTGAGACCATCGAACGGCCTGGCGTCGTAAACGTGGTGATTGCGGAGGTCAAAGGCGGTAGAGACACGAGCCTCAACGATCCCTGGAGACGAGAGGCGAACGACCAACTGCAACTCCAGCGGCTGAAGTATCTCGTGCGCTGGCTTGGATTCTGCGACAGCGAGAACGATGTTGAGAGTGTGGCTACGGAGTTGCGCCGGACCGGTAGGTCAGACCGGGCGTGCGCCGTTCGAGCAGTCTATTTCGGCGCTCGCCGCTCCCAGCAGGCAGCCGACTTGGAGATACCCGGGATCCTTCTCGAGGACATCGCCTCGTGGATTGTGGGTACTCGCGCAGTGTGCTGGCGGGAGCAAGGGTTGGCGAATCGCTCCTGCCATGACCAATGGGACCCTTTGATCAAGAACGTCTGGAACCTGGCGGACCCTGTTTTGCCTGGCTCCCAAGAGCAGAAGGTCAGGAGCATACTTGCGATCGTCCTTGGGCGCGCCGCTCCTTGAGATTGGTGCGCGATCTTGGGCTCACATGTCAGCCGTACGCCGTCCAACCTCCCGCTCCAGCGGGCCGCCGGCTCGCGGTGCTCGGCCCCGGCCGCTGATCGAGGACGTTATGCGGACAGGGCGCGACGCTGGCGCGAGTCTCGGTGAATCGCGCATGCGGAGTTGCGGTACGGCAACGGGACGGCTGGTGATGAGGGGCGTGAAACCCGGCGCGCGTGGACATTGGGCAGTGCGGCGGGTCGTAGCGGGCCGTCAAGCGAGCGAGAGCGGCTCGTGACACCCGCTTCGTCAACGCGTCCATTCTGAGCATGGACAGCCGCTTTTTCGAACGGCCGATTCTCAGCTCCCCCTGAGCGTACACGGCGGGCCACTGGGAGCTGGACGCGCAGGACCAGCCTACCGGGGATATCATCGAGGCGCGTCGGACGGCCCAGTTCATCACGCCATCCCCAAGCCGAAGAAACACAAGAGAAGCGCGGGGAAGACGATGGCCGCACGGCCCGGCGGGACGCGGCCTGCACTTTTCGCTTGACAGCCTCGCCCGCGAGGCATGGACGCGGAGGGGCTGGGCTCGGCGGATGCCGGCCCAGCGGCCCGCACGAGCCCGGCGCTGGGCGGGTGCGCGGGACCGGACCGGAAATGATCGCTCGCCTTGGGATCGCCGTTTCTTGGCGCTCCCAGGTGGCTCCGAAATCGGGGTGTAGAGTCATCCCAGTAAGAGGGAGGCTCGCCATGGAGATC
>JACQWA010000249.1 GCA_016209425.1 Candidatus Rokuibacteriota bacterium
GGAGATGCCGTCAGCGGCAATCGACTCCTCCATGACCCAGGACGCGCAGGGCCATCCGAGCAGCTCGGCCACCTGACTCGGCACCGCGCCCATATCGTCGTCGATGGCCTGGCGGCCGAAGACAACCAGCTGAGGCCCCTCCTGCTTGATCGCCGCCGCCAGGGCCCGGGACACGGTCAGCGTGTCGGCGTTCTCCCAGGCCGGGTCGTTCAGGTGGATCGCGCGGTCAGCGCCCATAGCGAGGCACGAGCGGAGGGCTTCCTTGGCGCGGTCGGGCCCCAGGGTGACGACAACGACTTCCCCCTGCCCTCGCTTCTCCTTGATGCGCAACGCCTCCTCCAGCGCGTACTCATCGTAGGGAGAAACGATCCACGTGATGCCGGCGGTCTCGATGCCCTTGGGATCGGCCCCGACCTTCACCTGCGTCGCGGTGTCCGGCACCTGTTTGATCGGGACAAGAATTTTCATGGCCTGGCTCCTTCATACTGAAGCTCCCGCGTGATGCGGAAGCGATCGCCGGGGATGAAGACGCGATCGAACACGATGGGAGCGCCGTCGGCGGCCCACGAGATTCGCTCCGACCGGAAGGCGGGAGTCCCGGGTCGGCAGCCCAGTTCGCGCGCTTCCAGGCTCCGGAGGGTCACCGCAAAGACCGTTTCGCGAGCCCGGGTGACCTCGATTCCGAGCTTGAACCTGAGAACATTGCGAAGCGGCGTGATCGCGAGATCCGCCTTCGCGACCTCGCGCCCGATGCCTGCCGGAAGGAAGGATCGCTGATAGCTCATCGGGTGCCGGTTCACCAGGCGGAGCCGATCGAGAACGAAGACGGCCTCGCCCGTGCGGAGTCTGAGGCCCTGGGCCACCCGACGATCCGGCGGGCGGAAGTCGCTCCGGAGGAATCGGGTCTCCACAGCCTCGCCCTTCGCGGAGAGATCGCCCGCGAAGGTCCGCAAGTGGAGAATGTCATAGTCGATGGAGGGGGAGGCCACAAAGGTGCCCAGACCGTGGCGACAGGCGATGAGCCCGTCCTTCTCCAGGAGTTCGAGAGCCTGCCTCAGGGTCATCAGGGTGACCCCGAACTCCCGCGCCAGCGCGCGTTGGCTATCGAGGCGAGCGCCCCGGGCGAGCGCCCCACCTCGGATACGCTCGCGAAGGGTCTCAGCGATCTGGAGATAGCGCGGAATGCGCCCGTTCACTCGATCCTCCACTGTTCTAGAACTCTGCTGCCCGCGGGAGGACATTCACGCGAGGGCAGGGATTTCCACGTATCTGACCGGACAAGTCCTTAGAGGAAACGGCCACGCATATTCTACGTTGCCGCACGTGAGAGTGTCAAATCAGGCATCTCTTGACCGGGGGGAGACCGCGTCGGATACTGGGCGGGCCGCCATGCTAACCGTCCACGACTTACACGTCCTCTACGGGGACATTCAGGCCCTCTGGGGCGTCTCCTTCGAGGTCCGCGAACGCGAGATCGTGACCCTGGTAGGCTCCAACGGAGCCGGCAAAACCACGACCCTCCGCACCATCTCCGGGGTGCTTCGGCCCGCTGGGGGAAGGATCGTGCTCGACGGCGCCGAAATCGCCCGGCTGGCCCCTCACGCGATCGTCGCACGCGGGATCAGCCACATCCCGGAGGGGCGCCGGCTCTGGCCCGGAATGACGGTGCTGGAAAATCTTGAGCTGGGGGCCTACCCCAAGGGGGCGCGGCCAAGGAGCCAGGAGAGTCTGGGGTGGGTGTTCGCTCTCTTCCCCCGACTCCACGAGCGGATGGGGCAATTGGCGGGAACGCTCTCGGGGGGCGAGCAGCAGATGCTGGCCATCGGCCGCGCCCTCATGGCGAGGCCCAAGCTCCTCATGCTCGACGAGCCCTCGCTCGGCTTGGCCCCGCGCCTGGTAGCCGAACTCTTCCGCGTCATCGCGGAGATTAATGACCAGGGCGTCACCGTGCTGCTGGTGGAGCAGAACGTTCATCAGGCCCTGGAGATCGCCCACCGCGCCTACGTCCTGGAAACTGGCCGGATCGTCAAAGAGGGAGCGGCTCGTGACCTCCTGAATGACCCCGCGATCAAAGAAGCCTACCTCGGCCTCTAGGAGATCGGAGGGGGGCCGGTGCCCCCCTTGCGGTCCTCCCCCCGGCCCGGGATGAAGAAAAAGCTCTCTAAAACCAGGACGTCCGCGCTATGCTCCGTTCGTGACTATCGCGCGTCACCGCTTGATCGTAGCTGCGGCGTGTCTCGCGCTCATGCTGCTGGACCGCCCCGAAGTCCGGGCGGAATCGCCTACCGAGACTCTGCGCGACTTTTTCGCTGAGGTTAACCAAATTCTCGCCGAGCCCGAGATAAAAGGACAGCCGACGGAGCGCCTGATCGCCTTCCGCAAGCGCGTCAACCATGCCTTCGACTACCGGGAGGCCGCCGAACTCGCGCTGGGGCGTGAGTGGCAAGCGCGGACACCAGCAGAGCAGGAAGAGTTCGTCCAGCTATTTGCCGACCTCTTGGAGCGTTCCTATGTCTTACAGGTGGCGGCGAAGGCCGGCCTGAATGCTGGTGTCAGGGTCCGCTTCCTCGGCGAGTCGGTCAACCGGGACGCGGCGACCGTCCGGACCGCGCTTGGGAGTCGGGATGGAGGCGAGATACTCCTCGACTACCAGATGACCAAGCTCGGCGAGCGCTGGGCGATTCGTGACGTCGTACTCGAGGGTGTCAGCCTCGTGGCGAATTACCGCGCTCAGTTCCACAGGGTCATCCGGGGTTGGTCCTATCCAGAGCTCGTGGCTCGGATGAAGGCCAAGACCGCCGGGCCGCGGCATGTATCGACGGTCCCCGCGGAAACCGCCTCAATCGACCCGGCCATGCCGCGACCACCGCGCATTGAGGACGACCCGCCGATAGCGCTCAGCCCGAGGCGTCCCGACTCCGGCCAGCACGAGGCTGCCGAGGGTGCCCGCGCCGGCGTCGAGCCTGCACCGTCGGCAGCGGGCACGACCCCCGTGACCGCCACGTCCTACTGGGTTCAGGTCGGCGCCTTTAGAAACCCCGACGCGGTAGGCCGGCTGGCTAGTCGCCTCCGCGAGCAGAACCTGGCCCTGTCGCACGGCCCCGAGCTGCTTCTGCGGGTGCGGGTTGGACCATTCTCGGATCGTGCCGAGGCTCTATCCAAACTCATCGACCTCCGCGCGAAGGGATACAAACCGTTCATCGTTGAGGAGGTCGAGAAGCTCACTGCGGGCAGATAAGCCGGGTGCTAGATAAAGCACCGGCGCCAAACTCAGGCATTCATCTCCCCCAGAACTCATTCTGCCAAGCCCCGGATACATTGGCACTCTGGCTATAGGGAAGCGCCATACTGGGAACCTGGCAAGAAGCGCGGAAGGGCCAGGCTGGTTCAAGACGAGTGGGTCTTCACTCATCACGCTATTCCGCGCATTATGCCGGAGGGCCTCTGGCACGCCGCGCAGGCGAAGCACGGGAACGCAGCCGCATGGGGTTGGCGACCCGTGGCACCGGCCCCATCTGCTCGGCCGTCCAATGTCCCGGTATCGGCCTTGCGAACGGGAAGGGGCAGTCCGAGGTTCGCCGGGCTGCTCAGCTTACAGCAGCCCTCTTCCTCCGCGGGGCGCGTAGCCTCGCTACCAAGCACTCAGCGACGATGTTCGACATGCTCCGATGAGACTCGGCGGCCGCCTTTTTCAAATCCTCATATACGGGCTCAGGCAAGCGGAGTTTGGTCTGAATCGTCTTGACGCCCGCGGGGCGCCCTCGCTTTTGGCCCAGGACCTTCATGACCGCCGAGTACAGCTGATCGAGACGCTTCTTGTCGCCGGCAGTAATCGCGACGCGGAGCTCGAAACCGACCTGGCCGTCGGCCGTCCGATAGAGCTTCACCGGGCCGCACCCGGGGTAGAGCTCGTTGACGGCCTTCGAGACCTCTGCCTCTCGCACCTTCAGCTCTGGATCCGAGACGA
>JACQWA010000279.1 GCA_016209425.1 Candidatus Rokuibacteriota bacterium
GCTGGGGATCGCCCTCTACGGTCTCCTGCCCCAGGCCCTGCCCAACGTCATCACCTACACGCTCTACCGCTGGGAGTGCGCCATCCGCGCCTCCGCGATCCTCGGGTTCGTCGGGGCCGGCGGCCTCGGCCAGCAGGTGGAGCTCTCCATGCGGATGTTCCAGTTCAACGAGGTGGTGACGATCCTGGGGCTCTTGTTTGTCCTGGTGGCGGGCGTGGACTTCGTGAGCGGGAAGATCCGCGCGCGCACCCACGCCTTCGGCGCGGGTACCCGGCGGTGAGGACCGAAGCCCGGCGGGCGATGTGGCCGTGGGTCGCGTCGGCGGGGTTCGCCCTGCTGATCGTCTGGAGCTACCGGGGGACCCAGGTAGATCTGCCGGGCCTCCTGGGCGGCGAGGGGCGACATCAGATCGTGACGTACGTCGTCAAGCTCTTCCCCCCTGACTTGTCGGCGAAGACGCTCAGGGACGCCGCCCTGGGGGCCGTGGAGACCTTCGCCATTTCCTTCGTCGGTTCATTCCTCGCCGTCCTCATCGCGCTGCCGCTCGCAGTGCTGACGACCCGCAGCCTGCTCTACCGGGGGATCCTCTACGAGGGGCGGCGACTCGGGCCCGTGTCGAAGGGCATCCGGGTGGGAATCTTTGTGACCGCCAAGGCCAGCCTCAACATTCTCAGGACGATTCCCGAGATCGTGTGGGCGTTGATCTTCGTACTCCTGGTGGGGCTCGGACCGTTTCCCGGTGTCCTGGCGCTAGGGTTTCACACGGGCGGGGTGCTCGGCAAGCTCTTCGGTGAGGTGCTCGAGGACGTGAATCCCCGGCCGATCGAGGCCCTCGGGAGCTCGGGCGCGGGGCGCTTGGCGATTCTTTTCTACGGCATCCTCCCCCAGGCCGCTCCCCAGTGCTTCTCCTACGCCCTCTACCGCTGGGAGGTGAACATCCGGGCGGCGGCCGTCATGGGCTTCGTGGGGGCAGGGGGCCTGGGCCAGCGGATCTACATCGCGATCAGCCTGTTCTTGGAAAACCAGCTGCTGACGCTGATCCTGGCGATCTATGTGATGGTGACGCTCGTGGACGTTCTGAGCGCCTACCTCCGGCGCCGCCTTCTCTGAAGGCTAGGGAATCTTGCGTTCGCGGAGGAAGGAGAGGAGCCGATCCTTGAGCTCAGGGGGGATGTCGGTTTCCTTGAGGCGCCGGGCGGCCTTGACGGTTCCCTTGTAGGTATTCACGAAGGCGACGCAGGGGGCGCAGCCCTCCAGGTGGGATCTGAGCCTCCGGGCCGTGGCAGGCTCGAGGCTGCCGTCAAGGTACTCGGCCAGCAGGTCTACGATCTCCCGGCAATTCGGCTCGGACGGCTTCTTCGCCACCCTTGCCTCCCGTCCATCTCGAATTTTCACCACCTTAGCACGGGCCACTAAAGTTCAGCAACGCGCCCCCCGGGGAATACCCCCACCCCTTGAGATGTTTTAAGGGCAAACGGGATTCCGCGGATTTTCAAAAAAGGAGGCGTCCTGATGAACGCGATGTGTCGAGTCGCTCTCCTGGTGGTACTGGCTCTGGCGGTTCTCGCGGCGCCGGTCTGGGCCCAGGGGAAGGGAAAGCCCGTCACGGTAACGGGGCGCGTGGTGGACAACGTCTGCATCTGGCCGGCTGGGCTCAAGGGGGAGAGCCACCGGGAGTGCGCCATCGGCTGCGATAAGGCCGGGGTGCGAATGGCCCTCCTGGACGAGAAGGCCAACGTCCTCTACACCGTCATGGCCGATGCGCCGTTCAAAGACCCCAACGCGCCGCTCCGCGAGCACTTCGAGCGGATGGTGACGGTCAAGGGGACTCTCTACACGGCTCCGGGCGGCCAGCGGATCCTGGCCATCCAGGAGGTGAAGACGGCACAGGCCGCGACTCAGCCGTGCGCGGCGAAGCAACCGTGCGCTGCCAAACAGCCCTGCGCGGCCAAGCAACCCTGCGCGCCGAAAAAGTAAGAGGCTAGAATAGGGGGCGATGGCTTGCTCCCCTCGCCCCCTCTTTCTTCTCCTCGTTGTCGCCTTCCTGCTTCTTCTCTCGGGAGCCGAAGCGCAGCAGCAGTGGACGGAGGCCGAGCAGCTGGAGTTCTTGCGCCGGCACTGGTCGCGTCCGGTGGCGCCCCAGGGCCGCCCGCCCGCCCGCTTCACCCCGCTCGAAGTTTCGCTCCTGCCCGAGAGCTGCGGCACCTGTCACCCCGCACAGCTCGCGGACTGGAAGGAGAGCCTCCACGCCAAGAGCATGGGGCCGGGGGTCAAGGGACAGCTTGTCGAGATGCTCGGCAGCGACCCCGAATCGGCTCTGGCGTGCTATACCTGCCACGCGCCGTTGAGCGAGCAGCAGGAGAAGATCTCCGGCCGGAAGGGCGGATTTGTCCCTAATCCGGTCTTCGATGCCAAGCTCCAGGCGAGGGGGCTTGCGTGCGCGGCCTGTCACGTGCGCGGGCACCAGCGCTTCGGGCCGCCGACGCGCGACGGGTTGCTCCTGAGCGAGCTGCCGCGCGAGCGCCTTCCTCATAACGGGGTGGTCCGGACGCCCGCCTTCCTCGGGGCGGAATTCTGCAAAGACTGCCACCAGTTCCCCCCAGACGGCTTCGCCCTCAACGGCAAACTGCTGGAGAACACGTACGAGGAGTGGAAGGCCGGCCCTTTCGGCCGGTCGGGGGTCCACTGCCAGGAGTGCCACATGCCGGACCGGCGGCATCTCTGGCGCGGGATCCACGACGCGGAGATGGTCCGGTCGGGCCTGACGCTGGCCTTCTCCACCGACAAGCAGCGATACGCGCCGGGTGACACGGTGATGGCCACGCTCACGATTACGAACAGCAAGGTTGGCCACTACTTCCCCACCTACGTGACGCCCCGGGTGGTGGTATCAGGCGAGCTGGTGGACCGATCAGGCCGGATGCTGGCCGGAAGCCGTCGGGAAAAGGTCATCGCGCGCGAGGTGACCCTGGACCTCTCCCGGGAACTCTTCGACACGCGCCTTGCGCCGGGCGAAACCCTGACGTTTCAATACCGCCGGAGGCTCACCGGCGCCGGACTCACGTTGAGGATCGCCGTCACCGTCTATCCCGATCACTTTTATGCCGGCTTCTTCGAGTCGCTCCTCGCCAGCGGGGCGGGGAAGGGGACGGCGCAGATCCGGGCGGCCCTGCGGACCGCCCGGTCCTCGTCCTTCACCGTCTTTGTCCAGGAAATTCCGTTGACCTGACGAGCACGGAGGCCCTATATGCGATCTCTTTCGCTGCTGAGTATCGCCGTGGCCTTCTTCCTCCCGGCAGCGCTCGTGACAGCCCAGGAAGGGAAGGTCATGCTGACCTCCAAGGCTCCGTTCGCCACGGTGGCAGAGGCGCTGGAAAAGGCCGTCGGCGATGCGAAGATGGCGCTCGTCTGCCACGCCAACGCCCAGCGGGGGGCGGCGGCTCGCGGCGTCAAGATCGCCGGGAACCAGGTCTTCATGCTCTTCCGAAACGATTACGCGGTGCGCATTGTGAACGCCGTTCCGGAGGCCGGGATCGAGGCCCCGCTCCGAATCTACCTCCATGAGAACCGGGACCGCGACGCTGACCTACGTAAAGCCCTCCGTGGCGTTCAAGGCCTATCCGCACCCGGAAGTCGTCAAGGTGGGCGCCGAGCTCGATCCGATTTTTGAGAAGATCGTCACCCAAGCGCTGGCCGCCCGGTGACCGCCGTCGGCCTCTCGGCGGCGCTTCTTGTCATTGTCGGCCTGGCGGCCGCGCCGGGCGCTGCCCTCTGCTGCCCGGATGCGTCGCGGATGGTGCTGATCCCGCCGGGGCCTTTCTGGATGGGGAGCGATGAGGCTGAGCGTCGGCTGGACGCGCTTCCTGGGGCGTGACGCCCGGCCGCCTGCGGGGTGGGAGGATCATCCCGTGGTGCTCGTGAGCGCGGGGGACGCCGAGGCCTACTGCCGCTGGCGTGGCCTTCGTCTCCCGAGCGAGGCTGAGTGGGAAAAGGGGGAGCCGCGTCTTCGGGCGGTCAAAGGTTGCGCCTGGGACGACGAGGCCGGCCTGTGCCGCCCGGCATTCCGTCACACGCGGCCGGCAACCAGTCGCCACATCCTGATCGGCTTCCGCTGCGCCGGAGAGCCTTCCCGGTCATGAGCGGAAGGGGCGGAAGGGGCCGCTCGATTGCATTCGGTGAGGGGTGCGTGTAACCTGGGTCAACTGTGCGCCTCGGCCTCTTGACTCCGTTCGACTTTCCCTCGGTCCGCGGCAATGCCATTACCGTGAACCGGGTCGCGCGCCACCTCCGGCAGCGCGGGGTGGAGCTCGGTGTCTGGGATTGCTCCGTCATCGCCGAAGCCCAGGTCGAGCGGGAAATGGAGGGGTACCGTCCCGCCCTGATCCACGCCTTCCACGCCTTCCGGGTGGGACCGCTGGCCCTCAGGATCGCGAGGAAACTCGGGGTGCCGCTGCTCGTCACGATCACCGGGACCGACGGCAACCACGATCTCTTCGATCCCGAGCGAGCCCAGACGGTCCGTCGGGTTCTCGAGGGCGCCGCGACCGTGACGGTCTTCCATGAAACGATGCTGAGCAAGATTTCCAACGCCCTCCCGGACCTGGCCGCGAAGATCGTCGTGATCCCCCAAAGCGCCTGGCTCGAAGAGGGCTCCCCTTACCCTCTCGCCGAGCGGCTCGAGCTCCCTCCGGGGGCCGTTATCTTCCTCTTCCCGGCGGGGATCCGGATGGTGAAGAAGCCGCTCTTTCCGCTGGCCTCCTGTGAGCGACTGGCGCCCCGTTTCCCTCACCTCCGACTGGTCTATGCCGGCCCGATCCTCGATCCGGAAGAGGGCGAGCGGTTGCTGCGGGCCCTCGCCGGGCATCGCTGGGCGGCGTACCTGGGCACGGTGCCCTACCGGCAGATGCGGTCGCTCCTGGAGGCATCCGACGTGGTGCTGAACTGTTCGCTCTCCGAGGGTGGCATGGCCAACTCCGTCCTCGAGGGCATGGCGTGCGGCCGAGCGGTTTTGGCCTCTGACATCGAAGGCAACCGCTCTCTCGTCGAGGATGGGGTGACGGGATTCCTCTTCAGGGAGCCGGGAGAGTTCGAGGCCAAGGCCGTCCGGCTCCTGGAGGATCCTGGGCTGAGGCGGTGGCTCGGGCTGATAGGGCAGACTCGGGTTCGGGCCCTCTATCCGCCGGAGAGGGAGGTGCAGGGCTACCTTGTTCAGTATCAGCGACTGGTGCCGGCCCCGTCAGCCGGCGACGTTCTCGTCCGGGAGGCGTCGAAATGGTACGGTCCTTGCTCGAACCGAGGGTGAAGGGTGCCCGGTGTCAGGAATCGGACTGGTGGGGCTCATTGACTCGACCGGGGTCAAACCCCATAATGGGGCGAACTGCTCGGCCAGACTGCAAAGCTTGGCGTCTAGCGGAATAAGCTGTTAGGGTAGACCAAAGGGGTGGATGTCGGCGGCACCACCGAAGGGAGCGCATGATGGGCCATGGTGATCGAGTCCAGGAGTTCGTCGGGGCGTTCGGGGGCCTGAAGGCCGAAGTCCAGAAGGTGATCGTGGGATACGATGAGGTCATCACCCACGTCCTGGTCGGTCTGTTTGCCGGGGGGCATGTCCTGCTCGAGGGGGTGCCGGGTCTCGGCAAAACTCTCCTGATCAAGACTCTGGCGGCGGGACTCGATTTCTCCTTTTCCCGAATCCAGTTCACCCCGGACCTCATGCCCGCCGACATTATCGGGACGAACATCATCCTGGAGGACGCCGAAGGTCGCAAGCACTTCCAGTTTCAGAAGGGGCCGATCTTCGCCCATATCCGTCTGGCTGACGAGGTGAACCGGGCCACTCCCAAGACCCAGTCGGCGCTCCTGGAGGGGATGCAGGAGGGGAACGTGACGGTTTCGGGGGCTTCCCACCCCCTTCCGTCGCCGTTCTTCGTCCTGGCCACCCAGAACCCTATCGAGATGGAGGGAACGTATCCGCTCCCCGAGGCCCAGCTCGACCGGTTCCTCTTCAAGCTCCGTGTGACGTACCCGGCGCTGGAGGAGTTAAACGAGATCATTGATCGGACGACCCGGACCCGGGAGGCCGAGGTGTGGCGGGTCATGACCGGTCCCGAAGTGCTGCGCTTCCGGGAGCTGGTCCGGGAAGTCCCGATCGCGGCGCACGTTCGGGAACTGGCTTCCCTCATCGTCATGGCCACCCAGGCTCAGTGCGAGCACGCCCCCGAGGTCGTGCGCCGGTTCGTGCGGTACGGATCGAGCCCGCGGGGAGCCCAGGCGCTGGTGCTGGGCGGCAAGGTCCGTGCGCTGGCCGAGGGCCGATACAACGTGAGCGTGGAGGATCTGCACGCCGTGGCACGGCCGGCACTCCGCCATCGGATCATCCTGAACTTCGACGGCGAAGCGGAAGGCGTGGACGTCGACCACCTGATCGGGCAGGTGCTCGAGCAGGCCGAGGGTGTGAGTCGCCGGGGAAAAGAAGTGTTTTTGCGCTAGGCCGGAGGAGGACCGATCATGGCGGGTTCGGACGTCCTCGAGCGTCTTATCGGTCAAGTCCGCTGGCAGATCAAAAAACGCCGCGCTGAGTTCTACGGACTCCGCGGGGCGTTCTACGGGGCGATCGTCGGGCTCGTCCCGCTCCTCTTCAAGGGGGCCGTCGGTCACATCGCCCCCATCGTTTCCCTCGGCCTTGTGGGGCTTGGTGCGGCCGCCGGGGCGCTCCACGGGTTCGCGCTGCGGCTCTCCGCCGAGGATGTGGCGCGCGTGGCTGACCGGGCGTTCGCGCTTCGAGATCGGGTCGCGACGGCCTTGGAGTGGGCGAGCCGGCCTGACCGGACTCCCCTGGTGGATCTCCTGGTGGCCGACGTCACGGCTCGCATCACGGGGCTCGACGGGCGCGGCGTCGTCTCGCGCATCTGGCCCAGGGAGCTGAAGCTCCTCCCGGTCCCGGTGTTCTTGATGGTCGTCCTGGCCCTGGCCCCGTCGATCCCGCTTCCGACCGGGAGGCTGCCCGCCCTTTCGCCCCTCCAGGATTCGGAGTCGCCGGAGGAGCGGGCAGGGAAAGTCCTCACCGACGAACGGCCCAAGACGGACAAGCGGCAGCCGCTTCAGCACGTCGAGACGTTGGAGAGGACCCTTGCCGTCCGCCAGGGCTCCCCCGGCGGCAGCCACCCCGGCGACCTCTCCGCCCTCTTCAGGGATACCGCCCTCGCAGCCCAGCGCCCCGACTTCAACAGCTTCCTCAAAAAGGGTGACGAGCGGCTCCGGATGCTCGAGCAGGTTGATCGCCTTCCGGACCTGAAGCGGGACTTCACCCAGAGCCAGTACAAATTGCTCTTCCAGAAGAGAAAGGCTCTGTTCGGGGGCCTTCGCCCTGACCAGCTCTCCCCCCAGAAACTCCGTGACCTGCTGGAGGAGATGGAGCGCATGGGGCGCAAGGGCGGCAATTGGGGCGGCGACATCGGGGAGGGGCTGGAAGCCCTGGACGCGGGGCAGACCGATCGCGCGCTGGAGGCGATGGAGAAGGCGCTCTCCAGGATGCGGGCGATGGAGGAGCGGGGTCGGGACGGCCGCGGACTCCGGGGTGGGCGCGAGGAGGACCGCGGCGGCCGCGGCCGGGGCGGCGGGGGTGAAATGGAGGCCGACTTCAGCGAGGGCGAGGGACTGTTGCCGGGCAAGGGACGCAGCCCGAACCCCAAGGGTGACGCTACGGAGCGCCTCCGCGCCATCCCTTACGATGCCGGGGTCGAGGGTGAATCCCGCTCCGGCAGGAAGGAGGGATACGACACCAACCTCCTCGGCAAGGGTGCGAGTGTCCCCTCACGGCTTCAATACCTGGGTGTGTTCGGCCAGTACCGGAAGATGATGGAAGAGGCCATGGCCCGGGAGCAGGTCCCCCGGGACTACCAGGCGCAGGTGAAGGAGTACTTCGACTCGCTGGAGGAGCGAAAATAATGGCCGTGGCGGCGGAGCGGGCGCAGGAGTTCTTCAGCGCCGAATTCCTCGCCCAACTGGAGCGGCTCGCCCTGGCCTCCAAGCGGACGTTCCGGGGTCGGGTCAAAGGCGACCGCAAGAGCCCCCACCGGGGGAGCAGCGTGGAGTTCGTGGACTACCGCCCCTACGGGGTCGGGGACGACCTCCGCTACGTGGATTGGAACATTTACGGCCGGCTCGATCGGCTCTATCTGAAGCTCTTCGTGGACGAAGAGGACCTCTGCCTGCATCTGCTGATGGACGCCTCGGCGTCGATGGACTACGGAGAACCGACGAAGCTTCGATATGCGACCCGGCTGGCCGCCGCCCTCGGGTTTGTGGCGCTCGTGAATTATGAGCGTGTGGGGGTGGGGATCGTGAGGGAGCGGGTGACGGAGGGATGGTCGCCGGCCCGCGGCCGCGCCCAGGTGCTTCCGCTCCTCGGCTTTCTGGGTCAGCTCCGCGCAGGCGGGGCCACGTCGCTGAGCAACGGCCTCGCCAGCTATGCCCTCAGGTCCCGGGAGGCCGGGCTCGCCGTCCTGATCTCCGATCTTCTGGATCCGGCGGGGTACGAGGCCGGGCTGCGGGCGCTCCAAGAGCGACGCTTCGACGTGCATGTGGTCCATCTTCTCGCCCCGGAGGAGATGAACCCGTCCTTCGCCGGCGACCTTCGCTTGCGGGATGCGGAGACGGGGGAGATCCGCCAGCTCACCCTCGACCGCGAGGCGCTGCGGAGCTACGGCCACCGGCTCCAACAATTTCTCGAAAGCGCCGAGGCGTTCTGCCACGCCCATGAGATCAGTTATCACCGCGTGACCACGGATATCCCCGTGGAGGAGTTCGTGTTGAGACAGCTCAAAGGGCTCCTGCTCGTATGAGCTTTCTCTCCCCCTTGGCCTTCCTGTTGTTGGCGCTGTCCGTCCCGCTGCTTCTCCTGTATTTCCTCAAGGTCCGACGGCGCGAGCGCATCGTCTCCAGCCTGCTTCTCTGGGATCCGTCCCTTCGGGATCGCGAGGCGTCGGCCTTTTTCCAGCGCCTCCAGCGTGATCCCCTCCTCCTCCTTCAGCTCCTGGCCCTCCTCGCCCTGACCGTGGCCGTGGCGCGGCCGGTTGTGACGATCACGGGGCAGGGGGCCCAGCGGACCGTCGTGATCCTGGACCCCTCCGCCTCCATGAGGGCTACCGACGTGTCGCCCTCGCGCTTTGTCGCGGCGCAGCGGGAGGCTCTGGCGTTAGTGAATCGGCTCCCCTCCGGCGCCGAGGTGATGGTGATCGAGGCGGGAATGCAGCCCCGGGTCCTCGTCCCCTTCTCCCGGGACCGCGAGCGGATCACCTCCGCCGTCAAGGCTGTCAATGGCCGAGATCTCCCGGACCGGCTGAGCGAGGCGATCCGCACGGCCCGGGCCCTGACCGCCCAAGACCCAGGCGCCGAGATCCACGTCTTCACCGACGGCGCCCATGCTCCGTCGCCGGGAGATGGGAGTGACGACCCCCGCCTGCAGTGGGTGGGAGTCGGGCGGCGCGGCCGGAACGTCGGGATCACGAACCTGGCGGTTCGGAAGGCGTTCTTCGGCGCCTTCGGCTACGAGGCGTTTGCGTCGGTGGTCAACTTCTCCGAGGAGCCTCAGTCGTTCACCTTCACACTGGACCTGGAGGAGCAGCAGATCGCGGAGCAATCGCTGACCCTGGCCCCGCACGTGCGTCGGTCGGTCGTGCTTCCGTTCAGCCACTCGGGCGCGGGTGTGGTGCGCGCGCGCCTACACCTCACCGACGACCTCAGCTCCGACAACGTGGCCTACGCCGTCATCCCCCCGCCCGGCCAGATGCAGGTGTTGCTGGTGAGCCCGGGCAACCTGTTCCTCGAGAAAGCCCTGAAGGCCGATCCCCAGGTCACGCTGGAGGTGCGCACGCCCGAGTCTTATCAGGGGGGTATGGAGGCCTTCGACGTGGTGGTCCTGGACAGCGTGAGCCCCGCCCGAATCGGGGCGGGACGGTACGTCTTGATCAACACCACGCCGCCTGACGTTCCACTGGAGAACCTGGGCCGGCTTGAGCAGCCGGTCATCATGGACTGGGACCGATCGCACCCGATCATGCGGCACGTCGACTTTTCCAAGGTGATCGTCGAGGAAGGCCTCCGGGTGCGCCCGCTGGCGGCGGGCAAGACCCTGGTCGAAGGGGTCGGGGGCCCGCTGATCTACGTGGTGGAGGAGCCGCGGCGGAAGGCCGTCTTTTTCGGCTTCGACCTGTTCAAGACGGATTTTCCCCTTCGCGTTGCGTTTCCGGTCATGCTCTCGAACGGGCTCCGCTGGCTTCACCCGGCCGGCCTCGATCTGACGACCTTTCAGCTGCAGGCGGGCCAGCCGATCCTTCTCCCCGTGGAGCACGGGATCACCTCCGCCCGGGTGACCACCCCGTCGGGGCGCAGTGTGGACGCACAGGTGACGCGTGGACTCGCCAGCTTCACCGAGACCGGTCAGGTCGGGGTCTACACCGTGGTCACCGCGCGTGGAGAGACCCGGGTCGCAGTGAACCTCATGAACGCCGAGGAGTCGGATATCACTCCCCGGCCCCTTCCGACGCGGAAGGGCGCCCGGCCGTCTGAAGCTCAGGCGGTCCCGCTCCAGCGCGAGCTTTGGGGGGTGTTTGTCCTCCTGGCGGCCGCCCTCCTCGTGATCGAGGGCCTGCTGTACTGGCGTCGCCAAACCGCGGGGCGCCTCACGCTTCCCCACGGGACTGGCGACCGGTGGGCCCTCGGGCTCCGGTGCGCCCTGGTGATCCTCCTCCTTGGGGCGCTGCTGCGTCCGGTAGTCCCGCGCTGGGTGGACCGGCTGAACGTCATGTTCTTGTTGGATATGTCCGACAGCGTCAGCCTCGCCGCCCGTGAGAATGCCTACCGGTTCGCGGTCCAGGCTTTGACCGGCATGCAGGAGGGCGATCAGGCGGGGCTCATCGTCTTCGGCCAAGAGGCGGTGCTGGACCAGCCGCTCAACCCGAAGCCGAAGCTGGAGCGCCCCCGGACCCGGGTGCCGGGCCGGGGAACTAACCTGGCCCAGGCCATCCAGCTCGCGCTGGCCACGCTGCCCGCGGGCCACGCCAACCGTCTCGTCCTGCTCACCGACGGTCGCCAGAACGCGGGCAACGCGCTGGCGGTCGCGCAGGCGGCCAAGGACGCGGGGGCCGACATCCAGTATGTCCCGACGCCCCTGACCTTCCTCCAGGAGGTCGTGGTCGAGTCCATGCTCCTGCCGCAGGAGGTGAAGTTCGGCGAGCCGTTCGACGCCAAGGTCGTCGCCTGGAGTCAGCAGGAAACCCAGGGGCGGCTCTCGCTGTTTCGCAACGGAGAGTTCCTCGGGTCTCAAGTGGTGCGGCTGTCCCCCGGCAAGAACGTCTTCACCTACCGCCAGTCGTTGGAACAGCGCGGGATCCACGTCTACCAGGCGGCCATTGAGGTGGAAGGGGACACGATCGAGGAAAACAACCGGGCTGTGGGGACCGTGGTGGTCCGGGGACGGCCTCAAGTCCTGCTGGCCGAAAAGGACCGGTCGCATGCGCAGGCCTTGGGCGCGGCCCTCCGCACGCAGCACATCGACGTGGAGGTCGTGGACCCCGAGCGGATTCCCAAGGACATGGCGGGGCTCCAGAAGTACGACGGCCTGATCCTCTCCAATGTCTCCTCGCTCAAGCTCACGAAGAAGCAGATGGAGTACATCCGCGACTACGTGCGCGACCATGGAGGTGGGCTCATCATGCTAGGTGGGGAGGAGAGCTTCGGCCTCGGCGGCTACTACCGCACCCCCATCGAAGAAGCGCTGCCGGTCACGATGGAGGTGAAGCAGCGGATCGAGATCCCCAGCCTCGCCGTGGTTTTGTCCATCGATCGCTCGGGCTCCATGGCCATGTCCACCGACGAAAAGGTCACGAAGCTCGACATCGCCAAAGAGGCCGGGCACCTGGTGGTGGACCTCCTGGACGAGCGCAACGAGGTGGGGGTGATGAGCTGGGACACCGAGTTCGTGTGGGATGTCCCGATGCAGACTGCGCGGAACAGGTCGTCCATCCACCACTCCGTCGCGACGATCAAGGCGGGGGGAGGCACGGACGGCTACCCGGCGCTCAAGGAAGCGTACCGGGCCCTCTTCGACCGCCAGGCTCTGCTGAAGCACGTCATCTTCCTCTCGGACGGGCAAATGACCCGCGGCGACTTTGCCGGCCTCATCCGCCGCATGGCCAAAGACAAGATCACCGTGTCCTCCGTCGCCATCGGCAAGGATGCCGACGTCCAGCTCATGTTCGACATCGCCAAATGGGGCCGCGGGCGCTTCTACTACACCGAGGACACCCAGACGATTCCCCGGATCTTCACCCTGGAAACCCAGCTGGCCTCGAAGGCCTCGCTGATCGAACAGCCGTTCAGGCCGATCGTGTCGAGCTCAAGCCACGAGGTTCTCCAGGATATCGACTGGAAGAATTCGCCGCCGCTGGGCGGGTACGTGGCCACGACGCTCAAGGGGACCGCCGAGCAGCTGCTCATGACCCATCAGGAGGACCCGCTGCTGGCCACGTG
This sequence comes from Candidatus Rokuibacteriota bacterium, assembly GCA_016209425.1. GTDB lineage: Bacteria > Methylomirabilota > Methylomirabilia > Rokubacteriales > CSP1-6 > JACQWA01. The sequence goes on from JACQWA010000279.1 coordinate 12,532, forward strand.
GCGGTACGGGCTGGGACGGACGGCTGCGTTCACGTCGGACGCGAAGGCGAAGTGGGGGGTCCTCTGGCTCCGTTGGGGGGCCTTTAACAAGTTCTGGGGCCAGCTGACGCGCTGGACTCTCCGGACCGGCAGCCGGAGCGACACCGTGGCAACCGTCGAGCGACGGGACGGATTCGGTGAAATAACGGTGGACGCCGTTGACGCAAGGGGAGAGTTCATCAATTTCCTGGAGGCCGAGGTCGGAGTTGTCGCCCCGGACAAGCAACGTTCCGTGGTGGAGCTGGAACAGGTCGCTCCGGGCCGCTACCGGGGGCGGTTCCCGGCGCCCGAGGAGGGCGTCTACCTCGTCGGGCTGGCCCAACGCCGAGCCGAGAGAATGGTTGGCTCCCAGCTGGCAGGGTTGGTGGTACCCTATGCTCAGGAGTTCAGGGATCTGGGGGTGGACGAAACGCTGCTGCGTGAAGTGGCGGAGCTCACCGGAGGTGGGGCTGCGGCTGAGCCGAAGGACGCGTTCCTCCAGGCTCGGCGGCACTCCCGGCTCTCGGTCGAGCTCTGGCCCTGGCTCGTCGGGTGCGTGGCGGTGATGCTGCTGCCGGAGATCGCGCTCAGGCGGATCGGCCCAGGGTTTTTCACCCGGTTGAGAGGCCTCGGGGCAGCGTGGGGAACCTCTTCGGCACAGGGAGGTCGGACCCATGGGGCGTAAGGGGCGAGGGTGTTGGCTGCCGGCGTGGCTCGGTGTGTTGCTCCTCTCTGCTGCCTTGCTGACAGCGGCAGAAGTTCCGGCTTCGACGACGGCGTGGTCGCTTCTGGTTCTGCCGTTCCAGCCGCTGGAACTTGAGCGGGAGGAGCAATGGCTGGGGGAGGGGGTGGCTCACCTCCTTTCGCTCGCCTTGGTGAACCATCCTGCGTTTATCCTCGTGGACCCGCTCAGGGTCCGGCGGCTGGGTCAGCCGGAGGCGTGGGGGGAGGAAGTCATCCTCCGAACCGCACGGAGCATCCGAGCGGACCTGGCCTTTTACGGCGACGTCAAGCGAGTCTCGGGCGATCTTATCGTGGTGCCACGCTATATGGAATTCAAGGGGGGGAACGCCCAGCCGCGGGCGCTGCCGCCGCTCACCGTCCCGGAAGGGAAAATCCCGCAGCGTCTCACCGGCCTGCCGCTGGCCTACATCCGCGCGCTCAACCTCCCGGTGACCGATGCCGAGGTCACCAGGATCGAGAAGGCTGCCATGTCCACCAAGTCGCTGCGCGCCTTCGAGGCCTTCGTCAAAGGGCGCGGGGCCGCGCTCCTGGGAACGCAGGCTGGCCACGAGGCTGCGGCGGACCTGCTCGGCAAGGCGGTGGAGCTGGACGCGACCTTCGTCGCGGCGCAGTACTCGCTCGGGCTGGCGCATTTGTCGCTGGGGAACCGCTGGAAGGCGGCGGCGCAGTTTCGCGCCTCAACCCAACTCGACCCAACCTTCCCCGAGCCGTACAAGGCCCTCGGTGACCTCTTTCTCGCGGCCCCGCGCCGCCTCTTCGATCAGGCCGTCGAGGCCTACCAGAAAGCGCTGGAGCTCCGCCCCTTTTACGCTGATGCCTATGTCGGACTCGGAGACGCCAGGGCCGCCAAGAGTGACGTGGACGGCGCCATCTCAAGCTACCAGAAAGCGCTCCTCTACAATCCGGGAAATCCCAAGGTGCACATGAGCCTGGGGAAGATTTACTTCGCGGAAAAGGGACTGTACTACGAGGCTGTGGGCTCCTACAAGAAGGCGATCGAGCTGGACCCCCAGTTCCTCGAGGCGCGCATGGGGCTCGGGGAAGTCTACGAGGACAAGGGACTCTACGAGGACGCCATCCGAGAGTACCGGAAAGTGGTGGAACTCGAACCCCAACACACCGGAGCCCTCTACAACCTCGCCTTGGTCTACGAGAGAGTGGATCCCCGTGAGGCCATCGCCCAGTGGGAGCGCTACATCCAGATCGCGGTGCTGCTCCCGGCGGAAAAGGACTGGGTGGATGTGGCCCGCCAGCACCTGAGGAAGCTCAAGACCCAGGTTGAACGGGATCGCTGACGCTAGATTCCCAAGAGGCGCTGAAGCCGTCCTTTGTCGAAGCCCACGACCACTTCCTCGTCCACGAGGATCACCGGCACCGCCGTCTGACCGGTTCGCCGAACCAACTCCTCCCGGGCCTCTTGATCCTCCAGCACGTTGACGTCGGTGAAGGCGACGCCCTTGGACGAAAGAAACTCTTTCGTCGCTCGGCAGGGGGCTCAGGTTGGGGTCGAGAACACAATCACGCGCCGCGCGACCATGCCGCACCTCCCGCTGGCTGAATCATGCCCGGTCCATTCTCGCATATCCTGTGGAAAACCGACAAATGCGGCGATCTTGACAGCCGCGGACCCCGCCGCTATTGTTTTGTGGGTTCATTCACAAGGGGATGATGGGAGATGAGACACTCTAGCGTCCACCGGTGGTGCGGCGCCCCGCCGGTTCGAGCGCGCACCCACGCTTCCAGCGTAGGTACAAGGTCCGCGCAACCCACCGGGAAAGGTGTCGGAAGGGGCGGGTACCCGGGCTTCCACGCCGGAGGCGTGGGGGGGCCCGGGTGGCCCCCCTCCGAGGAATCATGAGTGACCTGAGAAAGGACCCGACCCGTTCACAGTGGGTGCTGGTGCGACCGCGGGGCGCCGTCGGGCCGGAGGGGGCCGAGTGTCCCTTCTGCCCCGGCAACGAGTCGGCCACGCCGCCGGAGATTGCTGCCTATCGAAAGGAGGGGTCCGCCCCCAATAGTCCAGGCTGGCAGGTGCGGGTCATCCCGGAAGCCGACCCTTACTTTCGTGTGGAATGGGACCTGGTTCGCGAAGGGGTGGGGATGTACGACAAGATCACCCCCCGCGGGGCCAGCGAGCTGATTATCGAGAGTCCGAGCCACGAGGACACGCTGGCTACGATGGGCCCGGACCAGCTCGAGCGCGTACTGTGGATGTACCGGGATCGGCTCGTCGATCTGAAGCGCGACACGAAGATCCGCGACATCCTCATCACCCGGCGACACCGAAAACCCGGTTCTCGTTTGACCCATCCGTATTCCAGGGTGACAGCGATTCCGGTCATCTTCGACGACCTTCGTCGGGAGCTCTGGGAGTCCCAAGACTACTACCAGTACAAGCACCGCTGCCTCTTCTGCGACATCCTCCGCCAGGAGCTGTCCGACGATGAACGCGTCGTGCGTCTCACGCCGTTTTTCCTGCTCGTGATCCCCTACGCGGCGCGCTCTCCCTTCGAGACCTGGGTCTTGCCCCGGCAACACGCATGCGCCTATGAGACGTTGTCGCCGGAGATAGCCGCCGACCTCGCCCGCCTGCTCACCGGATATTTCGGCGCCCTGGTGACGGGGCTGGGGAATCCCTCCTTCGAGTTGAGCCTGCACACGGCGCCGAACCTCCACTCGAAGATCCTTCAGGGAGAGTGGGCGACGATCAGCGACGATTACCACTGGCACTTCGAGATCGTCATCCAGCCCGAGCGGGCCAACCGGCTGGGGGGCATTTTCATCAACGAGGTGCCCCCCGACGAAGCCGCCCGCCGCCTCCGCGAGGCCTGGCAGTAGCGCGCTCCGACGATCAGGGATACGAGGCCGCGGATCCGGAATCCCTCGGCAACGAGACGGATTCCCTCCGTGAGGGCGGTTCCCTCTTTAATCAAACTACGATTTGCTTGGCATAACAATAATTTCCTCTTGACAGAAAGGATGGGGGGATGGGAGAATCCGACTAGAGTGGTCGGAGATCAAACTAGTCGCTGATAGGAAGGGCGGGGGAAGTCGTATGCTCCGTTTCACCAAGCGGGCCGATTATGGGCTGATGGCAATCAATTATATCGTCCTCCAGGGGGAGGACGGGGCGGTCAGCGCAAAGCGGATCGCCGAAGAGTTCGGCATGCCCCCGGAACTTCTCGCCAAGATCCTTCAGCGCCTGGCGAAGAAGGGGTTCATTGCCAGCCACAACGGCCCCAAGGGGGGCTATGTGCTGGCACGCTCGCCGGAGGAGATCACGGTGGGACAGGTCGTGCGGGCCCTGGAGGGGCCCATTCATATTGTGAGCTGTCTGGAGGACCTGGACTGCCCGCAGTATTCCCGCTGCAACCTTCGTAGCCCGGTACAGAAGATCCAGGCCAGCATCAGCTATCTCCTGGACACGATGACCCTGGCTGAGCTGACCCGCGAAACCGTTCCCATCCAAGACCTCACCACGGTGAATTAGGAGAACCAGTCATGGCGTTGAAGTTTCCCATTTTCATGGACAGCCACTCCACGACCCCGGTGGACCCGCGCGTGCTGGAGGTGATGATCCCCTACTTCACCGAGAAGTTCGGCCACCCCGGCAGCCGCAACCATCCCTTCGGCTGGGAGGCGGAGGCCGCAGCGGACAAGGCCCGCGAGCAGGTGGCCAAGCTGATCGGCGCCCGGGATCCGAAGGAAATCGTCTTCACCTCCGGGGGGACCGAGGCGATCAACCTGGCTCTGAAGGGCGTGGCCGAGATGTACCGGGAGAAGGGCACCCACATCGTCACGACCGGGATCGAGCAGCGGGCCGGTCTCGACGTGTGCAAGCGGCTCGAGCGCCAGGGGTACCAGGTCACCTATGTCCCCGTGGGGGCTGACGGCCTCGTCGACGTTGAGGAAGTCCGCAAGGCAATTACCGACAAAACGATCCTGATCTCCGTGATGTTCGCCAACAACGAAATCGGCACGATCCAGCCGATCGCCGAGATCGGCAAGCTGGCCAAGCAGAGGGCGATCCTTTTCCACTGCGACGGGACTCAGGCCGTGGGGAAAATCCCCGTAGATGTCGAAGCCATGGCCATTGACCTCCTCTCCTGTACCGCCCACATGATCTACGGCCCGAAGGGAGTCGGGGCGCTCTACGTCCGCCGCAAGAATCCCCGGGTCCGGATCGCATCGATGATCGATGGCGGCGGCCATGAGCGTGGAATGCGGTCCGGGACGGTGCCGGTCCCCTTGACAGTGGGTTTCGGCAAGGCGGCCGAGATCTGCCGGGAAGCGATGGCTGAGGAGGGGGCCCGGTTGAAGGCGCTCAGGGACAAACTCCAGGACAAGATCCTCTCCTCGCTGGACGAGGCGTACCTGAACGGGCATCCGGAGAAGCGGCTCCCCCACAATCTCAACGTCTCCTTCGCCTACGTGGAGGGGGAATCGGTCCTCATGGGGCTGAACAAAGAGGTGGCCCTCGCCTCGGGCTCGGCCTGCACCTCCGCGACCCTGGAGCCCTCGTATGTGATCGCGGCGCTGGGGGTGGGATCGGAGCTGGCCCACTCGTCCATCCGGTTCGGCCTCCATCGGTTCACCATGGAGGAGGAGGTGGAGTACGTCGGGGATCGGACGGTCCAGGTCGTCACTCGACTTCGGGAAATGTCCCCCCTCTACGAGCTGGCGAAGGAGGGAGTGGACTTGAAGTCAATCCACTGGAAGGCCGAATAGGGATCAGCGACCGATAGAGGAGGAGTCAATGGCGTATAGCGAGAAAGTCATTGATCACTACAACAACCCGCGGAACGTGGGGTCCTTCCCGAAGGAGATCCCGGGCGTGGGGACGGGGCTCGTGGGGGCGCCGGAGTGCGGCGACGTCATGAAGCTCCAGATCAAGGTGAATCTGGATACCGGGGTCATCGAGGACGCCAAGTTCAAGACCTTCGGGTGCGGCAGCGCCATCGCGTCGTCCAGCCTGGCCACCGAGTGGCTGAAGGGGAAATCCGTGGACGAGGCGATGAAGATCAAGAACACGGACATCGTCAACGAGCTGAAGCTGCCGCCGGTGAAGATCCACTGCTCGGTGCTGGCCGAGGATGCCATCAAAGCCGCCTTGGCGGACTACCGGGGGAAGTGGGGGAAGAAGGAAGTCGCGGCAGGGGCTGCGACGTCATAAGGATTGAGGCAACGTTCGACGAAGGAGGGTGAGTCTCAGATGGCGGTGAATCTGAGCGAAGCGGCTCTGAAGCAGGTCAAGCAGCTTATGGTTGCCCAGAACCTCGAAAACGTCCATCTCCGGATGGGCGTGAAGGGAGGCGGCTGTTCGGGCCTCTCCTACTCCCTGGAGTTCGACAACGAGGTCGGGCCGCACGACAAGACCTTTGACATCGATGGGGTCAAGGTGGTCGTGGACGCCAAGAGCTATCTGTACCTGAACGGAACGACTCTGGACTACGTGACCCAGGGGCTCACGGGCGGCTTCACCTTCGTGAACCCCAGCGCCAAATCGAGCTGCGGCTGCGGGACGTCGTTCTCGGCCTAGGATGGGATTCCCCCGGTGGACCGGGGCCCCGGCTGTTCGGCATTCATCTCCTCCGAGGGAGGAGTGAGGGGGAGGCCGTCGTAGCGCGTCGCGCGCGACGGGCAGAGCGAAACGGGCCGCCGAGGGGCCCGTTTTCTTTTTGAGTGGACGATGACGGAGGCACGGAGAGGTGAGCAGGTGACCGGGTCGTCGCGGACCCTCTGCTGGAACTGCCAGTCGGCGGTGGGGGGAGAGTACTTTTGTCCCCAGTGCGTCAAGGTCCAGCCGGCGTCGGTATGGTCGGACTACTTCAGCGTGTTCGGCCTTCCCCGCAAGCTCGGGCTCGACCTCGGCGAGCTTCAGCAAAGGTTCTACGAGTGGAGTCGGAAGTTCCATCCGGATTTTTTCCAGCGGGCGACGCCCGAGGAGCAGGCCATCAGCCTGGAAAACTCCGCCCTGGTGAACACCGCCTATCGTGCCCTCCGGGACCCGATCGCCCGCGTGGAGTACCTGATCGGGTTGGAAGAGGGGGCGGTGAAGGGGATCCCGCCCAGGGCCCCTCGGGACCTCCTGGAGGAGATGCTCGAGATGCAGGAGGCGCTGGAGGAAGCCAAGACGTCCGCTCTCGACGCGGAGACGCGAAAGCGCCTCGAGGGCGAGCGCGAGCGCCTCGCCGAGCGACGGAAGGCCGAGGAGGCCAGGCTGATGGAGGTGGCCGGCGAGTGGGATGCGCTCGTGGGCGCGAGCGACCACGCCTCTCGCGAGCGGGACGCCGTCCGGCGCAAACTCCTTGACGGAATGAAGGAGATCCTGGCTGTGCGCGCCTATCTGACCACGGTCATCAACGATCTGAGCGAAGCGCTGGGAGAGGAAACGCACACGCATGTCTCGCATCGTCGGCATTGACCTCGGCACCACCAACAGCCTCGTCGCGTACATGGAGGGGGAGTTCCCCAGGGTCATCCCCGACGCCGAGGGGCACGTCCTCCTGCCCTCGGTGGTCGCCTTCACCGCCGACGGGATCCTGGTGGGAGAGGCGGCCAAGCGGCAGCTGGTCCGGAACCCGACGCAGACCATCTACTCGGTCAAGCGGTTCATGGGGAAGGGGTACGAGGACGTCAAGGAGGAACGGAGGTACTTCCCGTTCCAGATACTGGCCGATCACGAGGTGGTGAGGATCAGGGTGGACGAGCGGGAGGTCACGCCGCCCGAGGTCTCGGCGCTGATTCTCAAGGCCTTGAAGGAGCGGGCCGCGACGAGCCTGGGCGAGCCAGTGACTAAGGCCGTCATCACGGTCCCCGCCTACTTCAACGATAGCCAGCGTCAGGCGACCAAGGACGCGGGGCGGATTGCGGGGTTGGACGTTCAGCGGATCGTCAACGAGCCGACCGCCGCGTCCCTCGCGTACGGGCTTCACCGGCTCAAGCAGGGGATCGTCGCGGTCTACGATCTGGGTGGCGGGACCTTCGACATCTCGATCCTCAGGGTGAAGGACGGGATCTTCGAGGTGCTGGCCACGAACGGCAACACCCATCTCGGCGGCGATGACTTCGACCGGGCTCTGGTGGACTGGCTCCTGGCCGACATTAGGGCCCATCACGGCGCCCACCTCGGCCAAGACCTCGAGGCGATGCAGGAACTCCGGCTCGGGGCGGAGGCCGCCAAGTGCCGCCTGTCTTTCGAGGATCGGACGGTGTTCACGATTCCGTTTCCCCAGCATGGATTCACCTACCGGCGGGAGATCCAGCGCTCGGACGTGGAGGCGCTGATCGAGCCCCTGGTCCAGCACACGCTGGGCCCGTGCCGGTTGGCCCTGGCCGACGCCGGCCTGGGCGCGGAGCAAATTGACGAGGTCGTCCTCGTTGGAGGCTCCACCCGGGTTCCCCTGGTGAAGCGGCGGGTCCAAGAGCTGTTCGGGAAACCTCCCCACAGCCAGCTGAACCCGGACGAGGTCGTCGCTCTCGGCGCGGCCGTCCAGGCCGACATTCTGGCGGGCGGCATCACGAACATGCTCCTGCTCGACGTCACGCCCCTCTCGCTCGGCATCGAGACGCTGGGGGGTGTCATGAGTGTGCTGATTCCGCGGAACACCACGATCCCGACCAGCGCCAAGGAACTGTTCACCACCTCTGTCGATGGGCAGACGGTGGTCGATATGCATGTCCTTCAAGGCGAGCGGGAACTCGCCAAAGACAACCGGTCCCTCGCCCGCTTCGAGCTCCGCGGCATCGACCCGATGCCCGCGGGGATGCCCCGGATCGAGGTGACGTTCCTCATCGACGCAAACGGCATCCTGCAGGTGCACGCGAAGGAGCTCAGGACCGGAAAGGCCGCCTCCATTGAGGTGAGGCCGTCGTACGGGCTCACCGATGGCGAGGTGGAGCAGATGATCGAGGAATCTTTCGTTCATGCCGAAGAGGATATCGCCTCGCGGCTCCTGATCGAGACGCGCAACGAAGCGGACACGGTCGTCCGCGCCACGGAGCGGGCGCTGGGGCAGGGGAGCGGCCTGATCGCCGAGGACGAAGCGACTCGGATCCAAGAGGCGCTCGCGGCACTGAAGGCTGTCAGCGATGGGGACGACCGGGAGGCGATTCGTGAGGCAACGGAACGGCTCAACCACGCGACGCTTCACCTGGCCGAGGTCCTGATGGACTCCGCCCTCAAGGCGGCCCTGGCCTCGAAGCGGGTGACGGAGGCCCTGGAAAAGACAGAGTGATGACGTACAAGGTAACGTTTCTCCCTCAGAACATCACGGTCGAGGTGGACCCGGAGAAGTTCCCCCTCCAGGAGGACGGCCTTCCGGGCTCCATCCTGGACATCGCGCTGGGGAACAACGTCGACCTCCAGCACAACTGCGGGGGCAAATGCGCCTGCACCACCTGCCATGTGATCGTCAGGGAGGGGGCGGGGAACCTCTCCAAGATGGAAGAGGACGAGGAAGACCGCCTCGACACTGCCGAGGGGCTGACCCTCCATTCCAGGCTGGGGTGTCAGGCCGTGGTGAACGGCGACGTGGTGGTGGAAATCCCGCTCTCCGGGCGGGGCGGGCACACGCCTCCCGGCCAATAGCCAGGGATCCCGGCCGCGGCCGGAAGGCAGACGAAGACGAGGTGGCTTTATGGGGCTGACCTGGAAGGACGCGGAAGAGATCGCCATGGCGCTCGCGGAGAAACTCCCCGAGACGGACCCGTTGGGGATCCGGTTCACCGATCTGCATAGGTGGGTGACGGAGCTCGAAGACTTTTCGGACGATCCGAAGGCCTCCAATGAGGGAATCCTGGAGGCCATTCAGATGGCCTGGGTCGAGGAGTACAGAAGTCGATAGGTTTTTTTCCGCCGGGGGAGGACCCGGAGGGGGTGGGGACCCCCTCAGGTAACGCTACCAGGAAATGACCTGGTCCGCGGAAAAGATCAGGTCCAGCAGATCAGCGTAGGTGAGAATGTCCGCGCCGGGGAGGGAAGACTCCTCGGCGAGACGCTGCACCCGGACGCCGGAGGGCAGGGGGGGGATTTCCGCGCCCTGCATCAGAACGACGGTGAGCGTCGTGTCGGGCTCGCGACTCTGTCGCCGGATGACCGACAGGGCGTGGGAGGGGACGGGAGCCTTGAACAGGTGAAGGACGTGGGGCATCAGAACACGATGAACCGCCGACAGCGCCCCATGAGGTCGGCGATCTCGTCCCGGGAAACCGGGATGAGCGGGTGGCCCTCCTCGTTCCAGTCCGCCGTGTCGGTCGGGATCGCGGACTTCTCGATGTGGAACGGGACCTCCATCTTCCTGAGGGCCCCTCGGTGTCTGGCGATGTCGTCGCCGTCCACGAGGTCATCAGTGTCCGCGTCCAGCAGATGGGCGGCGGGACCCGTCAGGATGATCGTCACTTCGTTCTCGCCGGCGGCGACGCCGAGCGCGATCCGCATGGCCTCGTTGGCCCGGTGGGAGGTGCGGGGATCCTCAGAGATGAGGACCAGAACGGGAAGCGATTCGTCCACGAGGCTAGTTGAGGGCGAGAAAGCGCTCACAGCCGTTGATGAGGTCTGTGAGGACGACGAGGCCGCAATAATTGAAACGATCGGGATCGGAGAGCGCGGCGTTCCGCTTCTGGCACCCGTAGGCGCAGACAAAGAGCTTGGCCCCGCGGCGGGCGAGCTCCTGGATCTCGGGCCGGTCTTTGGCGAAGACGGCGTCGTCGATCAGGTAGAGGTAGAGATCGGCACCTCGGTCGAGCGCCGCCCGCGACAGCCCGAGCGCGGTGTTCAAGTTCCCGTGCTCCGGCTTCGTGGAGAGGAGAAGCCCGAGTTTTCGCTTGGCAAGATCCATGGCCATTTGAGCTTAGCATCGGGTTCCCACACTGTCAACGAAGGCGAGGCTCGCGAGGTGGAGATATTGACACCTGCCCGCGATCTCGATAGGGTGAATTGACATGAACCGTCGCGTCTACCTGGATCACAACGCCTCAACCCCCGTGCACCCGGAGGTGGTGGCCGCGATGCTGCCCTACTTCGGGGAGTGCTTCGGCAACCCTTCCAGCATCCACGCCTTCGGGCGGGAGGCGCGCGAAGGCCTCGAGATCGGCCGGGAGCAAATCGCGTGCTTCCTCCGCGTCGGTAAGGAGGAGGTGATCTTCACCTCGGGAGGGACCGAGTCCGACAACCTGGCCATCAAGGGCGTCGCCGGGGCCCGGGGCGCCGGGCACATCATTACGTCGCAGATCGAACACCACGCGGTGCTCCGGACGTGCCAGTTCCTCGAAAGCCAGGGGTTTGCGGTGACATATCTTCCGGTCGGCGGGGACGGGGTGGTCGATCCCGACGACGTCAGGTGGGCCATCAGACCCGACACGATCCTGATCACGATCATGCACGCCAACAGCGAGGTGGGGACGATCCAGCCCGTGGAGGCTGTCGGGGCCATCGCGCGGGAGCGGGGGATCCCGTTCCACGTCGACGCCGTCCAGACCTTCGGCAAGATCCCCATCGACCTCGACGCCTTCGGCATTGACCTCCTCTCCTTCTCGAGCCACAAGATCTACGGTCCCAAGGGCGTGGCGGGCCTCTACATCCGGAAGCGCACGAAGATGGTGGCCATCCAGCAGGGGGGGGAGCACGAGCGCCGCCGCCGGGCGGGCACGGAGAACGTCTCGGGCATTGTGGGGTTCGGGAAGGCGGTCGAGATCCGGTCCCGCGAGATGGACGCCGAGGCGGTCCGCCTGACGGCTCTACGGAATCGATTCTGGGCGGGAGTGAGCGCCCGGGTGCCGGAGGTCAGGCTCAACGGGCACCCGACGCGGCGGCTCCCCGGCACGCTCAACATGTGCTTCAGGCACGTGGAGTCCGAATCCATCGTGCTGGGGCTCGATCTCAAGGGCGTGGGTGTCTCGGCTGGCTCGGCCTGCACGTCGGGCAACGTGGAGCCGTCGTACGTGCTGGTGGCCATGGGGGTTCCGCTCGACTGGGCTATGGGGGCGGTGCGCGCCACCCTGGGCCGTGACAACTCGGACGCCGACATCGACTACGTCCTGGAGGTCTTGCCGCCCCTGGTCGAACGGCTCCGAAGTCTGTCCCCGGCCGCGGTGTCATGAACTATAGCGAAACGCTCATCAATCACTTCAGGCACCCCCGGAACGCTGGAATGATGCGCGACCATGACGGGGTGGGGGAAGCGACCTTCGACGGCTGTGGCGACCTCGCCCGGTTCTACCTCAAGGTCATCGATGGTCGGGTGGCCGATGTCCGGTTTCAGACCTATGGGTGCGGGCCCACGATCGCGGCCTCCAGCGCCGGCAGCGAGTTGGCGGCCGGCCGGCCGGTCGCCGAGCTCCTCACGCTCAGCGAAGCGGAGATCACGGCGGCCCTGGATGGGCTTCCGGCCGAGCGCGTGCACGCGGCGCGGGTCGTCGCGGGCGCCATTCGGACCGCGGCCCGGGACTACCTGGCGAGGCGGGAGAGGTCGAGCGAAGCGAAGGCGGGGCGGCATGTTTGAGCTGATGCGGCGGGACATCCGGACGGTTTTGGAGCGTGATCCGGCGGCGCGGTCGGCGCTCGAGGTCGTGCTCTGTTACCCCGGGGTCCACGCCATCTGGCTTCACCGCATCGCCCACCGGCTGTGGGGGTGGGGCTGGCGTACCGTGGCTCGCTTCGTGTCCCACGTGAGCCGGTTCCTGACCGGGATCGAGATTCATCCGGCCGCGAGGATCGCGCCGGGGTTGTTCATCGATCACGGCATGGGCGCGGTCATCGGGGAGACGTCCGAGATTGGGGAGAACGTGACGCTCCTCCAGGGGGTGACGCTGGGTGGGACCAGCCTCAAGCGAGAAAAGCGCCACCCCACGCTCGGGAATAACGTGGTGGTGGGAGCCGGGGCTAAGATCATCGGCGCGTTCACGATCGGCGCCGGAAGCCGGATCGGGGCCGGGTCCGTGGTCGTCCGGGAAGTTCCCCCCAACTCGGTGGTCGTCGGGGTGCCGGGGCGCGTCACGTTCAAGGATGGTCAGCGGGTGCCGGGAGAGATCGACCTGAATCAGACCGACCTTCCGGATCCCCTCGCGAAGGCGATCGAGCAGCTGTTGGAGCGGATTCAGCACCTGGAGTCCGAGGTGCAGGCGTTGCGCAACACTCTGGACGAGGCAAAAGTCGGGCGCCTCTGATCCTGCGTCACACATCACAGACGAGCGGTGGCCGGCTGGCCACGGAGCAGCGACGTGCTTCCCAAAGATCGGATGACGGTGGTCGAGGCGTCCGCCTACCTGGCCGTGGACGTCGAGACGCTCACGCGGATGGCGTCCGAGCGGCGCATTCCGTGCGTGGAGGTGGAGGGAGAGTGGGTCTTCTCCAAGAAGTCCATCGACAAGTGGCGCCGTCAGCGGGAGACGAAAGGCCCGTAGTCGCGCCGCCCGGCCACCGAGCGGGGAATTCCGAGTTGGAGCGTTCAGGCACGATCGATCGAAGCGCTGCCTGGCAGATCCTCACCGAGTTCACGAAGAGCGATAGCCTCAGGAAGCACGCCTTGGCCGTGGAGGCTTCCATGCGGGCCTATGCCGCCAAGTACGCGGCGGACCCCGAGACCTGGGGAATCGTGGGCATGCTCCACGACTTCGACTACGAGGTTCACCCGACCGCCCCGCTCCATCCCTTGAAGGGGGGAGAAATCCTGAGGATGCGGGGGGTCCCGGACCCCATCATCTACGCCATCCTGTCCCACGCCGACTATTCGGGTTGCCCCCGCGTCTCCCTCATGGATCGGGCGATCTACGCCTGCGACGAGCTCTCGGGGTTTGTCACCGCCTGCGCCCTCGTGCGGCCGGGCAAGGCTATCGCCGGTATGGAAGTCTCATCGGTCCGGAAGAAGCTCAAGGACAAGGGGTTCGCCCGCACCGTGAATCGGGAGGACGTCTATCGCGGCGCCGCGGAGCTCGGTGTCGACCTGGACGCCCACATTGACTTTGTGATCACGGCCCTCGAGGGCGTCGCCGCCCGGATCGGGCTCGGGGGCTCGGCCCCTAGCCCCGGCTCGTGAGGGCCATACCTCCGGTCCGCTCCATCATCCACATTGACATGGACGCGTTCTACGCGTCTGTGGAGCAACGCGACCGCCCTGAGTTCCGGGGACGTCCGGTCATCGTGGGTGCCGATCCCAGGGGTCGCGGTGTCGTTGCGGCCGCTTCCTACGAGGCGCGGAGTTTTGGCGTCCACTCCGCGATGCCGATCGGGCGGGCCGCTCGCTTCTGCCCCCACGCCGCCTTCCTGCCGGTCGATATGGACAAGTACGTCCGCGTGTCGAGAGAGATCATGGCTATCCTGTCGGAGTACTCGCCGGTGCTGGAGCCGATCTCCGTCGACGAGGCGTTCCTCGACGCCACGGGGACCGATCGCCTGCTGGGCCCGCCCCTGGAGGTCGCCAAGGCGATCAAGGCGCGCCTGCGCCAGGAGGTCGGGTTGACGGCCTCGGCGGGGGTGGCTCCCAACAAGTTCCTCGCCAAGCTCGCCTCGGATCTTGAAAAGCCCGACGGGCTCGTGGAGGTGAAAGCCGGGGAAGAGGCAGCGTTCCTCCGGGATCTCCCGATCGAATGGCTCTGGGGAGTCGGCCGGGTGACCGCTCGGGAGCTCCGAGCCATGGGAATCGAAACCATCGGGCGGCTCGCTCGGGTGCCCCAGCGGGTGCTCGTGGAGCGGTTCGGCAAGGCGGGGGTGCTCCTCCACGAGTTGTCGCACGGGAGAGACGATCGCCCGGTCGAGCCCTTCATCCTGCCCAAGTCCATGGGGGCCGAGGAGACCTTCGCCCACGACACCCGAGACCCGGGCGAGCTTCGACGGACGCTGCTCGCTCAGGCGGAGCGGGTCGCGCGAGAGCTCCGGACCGAGGGCTATGCCGGGCGCAGCGTGACGCTCAAGCTGCGGTTCGCCGACTTCCTCACGATGACGCGAAGCGTGACCGGAGAGCCCACCCACGACGGGGGTGAGATCTTCAATCGCGCGCTCGGGCTGCTGGATCGGGTGGCGCCGATCGAGCCGGTTCGGCTGATCGGCGTCTCGGTCTCCGGGCTCATCCAGGGGGGACCGGACCAGCTCTCCCTGTTCTCGGCTGGATCCGCCAGGCGCGACCGGGTGGCCCGCGCGGCGGACAGGCTCGCCCAGCGCTTCGGCGATCACGTCCTGATTCCCGCCAGCCTTTTGGCGCGGGCGAAAAGGCGCTGAAGCCAGGTGAGCCAGGTGACCCGCGCATTGACACGCCTGGTCGATCCCCCTATAATCCCGCCAAAGCGACTGGCGGGTCATTCGCGAGGAACACCGATCTCCACTCGATTCCCGGACATTTGCCCCGGGAGGAACGACACCGTGCGGCTGCCCGTTTCCTGATAAGGCGCTGCGCATCACACCCCCAACGAAGGAGGGCGAGAGATGAGGTTGAAAACGCTCGGAGCTTTGCTGCTGGTTCTTCTCGTATCGAGCACGTCGGCCTGGGCGCAAGCCAAGGTCCCCGGCGTGACCGACACCGAGGTGGTCATCGGGCTCACGACGCCGCTGTCGGGGCCTGCGGCTGCCTGGGGAAATACCGCCATCGCGATGGAGGCCTGGGCGAAGTACGTCAATGACCAGGGAGGGGTGAATGGCCGGAAGATCCGGACGATCCTGAAGGATGACGGGTACGTCCCCGGGCGCGCCGTCGCTAACCTGACCGAGATGAAGGACAGCGTCTTCGCCGTGGTGGGGCTCTTAGGCTCCGCCATCCTGAACGCATCCAAGGATCTGGTGGCGGAGGCGAAGATCCCGATCATTTGGCCCTACGGCAACCCGGCGATCTGGGAGCGTCAGTCGCCGGAGAAGCGCCGCTACGTCTTCGTTATCTACCCCGACTACGTGGATGAAGGCGAGTTCCTCGTGACCCACGTCGTGAACAAGCTCGGCTCGAAGAAAGTTGCCGTCTTCTTCCAGAACGACGAGTACGGCAAGGGTGGGCTTGAGGGCGTGAAGAAGGGGGTGCGGGGACTCGGTGTAAAGGCCTCCGTCGCCGCGGAGGTCTCCTACGAGCTGGCCGATCGCGAGATGGGGACCCACGCCCTCAAGCTCAAGGATTCCGGCGCCGATACGGTCATCTTCTACTCGACGATCACCCACGGGGCGAACGTCATCAAGGAGATGGCGAAGGTCGGGTATCGACCGAGGCTCGTTTCGTCCTTCCCGCTGGGTGACCACCATATCCTGTTCAGGCTGCTGGGCGACCTCTGGGAAGGTGCTCATGTCACTCTCCTGAACTCCGGCCGTATCGTGGGGGAACCCGAGGGAGACAGGATCGTCGACATCCTGTTGAAGTACGAGCCCAAGCTGAAGGGAAAGGAGAGCACGGCCCTGGCGGGGGCCGGCCCGATGATCCTTGCGGTCGAGGGTCTGAAGCGGGCGGGGCGAAATCTGACGCGCGAATCCTACGTCGAGGCCATGGAGAGTCTCAAGAACTACGTGCCCGAGAAGCTCACCGCGCCGATCACGTTCGGGCCGAACCGACGCCACGGTCTGAACTCCGTCCGCCTCATGCGGGCGGAGAAAGGGAATCTGGTTGAAGTGATCGCCCACCAGGGCTTTCCGCCGCATTTCTAGATGGGAGGACTCTTAGAGGTCAAGGACCTCTCGCTCAACTTCGGCGGCATCAGGGCCTTGGTCGGGGTCAGTGTGGCGATCGCCGAGGGGGAGACCCTGGCGGTGATCGGCCCGAACGGCTCCGGCAAGACCTCGCTCTTCAATTGCATCACGGGGATCTACCACCCGACGGTCGGGTCCATCGCGTTCAAGGGGGAGAGCCTGCTGAGGCTCTCTCCCGACGCGGTGACCCGGCGGGGGGTGGCCCGCACCTTCCAGAATCTTCGCCTGTTCGTGAACATGTCCGTCCTGGACAACCTGCTTCTCGGCCGCCACCTGCACTTCAGGAAGAACTTCCTCCACGCGGTGCTCCGGCTCAGGGGGGAAGAGGTTCGCCACCGCAGGCGCTGCGAGGAGATCATCGAGTTTCTCAACCTCGAGCCGTACCGGAAGAGCCGAGTCGCCGACTGTCCCTTTGGGATCCAGAAGAAGATCGAGCTGGCACGGGCGCTGGCCACTGAGCCGCGGCTCCTGCTCCTCGACGAACCGGTCTCCGGGCTGACGGCCGAGGAGAAGGAGGAGGTCTCATACTGGATCCATGAGGTACGCGGCCGCTTCGGGATCACGGTGCTCCTGGTGGAGCACGATCTGCGGGTCGCCTCACGGCTGGCCAGCCGCATGGTGGCGCTGGATCACGGCCTCAAGATCGCCGAGGGGACCCCGGATGAGGTCCAGCGGCACCCCGAGGTGATCAAAGCGTACCTCGGCGAATAATGGCGCTCCTGAAGGTCTCGAGCATCGAGACGCTCTACTTCGATCGCATTTACGCGTTGCTCGGGGTCTCCTTGGAAGTCCAGGAAGGGCAGATCTTCGCGGTCCTCGGTCCCAACGGGGCGGGGAAGACCACGCTCCTCAAGACCATCGCCGGCCTCCTCAAGGACCAGCCGAAGAAGGGGGTTGTCGAATTCGCCGGCCATCGGATCGAGCGGCGGTCTCCAGAGAAGATTGCCAACCTGGGAATCGTGTACGTCCCCGAGGACCGGGGACTCTTCCGGGAGTTGACGGTGGCCGAGAACCTGGAGCTCGGGCTCTGGGGGCGGCACGACAACGGGGTCAAGCAGGACCTGGAGTTCGTGTTCGGCATGTTTCCGATCCTGAAGGAGCGCGCAAAGCAACAGGCCGAGACCCTCTCCGGCGGCGAGCAGCAGATGCTGGCGCTGGGCCGGGCGATGCTGAGACGGCCGCGGCTGCTGATGCTCGATGAGCCGTCGCTGGGTCTGGCCCCCCAGGTGGCCCGGGCGATGTTCGATGCGCTCCTCACCATCAGCCGGAGGAAGACGACGATTCTCCTGGTGGAGCAGAATGCCCGGCTCGCGCTGAAGGTGTCCCACCACGGGGCGATTTTGGAAGCCGGTCGGATCGTCTTCCAGGGGACGCCGAAGGAGCTTGAGGAAAACGAGGACGTTCGGGAAGTGTACCTGGGACTCGGGACCGCCGAGACGACCACACCGAAAGGTTGGCGGCTCTACCGGAAACGGAGGCGATGGTGATGACAACGACCGCTCGAACCCTCCCCGAGCAGTTTCTCCAGCAGGTCCAGCGGCGCCGCGACGCGCTGGCGCTTCGGTACAAGGCCTACGGCATCTGGCACCGTGTCACCTGGAATGAGTACGCGGCGCAGGTTCGAAAGGTTGCGGCTGCCTTGCTCGCGTTCGGCCTCCGCAAGCAGGAAAATGTCGCCATCCTCGGCGACAACCGCCCGGAGTGGCCCTACTGCCATCTGGGGACCATGTCCGCGGGCGGCGTGACGTGCGGCATCTACGCGACGTCCGCGCCCGAGCAGATCAAGTACCTCTTGAACCACTCCGAGGCGAGGGTCCTCTTCCTGGAGAACGAGGAGCAGCTCGAGAAGGCGCTCCAGGTCGTCGCCGACACGCGGGTTGAGCGGGTCGTCGTTTGGGATGCCAAGGGGCTCTGGGGGTACTCGGACGAGCGGGTGCAGTTTTTCGACGATTTCCTCAAGCAGGGCGAGAAGTACATTGACACCTACCCGGGGAGCCTGGAGGAACGCCTGGCCGCCGTCCAGCCCGACGACACCGCCATGATCATCTACACCTCCGGCACCACGGGGGCGCCCAAGGGGGCCATGCTCTCGCACCGGAGCATCATCTGGACCGTCGGCTCCGCGGCGCAGGCCATTCGCTGGAGTCCTGAGGATGAGGTGATCTCGTTCCTGCCCTTCGCCCACATCTTCGAGAACTATACGTCGGTGTTCAACGCGATCCTTCTCGGCTACGTGGTCAACTTCGTCGAGAGCGCCGACACGCTGGCCCAGAACCTGCGCGAGGTCTCCCCCACGTACTTCGCCGGCCCGCCGCGCATCTGGGAAAAGCTTGCGTCCACGGTGGAGCTGAGGATGGCCGATTCCACCCCCTTGAAACGCGCGACATACCGGCTGGCGGTCGGGGTGGGCCGCGCCTACGCCCGCGCCAAAGGGCGGGGGGGCGTGAACCCGCTCCTCGCGCTGGGGCACGGCCTCGCGTACGCCGCCGTTCTTCATCCCCTCAAGCGGCGGCTGGGCTTCGACCGGATCCGGGTGGCGGTGTCGGCCGCTGCGCCGGCGGCACCCGAGCTGTTCGAATTTTTCCAGGCGCTTGGGGTCCCGCTGCTCGAGGTGTACGGCCAGACCGAATCCACGGGAGTCATCTCCGCCAACCGGGCCGAGCGCGCTCGAGTCGGGACCGTCGGAGAGCCGCTTGCCGGGATCGAGGTATCCCTGGCCGACGACGGGGAGATCCTGACGCGGGGTCCTCACGTCTTCAAAGGGTACTTCAAAGATCCCGAGCTCACCGCCCAGACGATCGACAAGGACGGCTGGCTCCACACGGGGGACGTCGGCGCCTGGGAAGAAGGGTATCTCAAGATCCTGGACCGCAAGAAGGACATCATAAAAACGGCGGGGGGCAAGGGGATCACCCCGGCCTACATCGAGAACAAGCTCAAATTCAGCCCCTACATCCAGGACGCCGTGGTGATCGGCGACCGGCAGAAGTACCTGGTCGCCCTGATCCTGATCGACGAGGATAACGTGACCAAGTTCGCCCAGGACAACCGGATCCCCTTCGCCACGTTCGCGGACCTGACCCAGAATCCGGAGGTCCGTCGCCTGATCCAGGGGGAAGTGGACAAGGTGAACAAGAC
>JACQWA010000258.1 GCA_016209425.1 Candidatus Rokuibacteriota bacterium
CCCGGTCATGAAGAGGCTAGCTCTTGCGACTGTACTTTCGGGGTGGGCTCCTGGAGGGGCTCCCTGACGCCGGCGGGGGCCGGCTTGGCAGCCGCCGGCGCGGGTTCGGCCCCGGGACGGGCCCGGCGGAGGAGGGCCTTTGTATCGCCTATGCTCTACGAACTCGTGCCCCGCGCGCTGCTTCAACAGCTGCCCTGTCGCTGCTGTGGTCGCCTGCCGGAGACTGGCTGATGTTTTGTAACACGGTAGTACTAGGAAGGCAGGAATGAAAGTTGTCAAACCACAAGCGCGCGGGTTCTGCCCGGAGAGCATCGGGCCAGGACGCGTCAGCCCGAGAAGGCCCTTTGTTTTTCCTGCGCTCGTGGTAGCAGGAGGTGCAGGTGCCGGAAGCTACGGGAGTATCAGGGGCGCATCGGCGGTATCGCATCGAGTATTGGGTCCGCTCCTGTCTTGCCCATCGCATGGGGCGTGGCCACGTCGGCGCGCGTCTCGTCGCTATCTGCTGGATGATTGATCGGGACATAGGACACGGTGATGCGGAAAGCGACTTCCGGGCCCTCTCAAGCCTCTGTTCTGAGCTGAGCTATGAGCAGAGGCAGTTCGACGAGATGTTGAAGGAAGCGGCTGCGGCGTATCAGGCCGACCGTGGCCACAGTCTGATCAAGCGGGCTTTCGCAGTATCGGGGGAGGGTGGCAAAGATCCCGGAATTGATGGCCGAGAGTAAACGCTCGCAGGAGGAGGAAGACCTGGGCGGCTGGAAGGGCGCCGTCAACGCTTTCGGATCGGGCCGACGACCTCGACGCGAACGGGCACGCCGTTCACGGTTTGGGGCAGGTCAACACCGGGGGCGGGCTGTTCGCGGAGGTTCACCTTGATACCGTAGCCGCCGTCGATCCGGGTGATTCCGACGCCTACCACCACAACGAGGCGCCCGAAGATCTCCATCGCCTTTGCTTTCGCGGCGCGAGCGTCGTCAAGTGAAACCGGGCTCATCTCATGCTCAGTACAGCAGGTCGACCTTGAGCTGATCCAGTACGGCTCGCAGCGGGCCGGCATAGGTCAGGCCGCGGCCGTTGGTTCCGCCCTGGTCGCTGCCGGCAAAGAGTAGGGCAACCCCCCGGAACTCACCGTCCACGACGAGGGAGCCGCTGTCGCCGCCATCGCTGAAAGCCGCTTCTCCTTCACCCTCAATCTCGATCTGGTCGTCGAATCGAATGTCGCCCATGTCGTATCCCACGACCAGATTATCCAGCTCGAAGGCGGCCACATTGCCGTGGGTTATCCCGGTGGTGCGGCCCGCCTTCGCCACCGAGAGGCCCTCACCCAAGAAGGCATCTCCAAGCCCAGCCAGCTTACCCAAGCTGGCCAATTTTGAGTAGTTGTATTTTACCTCCGCGTCCATCGAGGCCACGGCGCAATCCACGCGATTAGCACCAGTCCGCTTCAGCTTGACGAAATTCGTCAGCCTGCCGACAGCATCGGCCGGATTCCTCCCATGGTCGTAGATCCCTGGCTGAATTATAGGGTCGCCGATCTTCCCACGGTTCTCGTCGGCGAGCACGTGGTTGTTGGAGAGGATCAGGACCGCGCCATCGGCCCCGCTGCGCACGAAGCAGCCGAGCGTCCCGGCTGTAACCCTGTAGTGGCCGATCGAGCTGCCAATGCGTAGAGGCCTGTTGCGTTTCTGGTGCCAGGGCAGGGCTCGTTTGACCACACGGCCGATGTACCGGACGTCAAGTTCCCCCTTGGCCTGCCTGTGGATGGCGTCGAGCTGCGGGCTGTTTTCCATCGCCCGCCGCTGCAGCCGGACCGCCAGCTCGTAATCCTGCTTGCCGGTCTTGAAGACTCCCAGCGCGATGGTTCGGTGCGTTCCTGCGACCGCGGAAACCGGCTGGGCGGCGACATTGAGCATGCGCCGCGTGGTGGCGGATTGCGCCAGCGGCGCAAGGACCGACTTGGCCAGGGCCGCCTTCAATTCCCGGACAGAATCGAGTTGCATGGTGCCGCCTGGCTCCGGTCAATACCGATTGCACTTGCCTGACCGTTAGGAACGCCCCAGATGGCCGCCTTGATCATTATAAGGCAGCCGTTTACCTCAGCAAGGGAGGGGGCGAAAAAGGCTTGAGAGAGTTCTTGGCGCGCTTGGCGCACCAACGGCCATGCCGTTGGTACCGGCGGTTGAAATGTCGCGTCCGGGAATACGTCACTGGGCGCAGAAGCCGCCGTCGGCCACGATCTCGGCCCCCGTGACGTACGACGACTCCTCCGAGGCCAGGAGCAGGGCGACGTTGGCGATCTCGCGGGGGTGGGCGATCCGCTGTACTTTCGGGGTGGGCTCCTGGAGGGGCCCCTGACGCCGGCGGGGCCGGCCTGGCAGCCGCCGGCGCGGGTTCGGCCCCGGGGCGGGCCCGGCGGAGGAGGGCCTTTGAATCGCCTATGCTCTCGCGCGATGAAGCCGTTCCGGGCCCTGACCGCGGTAGCGGCGCCGATCGACCTGCCCAACGTGGACACCGACCGCATCATCCCGGCCCGCTTCCTGCGCAAGCCCCAGGGCGCGGCCGGCTACGAGCGGTTCCTGTTTCACGACGTCCGCTTCGCCGCCGACGGCTCCGAGAAGCCGGAGTTCGTGCTGATACAGCTGCCCTACCGCGAGGCGAAGATCCTGGCCGTCGCGGACAACTTCGGCTGCGGCTCCTCGCGGGAGGCCGCGGTGTGGGCCCTCGACGCCTACGGCATCCGGTGCGTCGTCGCGGCGAGCCTGGGCGACATCTTCCACCAGAACTGCTTCAAGAACGGCCTGCTGCCAGTGCTCCTGCCGGCCGGGGTCGTGGCCGGCCTCCGCCAGACGCTCCACGAGCGGCCGGGCGCCACCGTCACCGTGGACCTCGAGGCCCAGACGGTGACGGGCCCCGACAAGGTCACCCATCGCTTCGAGATCGATCCCTTCCGCAAGCAGATGCTGCTGACCGGCCAGGACGAGATCGCCCTGACGCTCGGCCACGAGGCGGCCATCCGTGAATTCGAGACCCGTCATCGAGCCGAGATGCCCTGGCTGAGGCGCTGAACGGCTCGCGGTGGAGTCTGCCGACGTGACCACGCGACGATGAGCGACGACTTCGGCCAGACGCATCCGCTCTCGTTGCGGTTCGCGGACCCGGCTCTGGAAGCCTCCTTCGCCGAGGAGCAGGCTCGCAAAGCGGCGCCGGTCAAGCGCATGGCGGCCGTGCTCGGAGTGGCCATCATGGCGTTCTGGGCCGCTGTCGAGGCTCTCTTCCCGATGGCGCCCGGGGGACGGGGGCGGTTCCTGCTGCTCGTCGGGATACTGCCCATCTACGTCCTGGGGTATGCGTACAGCTACGCGCGCAGCTTCCTGCGGTACCAGCAAGGCGTCACGGTGACCGGCTTGTGCCTGGTGTCGGTCGCCCTCACCGCTGTCACGTCCCGCGTGCTGCCCGAGATGTTCGCCGGCCTCCTGTCCATCGTGAGCATGCACACGATCGCCATCTACACCGCGATCCGTCTCCGATTCCCGGCCGCCTCCGTCGGCGGATGGTTCACGCTGGCGATCTTCCTCGGCTATCTGGGCAGTGCCGGGGCTCCCGGGCCGGCCTTGATGCGCATCGGCGCCCTGCTGGCCGTCGCCAACGCCCTCGGCATGTTCGCCTGCTATCAGATGGACCTGTACGTCCGACGCGAGTTCATGGCGATGCGGCTCCGGGAGCGCTCGCAAGCGGACGCGCGCCGGGCGCGTGATCAGGCGGAAGCGGCCACGCGGGCGAAGAGCGAGTTCCTGGCGAACATGAGCCACGAGCTGCGGACCCCGCTCAACGCCATCATCGGGTTCTCCGAGGTGCTCGGGGACCGGATGTTCGGCGACTTGAACGAGAAGCAGGAAGAGTGCGCCCGCGACATCCATGACTCCGGCCGGCATCTCCTCTCGCTCATCAACGACATCCTCGATCTGTCGAAGATCGAAGCCGGACGGATGGAGCTGGACGTGACGACGTTCGATTTTCCGGTGGCGATCGACAGCGCGATGGCCCTCGTGCGGGAGCGCGCCGAACGACACGGGCTCGGGCTCGATTGCGACGTCGATGGGGGACTCGGCGCATTCCGAGGCGACGAGCGCAAGTTCAAGCAGATTCTCCTGAATCTCCTGTCCAACGCCGTGAAGTTCACGCCGCCGGGCGGGACGATCACCGTGACCGCACGGGCGCGAACCGCGGGGGTCGAAGTGGCGGTCGCGGACACCGGCACGGGTATGGCGCCCGACGACCTCCCGCGAGTGTTCGAGGAGTTCCGGCAGGTCGGGGCGGATCCGGGCAAGAGAGCCGAAGGGACCGGCCTCGGCCTCACCCTCACGAAGCGGTTCGTCGAGCTGCACGGTGGCGCGGTCCGCGTCGAGAGCGCCCTCGGCAAGGGCTCGACGTTCACGTTCACGCTGGCGGAGCAGGCGTGACGCGGTGAGAGAACGGTCGCGCCTGGGCAGCGCGATCCTGACGCTGCTCCTCGCGGGTGCCGTCCTGGGCGGTGCGGCGTGCTCGACGACGCGCCGCGACCTCCGGATCGGCACGGGGTTCATCAGCTACATGCTCTGTGCGGGCGTCTTCGTGTCCAGGCTGAGTCCGGAGCAGGTACGCGCCGACAGCATCACGCCCCTGTTGCGCAAGGGAATCGTTCCGCCCCCTGTCGTCTGAGAGCCGGTAAGGGGATCAGATGTGTCGAGCCCTTCTCCCCCTTCATCCCACAAGCATCCTCCCGTCTGTCCTCATCTCGGCTTTCGCCCGCCCCAGTTGGTTGACAGCCGCCGTCGAGCAGTGCGATACTGAGCCGCTGCCGGCGCCGAAGTGGCGGAATTGGCAGACGCGCACGTTTGAGGGGCGTGTGGGGCAACCCGTGGGGGTTCGAGTCCCCCCTTCGGCAC
>JACQWA010000259.1 GCA_016209425.1 Candidatus Rokuibacteriota bacterium
CCAGAAGAGATCCGCATTCTGCCGCTCGTCGGCGGTCACGAAGCGGCCGTCGGCCAGCACCAGGTCGGCGGCGATCAGGTTGTCAATCGTCAGGCCGCATTTCCGGGTCAGGTACCCGAGCCCACCTCCGAGCGTGAGGCCACCCACACCGGTCGTCGACATGATTCCAGTAGGAACCGCAAGGCCGAATGCGTGCGTGGCGTGATCGACGGCGCCCCACACAGACCCGCCTCCGACCCGCACCGTCTTCGTCTCCGGATCCACGCGCGTGTATCGCATGAGCGACAGATCAATCACCACACCGTCGTCGCAAATCCCGAGCCCCCCGGCATTGTGCCCGCCGCCTCGGATCGTTTATGCATCATTCCGTTGTAGACCTTGCACGCGGCCTCGTAATGGGGATTGCCGCGCTCGATCACCTCTCCCCGCAGCTTCGATTTCAGCTCTCCTGCTTCCGCTTTGCCAGGCATGGCTCGCTCCTTTCTCACCCCAACTCCTTCATCTCCGCCTCCGCCTGCTCGAGCCAGAAGCGCATGTCCATCTCGCGGTACATCGTCGTCGCGGTAGTGAGACGCTCCCCGGCTTGCTCGCGCTTCCCCAGGCATCGAGAGAGCCTGCCGAGGCCGAGGTGGCAGTGCGCGACGAGGGGCTGCATGCCGAGTTCGGTCGCCAAGTCACGAGCCTCCTGGTAGCGAGCGTCAGCGGCCTCAAAATCGGGCGTCTCCCGGCACGAGGCAACTTCCCCGAGCAGCCAGAGAATGCGGGCTTCGTGGCCCCGTTCCTTTTGCGTACGAGAGAGATCGAGGGCTTGCTCGGCAGAGCGCATCGCTGGCTCCGATCCACTCGCCCGGAGGTGGCTCTCGGCCAGCCAGGCAAGCATGAGGGATCGATTGGCCTTCAGGTTCATGGCGGTCGCCCGGTCGATAGCGCGCTCCAGGAGGGATAAGCCCTTGCCGGACTGCCCAGACAGAGCATACGCATAGCCGACTCGTGAGGCAATGAACGGAAAGAGTGCTGGGATGTTCGCGATCTGGTCCACGACCAGCCCGCGCTCGAGCAACGGAATGGCTTTCTCCAGGTCGCCCCTGAGGAGATGCACGCCGCCGAGCGCGAAGCACGCGACGATGAGACTGTAGGGATGATCAACGGCCTCGGCAAGCTGAACGGCTTTCTCGCCAACGGCGCCAGCCTCGATGAAGTCTCCACGCTCGGCACAGCACCAGGCTAACCAGCTTCGAGAGAAGACGGATGGCAGACCCGCCATCCCCAAATGCTCATAGAGCAACTCACCTTCGAGAGACTCAACGTTCCGCCGCAGAAACGACATCGCCCGCGGATGATCCCCCAGTGAGTGGTACGTCTGACCGAGACGGAAGTTGCTCACCACCTTCATTTGGGGATTGGCGAAGTCAGCGGCGATGGCAAGCTCTCGTTCGCCCACTTTGATGGCACGGTCATAATCCCCAACCCACCAGAAATATCCTGGGCTTTCAGGCCCCCCCAGCACCGCGTCGAGGCTCGCCGGGGCGGCCCCCTCGACGGTCTGACGGAGATAGGTCAGGGCCCGACTCCACGCCTCGCCTCGGAAGGCATGATGGGACAACCAGTGGGCCTTCTCCGTGACCCGGTCGGGATGTAGTGTCTCAAAGACTTCAGCGACCCGGGCATGGAGCGTGCGTCTCCGCTCGTGAAGGAGGCTGCCGTACGCGACCTCGTGCGTGAGGGCGTGCTTGAAGGTGTACTGGAGCTCGGGGAAGAGGCTCGCCTCGTAGAGGAACTCGCCCGCCTGTAGCTGGCCGAGCGCACGCCGCAAGGACTCCTCTGGGACGTCCACGACGGCCTGGAGGAGGGTGAAGGGGACATCCTTGCCGAGGACGGCGGCCGTCTGGAGGAGACGTTTGTCGTCCGGCGGCAGACGATCGATGCGGGCTGCCAGCACGGCCTGCACGGTGGCGGGAACCTGAATCGCCTCGACCGGCTTCGCGAGGCGACAGGCGCCCCGCTCGCCGGCCAGGGTCTTGGTTTCAATCAGCGCCCGTACGCTCTCCTCGAGGAAGAACGGATTGCCTTCTGTCTGCTCGATCAGGAGCCGCTTGACCGGCTGGAGTCCGGGATCGTCCCCGAGCAGGAAGGCGAGCAGCTCCTCGGCGCTCTCCGAAGCTAACGGGTCGATGCGCGACTGGCTGTAATAGGTTCTGCTCCCCCAGGGGTGGTGGTACTCGGGGCGATAGTTGACGAGCAGGAGAATCCGGGCGGTCGGGAGACCATCCACGAGGCTGTCGACGATCGCCTGGGTTTCCTCGTCGATCCAGTGGAGATCCTCGAAGACGACGCAGAGCGGCTGGCAGTGGCTCTCGCGGAGGAGCAGGTGTCGGATGGCATCGACGGTCCTCTGCCGGCGTTGCAGCGAGTCCAGCCGCTCCCAGGGTTCGTCGTCGACCGGGACGTGGAGAAGCGCCAAAAAGGCGGGAAGATGGGGCTCGAGCGCGCGGTCCAGGGCGAACACCTTCCCGGTAACCTTCTCGCGAATCTTTCGCGTGTCGTCGGGGTCCTCGATGCCGAAGTACCCCTTGAGCAGATCGATGACAGGAAGGTAGGGCGTGGCCTTCCCGAAGGAGACCGAGCTCGACTCAAGCACGAGCCAGCCGGTCGTGCGGTGCGACCGGGTGAACTCCCAGAAGAGGCGCGACTTGCCCACCCCGGGCTCGCCGACGACCGCCACCACCTGTCCGCGACCCTGGGCCGCCGCCCGTTGCGCCCGACGGAGCTGTTCCATCTCGGCGTCCCGACCGACGAATCGGGACAGTCCGCGCCCGGCCGCTGCCTGCAGACGCGTCCTCGCCAGGCTGGCCCCTGCGAGCTCGTAGGCTTCTATCGGCTCACTCAGGCCCTTGATCCGTATCGGTCCCAGAGCCCTGACCTGCACGTACCCCTCGGCATGCTGGAGCGTGTGCGCAGTCAGGAGCGTCGTGCCGGGACGGGCAAGCTGCTCCATCCTGGCGGCCAGGTGCGTCGTCTGCCCCACGGCCGAGTAGTCCATGCGCAGATCGCTGCCAATCGAGCGCACCACGACCTCACCAGAGTTGAGCCCGACACGGATCTGGACATCGACGCCCTGGCCTCGAAGCTCATCGGCGTAGCGCCCGACGGCGTCCTGCATCCCGAGCGCCGCATAGCAGGCCCGTACCGCGTGGTCCTCCTGGGCGAGCGGCGCCCCGAAGAGCGCCATGATGCCATCTCCCATGACCTGGTTCACCGTGCCTTCATACCGGTGAACCGCCTCCATCAGCCGCTCCAGGACGGGGTCGAGGAGTCTTCGTGCCTCCTCGGGATCGCGGTCGGCGAGGAGCTCCATCGAGCCTTTGATGTCGGCGAACAGGACGGTGACCTGCTTGCGTTCGCCTTCGAGCGCGCTCTTCGAGGTGAGGATCCTCTCGGCGAGGTGCTTCGGGATGTAGGCCTCAGGCGACGCGAACCGCGCCTGAGGGGGCACCTGATCGCCGACCGGCTGGCCACACTGCAAGCAGAACCGGGCGCCGCCCGGAAGCTCGGTGCCGCAGGCGCTACACGCGAGAGCGAGACGTGCCCCGCATGCTAGGCAGAACCGAGCGTGCGGCGCATTCTCTTCCTGGCACCGGACGCATCGCATTCGCGTTGTCCACGCCAAGTGAAAGACACCGGTCGTCCGCTATGCGCCTTCCCTGACTTCAACGATCTCGTCGGCCACGAGCCCGTGAGCCTCTCGGTGCACGGCGGTGGCGGCCTCCTTGCTGGGCGCTTCGACGAGGCAAAACACCTTGCCCGTCCCCTCGTCGAACCAGTATCGAAGATACTTGACGCCGTGCTTGTGCTGGACTTGCAGATCCTTCTGATGCGCCTCCGCGACCCCAGGGCTGGTCAGCCCTTCGATCTTGTGATGAATGTCGAGATAGAGCGGCATGCTAGCCTCCAATTGTTGAGCTTAGAGCCTCGGGCCCTCCCCAGGGGCTGGACGCATGAACCTGAGGAGATACTAGGTAATTTGCACTAGGCTGTCAAGAACGGTGGGGTGCCGCGGTGCCAGGGCGCTGGAGTCCTGGGAAGATGCTTCTGGGGTTCAGACGAGCGGCCAGGGGTAGCGCCACCCGGTCGTATCGACCGGGAAGCGTCCTTCGCCGACGATGGCCCGGGCCCGCACGAGGAGCGCCTCCTGCTCGGCCGGATCGAGCAGGGCGCTGAGCGGCGCCGGGAGGCCGGCCACGAGGAGGCGCCGCACGTCGGCCAGCATCGCCTCGGGGATCGGCTCGCCGCCGAACTCCCAGATCACGGTGCGGAGCTTGGGCTCCGCGTGGAAGGTCAGGGCGTTGTCGATGGCGTAGATGACGCCGTCGGGCGCGAGCAGGCAATGGCCGCTCTTGCGGTCGGCGTTGTTGGCGACGAGGTCGAACAGGCAGATCCGCCTGAGCCGCGCGTGGTGAGCGCGATCCTCTCGCAGCGTGAAGTAGTGCTGCTCGACGTCCGCCGGCACGAAGCGCTGGAGCGAGCCTTCGCCTAACGGGCCCTCGCGCCGGACCGTCGGCGGCACCAGGCCCCAGCCGAGGGCCTCCGAAAGGAAGTAGGCCGCCACCTCCCGCTTGAAGAGGCCCGGCGGGAAGTCCCAGAGGGGCCGCTCGCCGCGGCCGGGCTTGTACACCCCCAGCGCGGTCGCGCTCTCGAGCGTCACCTGGACGAGGAAGATCGCGTTGCTGCTCCACGGCATCCGCCCTTTGACGGTGATCGCGCCCCGGGTGAGGAGGTCGAGCGCGTCAACCCGTGACGTGACCATTGCCCCGCGGGCAGACGTGGCCGCCGGGATCCTGCGGGCGGCCGCAGATCCGACAGATCGCGCGCCCGGCCTTCACCAGCGCCTGCGCGCGCTCCACGAACGCCGCCGCCTGCACGCGCGTGATCCTGAAGCGCGCCGTGGCGGGCTCAGCGCCCGCCTCCTCCAAGAGCTCGTTCGCCACGATGACGACCCGGCCCTCCGCCTCGTCGTAGCCCACGGCGAGGGCGGCGACGACCCACGCGGCGTCGATCGGCTCGAGGAGCTCGACACCACGCGGACGCTCCGTGCCCACGGCCGGGAGCCGGGCGAGGAGGTCGGCCAGATACGCGGCGAGGCCGCCCACCTGCTCCTTCTCACACTTGAGCGTGACGAGGCTGCGGGACTGGCGGGCCTGCAGGTAGAAGATGCGCTGGCCCCGCGGCCCCACCGTGCCCGCGGTGAAGTGCTCGGGCGCCTCAAGATCGAAGGAGGGGCTCATCGCATGGCGAGCCCGGTGGGGTCGCCGTCCAGCGCGTTCACGGTGAGCACCAAAGGCGCGCCCGGCCGGTAAGCGATGGCGGTGATGGAGCCGGGAGCGAGGGCGATGCGGTGGAAGAGGTCGAGGTGCAGGCCGAGGGCGTGAGCGACGACCGCCTTGATCGGATCGGCGTGGGAGACCGCGACGATCGTCGCTCCAGGATGGCGCTCGACCAGCCGGGCGAGCGCCGCGGTCACCCGCGCCTGCATTTCCGTGAAGGACTCGCCCTGGGGGAAGCGGAAGCCGCTCGGATGGTGCCTCACCAGTTGCCATTCGGGCTCCCGTCGCGCCCGCCCGAGCGTGACCCCGGTCCACGCACCCACGTCGCACTCGTTCAGGCCGCGCTCCACCCGGACCCTGAGGCGGCGGGCCCGCGCGATCGGAGCCGCCGTCTCCCGGGCGCGCTCGAGCGGCCCCGTGTACACGGCGGCAACGCCCGGGAGCCGGGCGATGCGCCGGGCGACGGCCTCGGCCTGCCGTCGCCCCTCGTCCGAAAGGTGCAAGCCGGGCGCGCGCCCCGGCAGGATCAGGCCCGTCGTCGGCGTCCGGCCGTGGCGGACCAAGAGCACGAGCGTTGAGGCGCGGCGCGGCGTGGGGATGAGGACCTCAGGCCTTCCTGTGCTTGCCGCGAACGTAGTCCACCAGGACGTACTCGCCCAGGCGCTCCGGAGCGGAGAAGAAGGCGCGGCCGCGGTTGATGCGCGCCATCTGCTCGACGAAGGCCGTGAGCCAGGGACTCCGCTCGAGCATGAAGGTGTTGATGGTGATGCGCTCGCGGGTGCAGCGCTGCACCTCTTTCAGCGTCTCCTCGAAGGTGCGCCGGGTGGGCGGGTAAGAAAAGTCGGCGACGCCACCCTCCAGGTGGGCGGTCGGCTCGCCGTCCGTGACCATGATGATCTGCTTGTTGCCCCCCGCGTGGCGGGCGAGGAGCCGGCGCGCGAGGAGGAACCCCGCGTGCATGTTGGTGCCGATGTTCCACTCGCTCCACGAGAGCGTGGGGAGTTGCGCCGGGGTGAACTCCCGCGCGTAGAGCGAGAAGCCGACGAGGTAGAGGGCGTCGCGCGGGAACTGCGCGCGGATCAGGGCGCTCAGCGCGAGGGCGACCTTCTTCGCGGGCAGGAAGTAGCCGTTGTTGAGCATGGAGCGGCTCATGTCGAGCATCACGACCGTGGCCGCCTGCGTCCGGTTCTCGGTCCGGAAGACCTCGAAGTCGTCCGGCGCCAGGCGCACGGGGGTGCCCGGGCCGGCGCGCTCGACGGCGTTCATCACCGTCTCCTTGAGGTCGAGCAGGAAGGGGTCGCCGAACTCGTAGGGCTTGGCCTCGTCGGTCTGGTCGCCGCCCGCGCCCCGGCGGTGGAGCGGGTGGCCGCCGAAGCGGTCGCGCTTGAGGCGCTCGAAGATGTCACGGAGCGCCTTGTCGGCGATCTTCCGGATGGCCCGGGCGGTGAGGCGAAGCTCGTCCCCCTCCCGCTCGAGGTAGCCGGCCTCCTCCAGCCGCTTCGTCAGTTCCTGGAGGCGCTCGAGATCCTGTCTGGCCTCGGGCCCCACGAGCCGCTCGATCTCGTCCGGGCTCAGGCGCTCGAGGTCTTCGAGGCGCCGCACGCCGCGGAGCTCCTGCTCGAGCTGGTCCAGCCGCTGGAGCTCGTCCATGAGCCTCATGGCCTGCGCGAGCGTCACTTCTTCGGCACCCCGAAACGCGTAGCGGTGGGCGAGGTCGTCGAAATCCCCCAGCTCGCCGAGGTGCATCGCCAGCTGCGAGAGCGCGGCCTCGAGCCGCTCGTCCCGGAGGAAGAGCGACCGCATCAGCTCGTCGAGCTGGCGGCGCTGCTCGGACGAGAGGCTCTGGAGGAGCGACTCCATGCGGGCCATCTGCCGGCCGAGCTGCGCGAGCAGGTCATCCAGAGTTTCGGCGCCGGGGAAGTGTTGGCCCCACTTCTGTCGGAACGCGTCGAAGTCGGGCTCGCCGCCCTCGGCCCGCTCCCGAAGCATGCGGTTCAGGTCCTGGAGCATCTCTCGAAGGCGCCTGAGGTCCTCCGGGGTCAGGCCCTGGATCGTCCGCTGGAGCCCCTGGAGGAAGGGGTGGAGCATCTGCTGCCGGAGCGACTCGAGCAGCTCGTCGAACAGACGCTGGGCCTCGGGATCGACGAAGTCATACTCCTGCAGCCGGCGGAGGCGGCCGGCCGGGTCCGGCGGGAGCGCGTCGAGCCTCTCCTCCCGGCCCGCGCGCTCGAGTCCGTCGGGGAGGCGCCGCCGGATTCCCTCGCGCTCGGCCTGGATGACGTGGTCAAGCCGCCGCTTGATGTCCTCGAGGCTCGAGCCCAGGTCGTAGCGGTCGAGGCGCTCCTGCCGGCCGCGCCGGAGTCGCTCGAGAAGGTCCCGGAGGCCGGGCATGCGCTGCCCCTCGGGGGGCTGGGCGCCCTGATGCAGGAGACGCCTGAGCGCGCTCCAGAGGTCGCCATGGGCCAGGAGGTCGTCGATCATCTCACCGAGCACTTCGTCGGCGTCGAGGTCGGGGACTTCCTGCGAGCCGTCCCACCGCGAGTAGCGGATCAGCATCAACTCTCGGAGGGGGGCACGCCCCCCTTCCGACACCTCCCCCCAAGCTTGCGCGGGCAAAGCCCGCGCCCGAGCAACGCAGATAGAGGGCGCGAGCAAATCCGGCCGTTCTGCCCAGGCTGTAACCCTCCGTGTAGTTCGATCAGCGTCAGCCCCGATACCGGAAGCGGCCGGCCTGGACGTCCTTGTTGAGCTTCTTGGTGAGGTGCAACCCCTCCAGCACGAACTCGACGGCGGCGGCGATGCCGGCGGCCTCGGTGGCGCCGAGTCTCTGCGCGGCCGCCGTGAGGGCCGGGACCTGGCCGATCTGGCGAACATACTCGCTCGACGGCATCGTGTCGGACACCTGGATCGCCAGCCCGCCCTGGAACGCGCCCACCACGCCCTCGAGCTCGGCGGCGCTGAAGAAACGGTTGAAGACGTTCAGCACCGCGCGCTGGACGAGCTTGCCGAGCACCTTCTCCTCGTTCGTGTCGCCGACCGTCTCCAGCTCGATCTTGCCCGTGGTCGAGGCGACGAGCGCCCCCAGGTCGCTGACGCGGGGGATCGCGAGGTCCTCCCCGAGCCTGACCGCCCGCTTCACCGCGCTCGAGAGGAGGTTCTCGTAGTTGCAGATGCTGACGCGCACCGACACGCCAGAGCGCTGGCTGATCTCCGACGAGCGCCGCGCCAGGTGCGTCAGCTCGGCGACGATCTGCTTCATGTACTCGGGGCTGCTCACCGGGAGTCCGTCGGCCGGGAATCCGGTGCGCTCGGCCTCCATGATCAGGATCTCATCCTCGAGACGCCGGGGGTAATGGGTGCGGATCTGCGAGCCGAACCGGTCCTTGAGCGGGGTGATGA
>JACQWA010000260.1 GCA_016209425.1 Candidatus Rokuibacteriota bacterium
TCTTCCTCCGCGGCGTCCAGCAGGGGGCCCCGCCGAGCCTCGTGGATGTGCAGGCCTTCTTCGAGGGCTACTGGAACCTCGAGACCGCCAACCGCCCGATCCGCTTCGGCGAGAAGGACACGAAGGAGAGCCTCCTCGACCTGGCGAGCCGCATGCTCGAGGTCTTCCACAGGAACCAGATCCCCGGCACCGAGATCGTCGGCGTCGAGCAGGCCTTCGATGTGCCGCTCATCGACCAGGAGACGGGCGAGGTGCTGGACCGCTCGCTGGTCGGGAGCCTCGACCTGCTGGAGCGCGACGCCGAGGGGCGGCTGGTGGTCGTGGACCTCAAGACATCAGCCCGCAGGTATACCGATCTCCAGGTGGAGGCGAGTCTGCAATTATCCGTCTACTCGTACGCGACGGCGATGAACGGGCTCGCCGACCAGGAGGACCTGCGCCTCCGCTTCGATGTGCTGACGAAGACGAAGCAGCCGGAGCTGCACCGCTACTGGACGCAGCGGGACCGGGCGGCCAACGTGCGGCTCTTCCACCTGGCGGCGGAGATCCTCCACGCGATCGCGCTGGGCGTGTTCGTCCCCAACCCCGGCTGGCAGTGCAAGGACTGCCAGTACAGGGCGAAGTGCTGGGCGTGGGGGTGAACGAGCAGCCGAAAGGCGCGGGCCGTGAGCGTCCTGGCCGGTGGCCCGCCCGCGTGGTCTATGGCCTGGATTCCTGCGGCGCCTTCAGGGCCGGAACTTTGGCCGCGCCGCCGTCCTTCTCCTGCCGCGATACCGGCGCTGTCTCGGCTGCGTGACCCGACGGTCTGCTGCCCTTATCGCGGTCGGGAGCGGGACGGGTGACCGAAGGTGTCTCTCGGGTACCTGATGGCCGGCTGTCCGAATGTGGCTGGATTGTGATCCACGGCGCGACGCAGGCGGCCACAACCAGAGTGAGCGCGAGGGCGGCATAGAATAGATCGATCCTCCGAGGACTTCTCAGTTCCCATCGCCAGACTCGAATAGGGCTGGCGCGCCCGATCGCATCGGTGAGCCCGAGTTCGGGAAGCACAAGTCGAGCCCGTTGCTCAATCTCGCGTCCGTGTGTCACCGCCCCGTAGAGAAGACGGTGATACCAGAAGCGGTCCATCAACCAGAAGGCGAAGATGATCGGGAGGCCGGCTAGCAGGACTAGCGAAGCGAGGGGTACTGCGATCCCGAAGGCCACGAGGCCGACACGCTCTCTTAAAACAAACCCGGCGAAGCCTACGAGTGCCACCAGCCCGGTCAAAGCCAGATTGCGAACTCGGAGCTCGAGGTCGTTGAAGTGCTGTTGGACATCCACCACCTTCTTCCACACGTCGATGATCTGGTTCCTTCGTTCATCCGTCGCTTGTCTTAGGGGCTGAGGTGTGAATGGTACGAAAGTGAAGATGTCCAGGAGCCCGTCGAACGCGTTCTCGAGCACATGGGTCGGTTTAACGTCTTGTTCCGTGAGGGTCTTGTCCCTCAAGACAGCTTCGTCCGTCCAGTGCGACACACTCCTCAGAAGCTCGTAAGCCTCTCGCTCGTGAGCGACACCGTATCTCGCCCATACGTCGGTGACGCCGGCATGCTTGGCCATCACGACGTCCTTCATGAGGTTGTCTCCAACATAGATCGTCTCATCAAGATTGGCGCCGACGTCGGCCAGAATCCCCACCAGCACGGCGGGGTCGGGTTTGAGTACTCCTCGCGGCGTGTGACGGTGCACAGTGCGGCGCAGTTCGTAACTCGAGGCAGGGTATGCGCGGATCTGTGCGGGGGTCAACCCGCCTGGAAGATCGTGATCTGCAGGAGAGTAGAGATAGTCGAGCACGCCATCCAGGCTGAGCCGGCGGAGGCGATAGTTCGAGTAGTACGCCATGGATTCCGTGTAGCCAATGACAATGGCCCCAGCCGCGCGAATCTGGCTGAGGGTATCCATGACGCCGGTATAGAGTCGGAGACTGGTCCGTCGCTCCTGACGATACGCGTCGATGGCTGCATGGTAACGCTCGACGAGATCCTCACCCGGGTGGCGCGCGAGAAGGGAGGGAAGCTCTTGAATAGCGAAGGCGTATTCCGAGGTCGCGTGCCTTTGATGGACTTGACGGAACTCTAGCAGCAACTGCTCCCTGGAAACGCCGCTGTCCTCCACAAGGCGAGTCAACATGGCATTGAAGCAGCGATACCAGATGTCGACCCAATCGAAGAGGGTGTTGTCCAGGTCGGTGACGAGGACTGAGACAGGAGGCCTGTTGGCGTTAGCGATCACTGTCATCGCCCCGGCGAAGGAGATGGTAGCAGAAAGGAGTGTCGCTGCATCTCATGCTGGCGCACGAGTCAGTACGCCTGACTGAACAAGGGAACTTATGAGCGTGTCGACCCGGCCGGGAAGGGCATCGCCGGTTATGAGGAAGCCGAGCTCGATGTTCACGGTGAGCGCGTGCTCGGTGAGGTTGGCGCTGGAGATGAGCAGGAGGCGCCCGTCGGCCACCGCGCACTTCGCGTGGAGGGAGCCGTGCTTGCCGTTGCCGTCCTTGGGGCGTTTGTCCAGCGGCCACACGTACACCTGGCATCGCGTGGCGACATCGGCGCCGAGCGCGGTCAGCGCGGCGAACGCGACCTTGCCCTGGCTGACCTCGGGATCCTCGAGGATCAGGCGAACGACGACGCCACGGCGGGTGGCGGAGGCAATAGCCTGGGCTACGTGGGGCACCTTGTAGGCCACGAAGCTCACGATGGTGAGCGTGGCCTTGGCCGAGTCGATGACCTGGAGGAGAGCCTGTTCCGTGCGGCGAGGCGGGATGGCCTCGACCTCGGGGCCGGTCCAGACGAGCTCGGTCCGCTGGCCCGTCCTCATCAGTTCCTCGCATCGGGCCGCGACGACCAGGGCGAAGGCCATCGCCGTGGGGCTCAACTCAGGCTCGTGTTTCTCCCACGCCTTGAGTAGGCGCTGCGCGAAGGCGCGGTAGTGCGCTTGAGGAACGGCGGTATGAATCGCGGGCTCGGCCGAGGCGGTAGGGAAGTGGGAGAGACGTCCGATGGCCGATGCGAGGCCCTCGACGAGGGTCCCCGGTAGTTCGGAGACGAGACGGTGTATCTCGTCGGCCAAGGGAAGCGCCGGCGAGGTCACCGGCTGCCACCGAAGAACGCGAGATCGTTGCGCTTGAAGGTGGAAACGAGCACGGCCCGGTCGAGATACCGGTTGCCCCGCTCGCACGACGTCTCGGGGACGAACATGCAGGCGTGGCAGGCGGCACCGTGGAGGCTGTCGCCGTCTCGCCACGGGTGGTGCTCGGCGCAGAGGGGATCGGAGGCGCAGAGGCGGGCCGCGTCGAGGGCTTGATCGAGCAGCCGGCCGAGTGCGTGGGGCTGACCGAGGCTCACCAAGCCACCCAGGGTGCCCTCGCTGTCCGCGGTCGCGGTGTAGAGGAGGATGCCGGCCATGGGGCCGCCGGTCTCCATGGGATCGAGGCTATAGATCCGCTCGCGGATGCTGGCGGCGGTGTATCCGCACTCGACCGCCAGTTCCCGCATGAGGATGTGGGCCAGCGAGTGGATCAGCACGTACCGGAGGGCGGGAAAGCCAGCCTCGAACGGCTCGCGCATGCGCGCCTGGCGCCAGCGACGATGCGCCTCGAGAAAGGTTGCGGCGTGCTCTTTCCTCGAGCGTTCCTCGAGCCACGTCCGCACGGTCCCCTCATCGAACCGCAGGAAGATGCCCTCGCCGCGCACCTCGCCGGCGGGAAGCCACTCGGGTGGCGTGCGCGAGAGCGGCGCCCGCCGGTCCGGGGCGACGTAGCTATCATCGCCAAAGTCGCCGGGCGACAGGATGCGGGTGAAGCCGATCAGGGTTCGCACCTCCCGCAGGCGCTCGGCCA
>JACQWA010000261.1 GCA_016209425.1 Candidatus Rokuibacteriota bacterium
GCCACCTCCTGCAACTGGCCCAGGAGCTTGGCGACCCTGGCGGCGTCGCGCTCCCGCTTCACCCGGGCGAGCCGCTCCTTCTGGACCTGCTCCGTGCGCGGGTCGAGAGAGTGCAGGGGGATGCTCGGCTCCTCCGGCTCCGGTTCCCGATATTTGTTGACTCCGACCACGGTCTTGTCGCCGCGCTCCTTGGCGACCTGATAGGCGTAGGCGGAATCGGCGATCTCCTGCTGGAAGAAGTTCCGCTCCAGCGCCGCCACGGTGCCGCCCATCCGGTCAATCCGTTCCAGGTAGTCCCAGATCTCCTTCTCGGTCCGGTCCGTGAGCGCCTCCGCCAGATAGGAACCCCCCAGCGGGTCGATGGAATGGGACACGCCGGTCTCCTCGAGGAGGATCTGCTGGGTGCGGAGGGCGAGTTTCATCGCCTCTTCCGATGGGATCGCCAGCGCCTCATCCATGCCGTTGGTGTGGAGCGATTGGCACCCGCCCAGCACGGCGGCCATCGCCTGATACGCCGTCCGTACGACGTTGTTCTGGGGTTGGACGGCGGTGAGGGAGGAGCCCGCCGTCTGGCAGTGGAAGCGCAGGCGCATGGACTCCGGCTTCCGCGCGCCGAACCGCTCTTTCATGATCGTCGCCCAAACCCGGCGCGCCGCCCGGAATTTCGCGATCTCCTCGAAGAAGTCCGAGTGCGCGATGAAGTAGAAGGAGAGACGCGGCGCGAACGCATCCACCTCCAGCCCGGCCTTCAGCACATCCTCGACATAGGCGATGCCGGCAGCCAGCGTGAACGCCGCCTCCTGCACCGCGGTGCTCCCCGCCTCGCGGATGTGGTAGCCGGAGATGTTCACGGGGTTGTAGTGCGGGAGGTGATGGACCGAATAGATGATCGAGTCGCGCACGATTCGGAGCGACGGCTTGACCGGGTAGATCCACTCCTTCTGGGCGGTGAACTCCTTGATGATGTCATTCTGGACGGTTCCCGCGAGCCTGTCCTTGGGGATTCCTCGCTTCTCGGCGAGGGCCACGTACATGGCCAGGAGGACCCACGCGGTCGGGTTGATCGTCATCGAGACGCTGATCGAGCCGAGATCGATGCCCTCGAACAGCTCTTCCATGTCGGCGAGCGTGTCGACGGCGACGCCTTCTCGGCCCACCTCTCCGAAGGCGCGGGGGTGATCGGAGTCGTAGCCCATGAGGGTGGGCATGTCAAAGTCCACGCTGAGCCCTGTCTGCCCCTGGGCGATCAGGAACTTGAAGCGCTCGTTGGTCGCGCGGGCCGTGCCGAAGCCGGCGATCTGCCGCATGGTCCACGGCCGAGCCCGGTACATGGTCGGGTAGGGTCCGCGCGTGAAGGGATACTGACCCGGGAAACCCAACTTTTCGACGTAATCAAAGTCTGCGATGTCGGGCGGCGAGTAGAGCCGCTCGATTGTCCTTCCCGACAGCGTGGTGAAGGAGCTCTTGCGCTCGGGTCGCCCGGCGTGGAATAGGCGGAGCTCGTTGGCCTCCCACTCCCGCAGTCCCCGCCGGATCTCCTCGAGTTTCGTCGGGTCAAACATGGCTTGCCTCCCCGTCATCTCCCAACACAGAGACCCGGTCGCCCTCGCCTCCGAGGCGGCCGGCCAGGCGCTTGTAGAAGAGCAGCTCGCGGCATCCCTGGGGGAGGTTGTCGATGTACCCGCTCGGGGTGAAGCCGAGGGCGCTGTGCATCCGGATGGAGGCGACGTTGGTCTCTTCGGCGGAGGAAAAGAGGCGGGGGGTGGGGCTCTCGGCCTCGAGGGCCCGGTACAGGGCGCGCGCGATTCCCTTCCGGCGACGGTCCGGCTGCACGACGACCAGCGAGACGAAGGTGCAGTTGAACCAGTCGGTCCGGTAGGCGAGGCACCCGACCACATCTCCATTGTCCCTGGCGACGAGCAGCTGCCGGCGGTCCACCGCGGCCCGGATGAACGGCTGGCCGCGCCGGGAACCGATCAGCTCGACCGCCAGGTTCGCGCAGGCGCGGATTTCTTCAGGCTGACCCCACTGAATCTCGACCATGCCTCTTCCCTCTTCCTTCGTCACGTGTCCCCCCGGCTCCGTCCTCCTCCCCCTCACCTTTTTCCTCTCCCCCCTCACCCTACCTCTCCCCGCTGGGGAGTGGAGAAGAGGTGAGGGGCAGTGAGTGGGGCAGGGTGAGGGGGGCTAGCTTGACCTGAGCTCGCGAAACAGGTCGCGGTTGTCGATCAGCCGCCGCGCCTTGAACTCGGTGCGCTCGAGCTGGCCGTACGGGACGAGCTGGACCGTGGCGCGGACGCCGATGACGGCGCGGAGCCGGGTTTCCATTTCCGCGCGGAGCGCATCGACGGCTCCCGGGGGAGCGCCGGCCTCAGGCCGAACCTCGGCCTGGATCACCAGCTCATCCATCGTCTCCTGGCGGCTCACGATGATCCGGTACTCCTCGCCGAGGCCCTGGATCCGCCGCAGGACCTCCTCGATGGCGCTCGGGTACACGTTCTCGCCGCGCACGATGACCATGTCGTCCACGCGCCCGTACACTCCCTTCGGCAGCCGCGGGTAGGTCCGGCCGCACTCGCACGGGTCGTCGGTCCAGGTGGCGAGATCCCCCGACCAGAGGCGGATCATCGGCTGAGAGGTTCGTTCCAGGTGGGTGTAGACGGGCACGCCCTCTTTGCCGAAGGGGACGGGCTCCCGGCTCTCGGGGTGGAGGAGCTCCGCGTAGACGATGTCCTGCCAGAGGTGCATGCCCGTCCTGAACTCGCACTCGGCGTTGGTCAGCCACGGCGTCATCTCGGCCATGGACCCCGTGTCCACACAGACGCCGCCGTACGCCTCCTCGATGCGACGCTTCGTGGAGGGGATTCCGGCCCCCGGCTCGCCCGAGAAGAAGAGGATCCTGAGACCGAACTCCCGGGGATTGATCCCCTCCTGCCGGGCCTTCTCGGCGACGTAGAGCCCGTAGGAGGGTGTGCCGTAGAAGGCCGACGGCTTCATCTCCTTGAGCCAGCGGAGGGCCATCAGGGTCTGCCCCGGCACTCCCGCGCCGAAGGGAAAGGCGGTTGCGCCGAGCCGCTCGACCCCGAGGAGGGCGCCCCAGCCCCCCATGTAGAGGCTGAAGAACGAGCCGAAGAAGACCGTGTCCGAGGGTCTCAGGCCGAATCCCCACATGATGCGCGCGTGCGCGTTGGCGATGCGGCGCCAATCATCGCGCCCGATGGCGAAGGCGGTCGGCTTGCCCGTGGTGCCGGACGTCCCATGAATGCGATGGACCTCCTCGCGGGGGATTGCGAGATACGAGCCGAAGGGCGGATGCGCGGCCTGATCCTCGCGCAGCTCCTGCTTCGTCAGGACGGGGACCTTGCGGAAGTCGTCCAGGCGCCTGATATCGCCGGGCTCGAGCCCCGCGGCCCACCACTTGTTCCGGTAAAAGGGCGCGCGCTCCCAGGCCCAGGCCATGGTGGCCCGGATCTTTCGCAGGACCTCGCCCTCGCGCGCCTCGGGGTCCTGGCA
>JACQWA010000253.1 GCA_016209425.1 Candidatus Rokuibacteriota bacterium
AGTATGGAGGGTTCATCCCGGGCGTCCGCCCCGGGAAGAAGACCGCCGAGTACATCGATCGAACGCTGACGCGGATTACCCTGCCGGGAGCGATCTTCTTAGCCCTGATCTCCGTGCTGCCGGATTTCCTCATCCGGTGGTTCAACGTGCCATTTTACTTCGGGGGCACGAGTCTCCTGATCGTCGTCGGCGTGGCGCTGGACACGGTGAGGCAGATGGAGTCACACTTGCTCATGCGCCACTATGAGGGCTTCTTGCGCAAGAAGGCGCGGGTGCGGGCCTAACCATGCGGTTGGTCTTTCTCGGGCCGCCCGGCGCGGGCAAGGGAACCCAGGCGCGCACGCTGGCAGCCGAGCAGGGAATTCCCCACATCGCGACGGGAGACATGCTCAGGGAAGCCGCGGCCAGCGGGACCCGGTTCGGGATCGAGGCGAAGTCCTATATGGACCAGGGAGCGCTGGTTCCGGACGAGGTGGTGGTCGGGCTGGTCGCCGAGCGGCTCGGACGGGAGGACGCGAAGAAGGGGGTTATCCTGGACGGGTTTCCTCGCACGGTCGCCCAAGCCGAGGCGCTTGAGCGCTTGCTCAAGGACTTGGATCTGGTCCTGGACCGGGTGATCTTCTTTGAGGTTTCCGAGCGCGAACTGCTGCGTCGGCTAACCGGGCGGCGGGTGTGTCGGCGCTGCGGGACCACCTATCACCTGGCGTTTTCGCCGCCGAGGAGCTTGCAACGCTGCGACCGGTGCGAGGGGGAACTCTATCAGCGTGCGGACGACAGCGAGGCGACCGTCCGGCGGCGGCTCGAGGTCTACGCGGCGCAGACCGCCCCGCTTCTGGACTATTACCGGAGCCGGGGGCTCCTGATCTCGCTGGCGGGGGAAGGTTCCCCGGACGCAATCGCGGACGCCGTCCGTCGCGCCGCGGCGAGCGGGTAGCGTGATCATCTTGAAATCCCCCCGGGAGATCGCGCTCATGCGGGCTGGCGGCCGAATCCTGGCCGAGGTCATGGAACGCCTCCGAGTCCTCGTGAAGCCCGGCATCTCAACCGCGGAAATCGACCGGGAGGTGGAGGCCTTCATCGAAAGCCGGAACGCCAAGCCGGCCTTCAAGGGGTACCGGGGATTTCCGGCCACCGTGTGCACGTCGATCAACGAGGAGGTCGTGCACGGGATCCCCTCGCCCCAGCGTCGCCTCAAGGAGGGGGACATCATCGGCCTGGACCTCGGGTGCGTCGTCGACGGCTACTACGCCGACTGCGCCTTCACCGTGCCGGTGGGAGAGGTCAGCCCCCGGGTTCAGCAGCTGCTTGACGTGACCCATGAGAGCCTCGCCCGGGCGGTGGAGCAGTGCCGTCCCGGCCGCCGGCTCGGCGACATCTCGCACGCGGTGCAGCAGCACGTGGAGCGTCACGGCTTCTCGGTGGTGCGAGCCTTCGTGGGACACGGGATCGGGCGCGAGCTGCACGAGGATCCCCAGATCCCGAACTTCGGCGACCCGGGTCGCGGACCCGTGCTGAAGCCCGGGATGGTGCTCGCCATCGAACCGATGGTGACGATGGGAGGCTGGGAGGTCCGGATCCTCGCCGACCGCTGGACTGCGGTGACCGAGGACGGGAGCCTGGCCGCCCATTTCGAGCACACGGTGGCCATCACCGAGAACGGTCCGGACGTCCTCACCCGGCTGGATCAGGCGGCCTGAGCGCGGTATGACCAAAGAAGACGCCATCGAAGTCGAGGGGACGGTGGTCGAGCCGCTGCCCAACGCCATGTTCCGGGTGGAGCTGGACAACGGGCACAAGGTGCTGGCTCACGTCTCGGGCAAGATGCGGATGAACTTCATTCGAATTCTGCCGGGCGATCGGGTCAAAGTTGAACTCAGTCCGTACGACCTGACCCGAGGCCGGATCACCTACAGATTTAAATAATCGAAGGGGGCCCCCGCCCGCGCTTCCGCGTGGGGCCCGGCCCCCTCC
Organism: Candidatus Rokuibacteriota bacterium; assembly: GCA_016209425.1. Classification (GTDB taxonomy): domain Bacteria; phylum Methylomirabilota; class Methylomirabilia; order Rokubacteriales; family CSP1-6; genus JACQWA01. Next base: position 1,972 of record JACQWA010000253.1, read on the forward strand.
GAAGCCTCCCCCAGGCGGGGGTTGCCCCGGCCGGGGACCCACGCCGTGGGCGTGGGTGGGCGCTCGAACGAGGTCGGCGGGAGGCCAGGCCAAAGGGCAAATGAACGCATGAAAGTGAGACCGTCGGTGAAGACGCGATGCGAGAAATGTAAGATCATCAAACGCGGTGGGGTGGTGCGGGTTATCTGTACCAACCCCCGCCATAAGCAGCGCCAGGGATAATCCCCGGAGGGGGGCTCGCGCCCCCCTTCCGGACCTCCCCCCAGAAAGGGGTTGCGCCGGCCGGGGACCCACGCCGTGGGCGTGGGTGGGCGCTCGAAGGAGGCAAAGGAGAGAACAGATGAGAGTCGCCGGGGTGGATCTCCCGCCTGACAAGCGGGGCGAGGTCGCGCTCACATATCTCTATGGGATCGGGCGTCCGTCCGCCCGGCGGATCCTCGCGCAGGCCGGCGTGGATCCCAACAAGCGGGTCAAGGCGTGGCGTGCGGAAGAGACCGCCAAGGTCCGTGAGATGATCGAGCTGGAGTACAAGGTCGAGGGCGACCTCCGGCGCGAAGTCTCCATGAACGTCAAGCGCCTGATGGACATCGGGTGCTACCGCGGGATCCGTCACCGCAGGGGCCTGCCGGTCCGGGGTCAACGCACGCACACCAACGCGCGCACCCGGAAGGGCCCACGTCGCGGCGTAATGGTCAAGAAGAAGCCCGCGCCCGCCGCGGCCCCGGCCGCGCCCAGGAAGGCAGGAGCATAAGCGATGGCTGAGGCTGACAAGCCAGCCCCGCGGAAGAAAGCGGGCAAGAAGAAGGAACGCAAGGAGGTCCGGACAGGGATCGCCCACGTTCAGGCCACGTTCAACAACACGATCGTGACGCTCACGGACAAGATGGGGAACGTGGTGGCCTGGGCCAGTGCGGGCAGCGTGGGGTTCAAGGGTTCCCGCAAGAGCACGCCCTTTGCCGCCCAGACGGCCGCCGAGAACGCGGCCCGAAAGGCCATGGACCTCGGGCTCAAGCAAGTCGAGGTCTACGTCAAGGGACCGGGCGCCGGGCGGGAAGCGGCCATCCGGTCGCTCCAGGCTGTTGGGCTTGAGATTACGGCGATCAGGGATGTCACCCCGATTCCACATAACGGCTGCCGCCCGCCCAAGCGACGCCGCGTGTAAACATCGGGGGGGGGCGCGACGGCCCCCCCCCACGCCACCCCCCCGGAAAGGCGGC
>JACQWA010000254.1 GCA_016209425.1 Candidatus Rokuibacteriota bacterium
AGGGCCGGGTGAGACCCAACTGCTGTAGGAGCGAGAGGAGCACAAAGCCGCCGAAGAAGAGGCCGCAGAGCACGAGGCCTGCCTCCCGCCAGCGGGCCGGCCGTAGCTCCCGGGGGAGAAATCTCCGGTTCACCACGAGGGTGTGGAAGGAGAGAAGGACGAGGTTGCCCGCGGCGACGTTGGCGCCGATCAGGATCAGGGTGAGCGGGTCGGTCAGCGTGATGGCGACGCACCCCCAGAGCGTGAGGGCCAGGAGCGCCGAGTAATACAGGGCCCGCGCGTCCCCGCCTCGCCACGCCCGGACGGTGCCACTGGCGGTCCAGAGGAGATCCGTGCTGACGCGGGCGAACCCCTCCGCGTTGCCGATCTGGGTGGTGAAAAGAGTTCCGAAGCCGGCGAGGAGCGCCAGCACCCAGAGCAGGAGGCCGTAGCGGGTGCCCAGCGCCTGGCCCATCCAGGCCGCGATGCCGTAGCCGCCGAGGGTCGTCCCTGGCTCGATGAAGGCGAGGACGAGCAGGGCGGGAAGCCCTACCCCGACCAGCGACCCCGGAGCCCAGAGCCACCACTGGTCGGCTCTGACATACTTCCACCAGCCCCGCCATTTCCTCAGGTTTTCCGCCGAGAGCGGGAAGACGGCGCCCCCCCGGTCAACCAGCACCTGCTCGCCTCCCACGACGGCCGGCAAGTAGCCGACCGTCGCGCCCATCCCGATCCCCTTGTCGCGGAGCCAGTACGTGAGCGTGGCGTTCGCGCCGCCGGCGCCTGAATAGGCGGCGAAGGCCGCGAGGAGCAGCCAGTCCACCTCCTGGGGGAGAGGGCGCGAGCCCAGCAGCGGGGCGACGAACCCCCTCGTCGCGGCCAGCCAGACGTCTCCGGGAACCAGGAAGAGGCCGATCAGCGTGAGGAAGGCCAGGATCATGGCGGTCATGATCCGCTCGGCGTACTCGCGGGTCCTCCCCACCGGCTCGTCGAGGAGGACGAAGAGGATCGAGACGAGGAACGCGAGGTAGCCGAAGTAGAGCACCACCACGCGGTCGCCTTTGTCGGGGACGCGACCCAGGAAGAGCGCCGCCACCGCGGTGGCCGCGGTGAGGGCCCAGCCGGGCCAGGCGCTCTGGAGGAAATGGAGAGCCCCGTAGGTCCAGCCCCAGAAGGCCCGCCCGGGCCGCGTGCGCATGAATGCGGTGAAGACCGGCTCGCCGGTGTAGAGCGTGTAGCGCGCCATCTCGGTGTTGAGGAGCGTCTGGAGCAGGACCGAGGCGCCGGCAATCCAGAGAATTGTGGCGCCGTAGCGGGCGAGGACGGCGGGGCCGAGGAGCCATTCGCCGGCGCCCAGGGAAAAGGCCAGCACGACGGCGCCGAAGCCAAGCACGCGGACGGCACTGCGCGGCGTGAAGGGCGGGGGCTCGGGGAGGTCGGAGACCGCCCACGCCGGTGGCGACAACATTCCTATCTCGTCAGAGCCCGGTAGAAGTAGTAGCCAACGAGCGCCACGACGAGAGCCAGTACGACGGCGGCGAGGATGACCATGCTTTGGAGGTCGGATGCTACTCCCGGGTGCCGGAGCTGTCAAGGCGGCGCTGCTGCGCTCTCCGCCGCCACGCCCAGAGCGCCATCCACGCCAGCGGCACGCTCGCCCACAGCCAGCGAGGAGGAGCCCCGGCCGCGAGGTGAACGAGGAGGAGGAGCGATCCGCCGGCCGCGGCGAGCCACAGGAGCGCGCCCGTGAGCCGCTCCGGCGCGCGCCGCCAGCCCCACGTGATGAACGCCAGCGCGGTGCCGCCGCCGAAGGCGTCGAGGACCACGTCGAGGGCGCTGGCGCCGCGGCTGCCGGTCCATCCCTGGTGGAGCTCGTCGAAGATCGCGTAGCCGACGGTGAGGCCGAAGGCCGCGAGCGGCCGGTCACCGCGACGCGTCCGCGAGAAGGCGCGGTGCCAGAGCCAGGCCAGGATGGCGTACTCCGTCACGTGGCCGGTCTTGCGCCCGAGCCAGTGGATGAAGTCGAGATGTACCGGGCTCGCCCACGGCAACAGGGCCCTGAGAATCGGCAGGATCCAGCCGCCTGTTCCCTCCTCGCTGAAACTCGGGGTGGAGAGCCAGAAGATGACCCCCATCCACGCCAGGGGAGGGATCCAGGGCCGGAACCGCATTTCCTACAGATACAACGGTCTTGCAAGGTTGACAATCGCCGCAGCGGACACCTAAGATGGGGAAAACCTTCGGAGGGTCGGGTGGCACCGCGATCCCTGCGGGAGCTCGTCGATGAGTTCCTGACTTCCCTCGAGACCGGACGCTGTATCACCGCCACCCGTCACTTCCCCGCGAAGCCGCCGCGCTGGGCGCCGTTCCCTTCCTCCCTGGACCCCCGGCTCATCGAGGCGCTCCGGGGGCGCGGGATCCACCAGCTCTACTCGCACCAGCATCGGGCCTTCGAGCTGGCGGAGAAGGGGCATCACCTGGTTGTCGTTACCCCGGCGGCGTCCGGGAAGACCCTCTGCTTTAACCTTCCCACGCTCCAGAGTCTCCTCCAGCAGCCCGACGCCCGCGTCCTCTACCTGTTTCCGACCAAGGCACTGGCCCAGGACCAGCTTGCCGAGCTGGAGGCGCTGGGGAAGGCGCTCCCCGATCTCCGCATGTTCACCTACGACGGCGACACGCCCCAGGACGCCCGACGCGCCGTCCGGGCCCGCGCCAACCTGGTCCTCACCAACCCGGATATGCTCCACTCGGGAATCCTCCCTCACCACACCAAGTGGGTGAACCTCTTCCAGAATTTGCGTTACGTCGTGATCGACGAGCTGCATGCCTACCGCGGCGTGTTCGGGAGTCACCTGGCCAACGTTCTCCGTCGGCTCAGGCGGATCTGCCGGCACTACGGGTCCACCCCGCAGTTCGTCATGGCCTCGGCCACCATCGCCAACCCCAAGGAGCTGGCCGAGCGCCTCACCGGCGAGAGCGTGGAGGAGATCGCCGAGAGCGGGGCGCCCACCGGCGACAAGCTGTTCCTCTGCTACAACCCGCCGGTGGTCAATCCCGAGCTCGGGATCCGGGCTCCGTACCTGAGGGAAGCGGCGCGCTTCGCCGCGCGCTTTCTCAAGGAGAAGATCGCCACGATCGTCTTCGCCCAGAGCCGGCTCGCGACCGAAGTGCTCCTTTCGATCGTCAAGAACGCCGTCGAAGACCGGATCGGCGATGCGGGCATCGTCCGGGGGTACCGGGGCGGCTACCTTCCCAACCGCCGGCGCGAGGTGGAGCGGGGCCTGCGCTCGGGCGAGGTGCTGGGGGTCATCTCCACCAACGCGCTCGAGCTGGGGATCGACATCGGCCACCTGGATGCGGCCGTGCTGGCCGGCTACCCCGGGACGATCGCCTCGCTCTGGCAACAGGCCGGGCGCGCGGGCCGACGGAGCGGCGAGTCGGCGGCGCTCTTCGTGGCCACCAGCGCCCCGCTGGACCAGTTCATGGCCACGCATCCGGAGTACCTCTTCGGGACGCCGCCGGAGCGCGCGCTGATCAACCCGGAGAACCCCTTCATCTTGATCAATCACCTCAAGTGCGCCGCCTTCGAGCTCCCCTTCGTGGACGGCGAGGCGTTCGGCGGCTTGGCCGTCGATCCGTACCTGGCGCAGCTCGAGGCGGGAGGGCTCCTCCATCACGCCGGGGATCGCTGGCATTGGACCTCCGAGACGTATCCGGCCGATCACATCTCGCTCCGCACCGTCACGTCGGACAACTTCGTCGTCATCGACACGACCGCGCGCGACGCCAGGGAGGTCAAGCGGCGGCAGATCATCGCCGAGGTGGACTGGAAGAGCGCGTTCGCCATGATCTACCCCAAGGCCATCTACCTCGTGGAAGGGGAGCCCTTTGAGGTTCAGGAGCTCCGCTATCGCGAAGACGAGGAGAAGGCGGCCTACGTCAAACGCGTCGCCGTGGACTACTTCACCGACGCGATCAGCGCCAAGGGGGTATGGATCCTCCGGCGCTTGGCCGACCAAACCTCCCCGGGCCTCCGCGCCGAGCACGGGGAGGTGCTCGTGGCCGAGAAGGTGGTCGGCTTCAAAAAGATCAAGTTCGGGACCCTGGAAAACGTCGGGTCGGGCGAGGTGGAGCTCCCGCAGCAGGAGATGCAGACCACCAGCGCGTGGCTCACCCTCGATCCGGCCCTCCTGGCCCGGCTGTCGGCGAGCCGGGAGGAGCTGGTGGACGGGCTCCGTGCCCTGGCCTATCTCCTGCACCACCTGGCCCCCATCTTCCTCCTCTGCGACATTCGGGACCTCGGCTCCTGGCTCGGGGACCAGACGCCGGCTGGAGAGGGCGCCGTCGCGACGCACCAGTCGGCCCGGACCCGCCTGCTGGAGGCCGACCAATTCACCCCGACGATCTACTTCTACGACAACGCCCCGGGGGGCATCGGGCTGGCGGAGGGGATCTTCCAGGTTCTTCCGTCGCTGCTCGCGCGCGGGCTCGAGACGCTCCAGGCCTGCCGGTGCCGCTGGGGATGCCCCTCCTGCGTGGGCCCGGTGAACGAGGTGGGTCGCCGTGCGAAAGCCATCGCCACGACCCTCCTGCGCCAGCTGGTGGCCCCCTAGCCCGGATTATGTACATAATTCGGGCTAGAGAGACCCGGCGATGGAGCTGAGCCGGGTGATCCGACGGCGAGAGCTGTCTCACGGTCCACTCCTTGAAGATCTGGTCGGTGGGCAGGAGGAAAAGACCGCCCACGGTCGCCTCCTTGTCGCGCGTCGAGAGTATCAGCTCCACCATAGCCACGGGACGCTTCCCCTCAGGTGGGCGCTGGAGGCGCCCCCCGACGTCCTCAGGCTGCTGAGCCGTCAGCCCAGCGACGATCCCGCTCCGCTCCGCCTTCTCTATCTCGATACCGAGACCACCGGCCTGGCCGGCGGCACCGGGACCTACGCCTTCCTGGTCGGTGCCGGGTTCTTCGAGGCCGACCGGTTCGTGCTGACGCAGTACTTCATGCGAGACCTGGACGAAGAACCGGCGCTGATTTCGGCCATGGAGACGCTGCTGGCCGGCTTCGGCGGCGTCGTCACGTACAACGGCCGGGGCTTCGATCTTCCCCTCCTCGAGACCCGCTTCGTCCTCTCGCGCCGCCCCTGGCCTCGCCACCTCTGGCATCTGGACCTCCTGTCCCCAGCCCGCCGCCTCTGGTCGGCGCGACTCCCCGACTGCCGCCTCGTCACCATTGAAGCCCACGTGCTGGGGGTGGACCGGAGCGACGATGTGCCCGGCGCGTTGATCCCGTCCCTCTATTTTCAGTACCTCAGGACTCGCCACGCTGGCGAGATGCCGCGCGTCTTTGAGCACAACCGGTTGGACGTGCTTTCGCTGGTGACGCTGACCGGCTGGGTGGTCCGTGCCCTCGCCGACCCCGACGAGTTTGACCTCGCGCCGGAGGAGTACGTGGGGCTCGGCCGGTTCTGGGAGGGAGCGGATGACAAGCGCGGTGTGGAATGCTACCAGGCGGCGTTGACCAGGGGTCTCGGCAGCCCCGACAGGGAGCGGCTCCTCCTGAGGCTCGGTCTCCGCGCCAAGCGCCAAGCCCGCTGGCACGATGCCTGTCAGTTCTGGGAGGCGGCGATCGCTGACGACGGCGCTGCCTTCGACCCGCGTCCATGGGAGGAGCTCGCCAAGTATTATGAGCACCGCTCTCGGGATCTCGTCGCGGCTTACCGGGCGACGACCGAGGCCCTCGCACGGGCGGAGGCCGAGGTCGCCCCTGAAGCCGTCCGGGCGTCTCTGGCCCATCGGCTGAGTCGGCTTTGCCGCCGCTCGGGCTTGGCCCATTTTCGCTTTCCGGGTCGGCAACCCGACTAACACATCTCGGCAGGACGATGTACCAAACCGGCACTGAAGGCGCCCTCCGTGACGGCCCCTTCCCGAGCGCTCTCTTGGAGATTTGGTCTTATGTTTTATGTGGATAGCTCTGAAAGCTCCCCAGCTCTGGGCATTGGTTTCACCTTTGCATAGCATGGTCACGGGCCCGTGCGCGGCGAGAGCTCTGCCACCCCGCGCTCGAGGGAGCGCGGCTTCATGACCGGGTTGCCGGTCTCGGGGCCGGGACGTAGGATGCTAAGAGGATCCGAGCATGTCCACGCCATCTCTTGAACTGATCCGTCGGCTGGAATCCAACGTCGCCCGGGTGCTTGTGGGCAAGCCTGAGGTCGTGCGGCTGGCGGTGATCGGCCTCCTGGCTCGGGGGCACCTGCTGATCGAGGATGTCCCCGGGGTCGGCAAGACGACCCTCGCTCACGCCCTGGCCCGTTCCCTGGGCGCCACCTTTCAGCGGATCCAGTTCACTTCGGACCTGCTCCCCTCCGACATCCTCGGGGTGTCCATCTACGACGCGAAGACGGGAGAGTTCGCCTTCAAGCCCGGCCCGCTCTTCAGCAACATCGTGCTCGCGGACGAGATCAATCGCACCACCCCGAAGACCCAGTCGAGCCTGCTCGAGGCGATGAACGAATTCCAGGTCTCGCTGGACCATCACACCTACCCGCTCCCGCGCCCCTTCATGGTGCTGGCCACGCAGAACCCCTTGGAGTACGCGGGCACCCATCCGCTCCCCGAGTCCCAGCTTGACCGGTTCCTGCTCAAGATCCGGATCGGGTACCCGGGGAGAAGTGGGGAGAAGGAAATTTTGAGAGGCGCGGGCGTCGTGCCCCTGGGGCAGCTCGAGCCCGTGCTCTCGGCGGATGAGGTGATGGATCTCCAGGCGGCGACGGAAAAGGTCCGCGTGGAGGAGTCGCTTCTGGATTACGTGATGGGGATCGTGGAGGCCACGCGCCGCTCCCCGCTCCTGACGCTGGGGGTCAGTCCGCGGGGCTCGCTGGCCCTGCTCAGGGCGGCCCAGGCCCACGCGATGGCCGACGGCCGGGAGTATGTGGTCCCGGACGACATCAAACAGCTGGCGGTCCCGGCCCTGGCCCACCGGGTCATCGTGAAGGCTCGCTTGGAGCGACCCGGCGGCGCCGAGGTTGAGGCGGAGGCCGTCATCGACGGCCTCGTCCAAGAAGTTCCGGTTCCACGCTAGGGCGGTCCGCTGACTGGCATGGCGTGGCTTGGCCGCTGGTGGCAGTCCCTCCGGCCACCGCGCACGATCCGTCCGACCCGCGAAGGGTGGTGGTTTCTCTGCTCCGCCCTCGGGCTCGGCTTTGCGGCTGTCAACACCGGCAACAACCTCCTCTATCTCCTCCTCTCCATGCTCCTGAGTACGATCGTGGTCTCCGGGATCCTGTCCGAGCAGACGATGCGTCGGCTCCGGCTCTCCCCCGTCGCGCCGCGGGAGATCTTCGCGGGGGAGCCGGTGGCCGTTGGGTGCCTGGTGAGCAACACCAAGCGCGTTCTTCCGTCCTATTCCCTGGCCGTCGAGGTCCCGACGCGCGAACGGGGGCACCCGCACCTCTTCTACGTGCCCAGGCTGGATGCGGGCCAGCAGCGGCTGTTCACCTGGGAAGAAACCTTCCCCCGCCGGGGTCGCCACCGGCTTCCGGGCGTGCGACTGACGACCCGCTTCCCCTTCGGTCTGTTCCGCAAGGCCACCCCCCCGATCGTCTTCGAGGAGCTCCTGGTCTTCCCGGCGGTCCGTCCGCTCGCTCCCGAGGATCTTCGGGGTCTCGGGGGCTCGGGGGGCGAGCGTGAGCCCCGGCCGGGCCGGGGAACGGACCTGTACAACCTTCGAGAGTATCGCTGGGGGGACGATCCCCGCTTGATCCACTGGAAGAGCACGGCCAAATCCGGCGCGGTCATGGTGCGTGAGCTGGAGGCGGAGGCCGCGCTCCGGGTGCGTCTCGTCCTCGAGGAGCCCCCGATGAATGCGGATCCGGGCCAGCTCGAGGCGGACATCTCGTGGGCCGCCTCCCTGGCCTCGCACCTCATCGGTCAGGGCTCGCGGGTAGCGGTTGCCGGGGCCGGCCTCTCCATCGCGCTGGGCGGGGGGCCTGCTCACCTTCGGCGCATTTTCGAGGCGCTGGCCCTCTATGATCCCCCTCACCTGAATCCTCTCCCCCACCGGGGGAGAGGGCAGGGTGAGGGGGCGACACGGGTCCAGGCCGCCATCGCGCGCGCGGGAGCTGCCGCGGAGCCCCGGCTCCGGGAGATCCGAATTGCTCTTGGCGCGGGGGCCCCCGGCCAAAGGTCGGGGAGTGCCTCGAGGGCGTAGCCGTGTCGGTCAGGCTGGCCTTCCAGATCTGCACGTCCCTGCTGGTTGGGGACGGCCTCGCTGCGCTGGCCCTGGCTGGGCTGCTCGCGCCGTCCTGGTGGGTCTTCATCATCCTGGTGGTGGCGGCGAGTTGGTGGCACGAGGCGATCCGCGCGCGGGTCACGGCCGTTGTCCGTCACGGCCATCTCCTCACGCTCCTCGTGGGGGGCTTCTTCGCCCTTCACCTGCTCTACCTCGCCGAGTCGCTCCTGGACGGGTTCGTCCACCTGTTGCTCTTCCTGCTCTTTTTCAGGCTCTATACCCGGCGAACACTCCGGGATTCGCGCGACGTCGTCCTGCTTTCCTTCTTCATGCTCGTGGCGGCCTCCGCCCTGACCGTCAGCGTCGGCTTTCTCCTCATCCTCGTCGTGTTCCTTCTGCTCGGGACGTGGACGCTCATGCTCTACCACGTGATGGGGGAGTCCGAGCGCCACGCGCCCGATCGCGCCCCCGCCCTCATTGAGTCGCGGCATCTGGTGACGCCCTCCCTCCTGGGGCTCTCCGTCGCCGCCTCCCTGGCCTCGCTTGTCTTCACGCTGCTGTTTTTCTTTGTCCTCCCTCGGGTGGGGCAGGCGACCCTGCCACTCAAGGCCCGGCTCGGTCAGATGGTCTCGGGATTCACCGACCGGGTCGAGCTCGGCTCCTTCGGGACCATTCAGACCGACGCGACGGTCGTGATGCGGGTCCGCTTCCCCGATGGGCCCGCCGCGCCGGAGCTGCTCGTGGGCCTCCGCTGGCGTGGGATCGCCTTCGATCACTTTAGCGGCCGTGAGTGGAGCGTCAGCCGGCCGGAACGACGGACGATGGTGCGGGTTTTTGGGGGGCACATCCTCCTGGACCGCCCACGCGGAACCGGTCCCCTGATTACGCAGGAAATCTACCTCGAGCCCATCGGGAGCGAGGTGCTGTTCGCGGCTCCCCGCCTCCTTGGCGTGATCCTCTCGGCCGGGATGGTCACGGTGGATGCGCTCGACACGGTCACCTCGCCCGTGCCCCACGCGCGGCGGCAGTACCGGGCCGTGTCCGAACTTGAAGTGCCGACGCGGCGTGCGGCCGGGGTAGGGGGTGGGCTGTCCGACGAGGAGCGCGCGCGGTCCCTCCAGCTCCCCTCTCTTTCCCCGCGGGTCCACGCGCTGGCGCGCGACGTGACCCGGGGAATCCCCGATCCGTGGGCGGCCGCGCTCCGCCTGCGGGACCATCTCCAGACGTCCTTTCGCTACAGCCTGGAGCTCAAGGGGAACTCGGCCGTCGACCCGCTGGAGGAGTTTCTTTTCGTGAGCCGGTCGGGAAACTGCGAATACTTCGCGAGCAGCCTGGCCGTCCTCCTCCGGAGCGTCGGGATTCCCGCGCGGGTGGTCAACGGGTTCCAGCACGGGGAGTGGAACCCGTACGGAGGCTACTTCACAGTTCGCCAGCGCGACGCGCACTCGTGGGTGGAGGCGTATTTTCCGGGGCGCGGGTGGATGACCCTCGATCCATCCCCTCGGGCCGAATTCGATTCGTCTTGGATGTCCAGCGCCGCCTTCCAGTACCTCGACGCCCTCCGCATGCGCTGGCACCGCTCCATCGTCAACTGGAGTCTAGGGGATCAGATGCAGGCGTCCTGGGCGGTGCGGCAGCAGGCACTCTCCTGGCAGCGTGCGGTCTTCGATGGAGGGCTTTCGATTCCGGGGAGCAAGCGCGTGGCCGCCATCGGCGGGGCCTTGGCGGGGGCGCTGGCAGTGGTGGTCTTCCTCTGGCGCCGGGGCGGCGCCTGGACCCCTACCCGGTTTCGGCGTCGCGGGTCGGTCCTGGTCTACGAGCGGATGTTGAGGCGCCTCGCTCGCCTCGGGCTCTCCCCGGGGCCCGGAGAGACGGCCCGGGAGTTCTGTGGCCGAGTCGTCCGGCGGCTCCCACACCGCCGGGATGCGGTCGAGGAGCTCACCCGGGTGTACGAGCAGGTCCGGTTCGGCCGATCCGAGATCGGCCCGGAGGAAGTGGAGCGGCTGTCGAGGCTGGCCGATTGGCTTCCCCTCGCGCCGGAGGGGGAAGCGGTCGGGGGCCGTCGCGGGCCGCCGCTCAGTCGCCTTCGGGGAACGTGACCACGTGGATGAGGTGAGCCTCGGGCCGCACCCGGGTCCCGAGGGGGAACACGCTGGAGGACGCTTGAGAGGAATGGACCCGATGACCCGATGGGAGCCGGATGCAGTAGAGATTTTCTGATCCCCGGAAGTAGCGGCGGATGATCATCCCCTGCCCATCCGGCCTGGGGATGAAGGTGATGTCGTCGGGACGGAGCATCACCTTCACTTTCTCTCCCATTTCCCGTCCTTCCATGTTGGCGAAGACGCCGAGCTCCGTCACGATTCCCCCCGTCGTCACGAGACCGGGCAGAAAGTCGGCGGCCCCCACGAACTCCGCGACGAACGGCGTGTCCGGGTGGTGGTAGATCCTCTCGGGTGTATCGAGCTGCTCCAGCCGGCCCTGGTTGAGGACTCCCACCCGATCCGCGAGGGTGAAGGCCTCTTCCTGGTCGTGGGTCACGAAGATCCCGGTGGTGCCGGTATTCCGGAGAATTTTTTCGACCTCGTCGCGCATCTGAGCCCGGAGATCCGCATCGAGGTTGGAGAAGGGTTCATCGAGGAGGAGGAGGGCGGGGGCCGGCGCCAAGGCCCTGGCCACGGCGACGCGCTGCTGCTGCCCCCCCGACAGCTCGTGGGGGTAGCGGCTCGCAAAGCTCTCCAGTCCCACCAGCTCCAGGATCTGCCGCACCCGCTCCCGCCGGGCGCTGCGGTCGAATCGATGCAGACCGAAGCCGACGTTTTCGGCGACGGTGAGGTGGGGGAACAGGGCGTACTCCTGAAAGACGACGCCAACCCCGCGTTCTTCGGGAGGGACCCAGCGGTCCGGTCCCGCCATGGTCTCGCCCCGGATTGCCACGCGCCCCGTGTCGGGCACCTCGAAGCCCGCGATCACGCGGAGCGTCGTGGTCTTTCCGCACCCCGAGGGGCCCAGAAGGGCGAGGATCTCCCCCTGGTCGACCGTCAGGGTGAGGCCGTCCACGGCCGGCGGCCGATCCGGCGCGTAGCGCTTGGTGATGTTCTGGAGGGCTAACAGGTGCACGGTGTCACCCGCTTGGGGAGATCCCCCTGGACCTGAGAGAGAGCAGCACGAGCCAGGGAAGCGCGATGGTCAGGACAAGGGCCAACGCCAGCACCGCTGCACGTGGTTCCGGACCCACGTCCATGGCGTAGATCCAGATGCGCACCGGCAGGGTATCGAAGCCCGGCGGGCGCACGATCAGTGTGGCGGCCAGCTCGCGCATCGAGAGGACGAACACCAGGATCCATCCCCCCACGAGGCCCGGTTTGATCAGCGGCAGGGTCACGGACCAGAAGGTGGAAAGCGGGCCCCGTCCCAGGCTGCGCGCGGCTTCCTCGAGCGAGGGGTGCAGCTGGGCGAGCGCCGCCTTTACGGCCTGACAAGCCGGCGTGATGTACAGGACGAGGTAGGCCACGATCAGCGTCAGGGGCGTGGCGTAGATCCAAGGGAGCGTGGCGTGGACGAAGCCCGCCAGGCCGAGCCCGAGGACGGTTCCCGGGATGGCGTAGCCGATCTGGAAGAGCCCGGACACAGGCCGCGTCCCACGGAGGCCTTCAAACCGTCCGACGCCGAGGGCGATCACGAGGGCGAGGCTTGCCCCCGTCACAGCCGTCCAGAGGCTGTTCACGAAGTACGGCCACTGCCCGAGGACAAAGACGATGCCGGCGGTGGCGGTCAGCCTGGAGGCCTGATAGCCGAGGAGGCCGAACGGGAGCAGGAGGGAAAGCGTGAGGACTGCCGCGCAATACGCGAAGGCCGGCCATCGCCAGAACCCAAGGGCGACCCGCGACGGCGGCTTGGCCCCGCTGATGATCTGCGTATAGCCGGCCCGGCCGAGGACCCGGAGCTGAAGGAGGAGAACGAGGACGGTAATGGCAGTCAGGATGACCGAGAGCGCGGCGGGAAACGCCCATTCCAGCGTCCCCTGGAGGTAATCGTAAATGATGGTGGTGAGTGTCCGGACGCGGAGGAGCGAGACGACGCCGAAGTCCGCCCAGCCGTAGAGGAACACGATCAGCGCGCCGGCCAGAAGGGACGGACGGAGCAGGGGAAGCGTGGTCCGGAGGAGCACTTGCCGCGGCGACAGCCCTGCCCCGCGCGCGGCCTCTTCAAGGGACGGGTTCGTCCGCTCCAGCGCCCCGCTCACCAGCAGATAGAGATACGGGTACGTGAAGAGACCCAGGACCCAGGACGCGCCCCAGAGGCTGTAAAGGCTCACCGGGAGGATAGAGATGCCGAGGAGGTTCGGGAGGAGTCCGCCGGGAGCCAGCACGATCTGGTACACGAGGGCGCCGATGTAGGGCGGAATGGCCAGGGGGAGCGGTGCCAGCCAGCGGATGAGCCGCCTGGCGGGCAGATCCGAGCGCACGGTGAGCCATGCCAAGGGCACCCCGAGCGTGCAGGCCCACGCGGTCGTCAGCGTCGCCAGGAGCGCAACCTGTCCCACGACCGCCGGCAGGGCGAGGTCGCGGGCCCGGTCGAGGAATTCCGCCCCCTCCTGAGCGATCCCCATCCACGCGAGGAAGGCGAGCGGCCCGATCACGAAGAAGGCGGTGGGGACAACCAGGCCGAGCCCCACCGGGGACCAGCGCCGAGGCGACGTCACGCGACCTACTTCTCGACCTTCGGCTCCAGCTCCGCCAACTGGAGCTGGCTCCCTCGCGCCTTGTCGAATTCGAGGGTGGCGGCCAGTCCCCCGGCGAGCAAGAGCAGCGCGAGGATCAGGGGAATCTTTCCCCTGCGGAGCATGGGACGGCGCCTCCTTAGTGGCATTTCCTGCAGTGGCCCAAGATTTTGTGGCTGTGGGAGCGGGCCTCGAACTGGTGCTCCCGGCAGACGGAATCCTGAAGCTCCTCGATGGCGCGGCTGGTGAATTCGATGATTTCCCCGCAGCCGAGGCAGATCAGGTGATCGTGGTGCTCCCGGCCGTAGAAGTTCTCGTAGAAGGCCTGCTGGCCACCGAGGTCCACCTTGTCAACGAGCCCGCTTCCGACGAGGTGTTCGAGGGTGCGATAGACCGTGGCTCGGGAGGCCCGGGGGTTCTTCCGCTCGAGGCGGAGATAGAGCTGGTCCGCCGTAAAATGCCCCTGGATCCCCAGGACCGCCGTCAAGACTGCCTGCCGTTCAGGGGTGATCCGTAGGCCTTTCGCGCCTAAGTACTCGCGGAATCTACCTTCCTGGTCGCTCATTGTTGAGATTGAGACTAAGTCTCGACTACTGTACCGAAAGGAGGCCGCGGATGTCAAGCGGGCGCACCGCGGTCTAATGCGACTTTCGCAGAACCTCAGGGTTGACGGGGGTCGGGGGCATCTTTCCCTCAAGGACCGCCAGACAGTTCTCCACCGCGAGGGTCGCCATTTTGCCTCGCGTCTCGTATGAGGCGCTGGCGATGTGCGGAGCCAGGACCACGCTGGGGAGAGAGAAGAGTCCTGGATGGATCTTCGGCTCCTCCTCGTAGACGTCCAGGCCGGCTCCCGCGATCCAGCCGTCCTTCAAGGCCTGCACGAGCTGGGCTTCGTTGACGATGGGGCCGCGCGCCGCGTTGATCAGATACGCGGTCCGTTTCATCATCTTGAGTTCGTCCGCGCCGATGAGGTGGTGCGTCTCGGGAAGCAGAGGCGTGTGAAGGGTCACGAAGTCCGATTCCTTGAGGAGCGTGGCCTTGTCCACGAAGGTGGCCGCCAGGTCCCGCTCGGCAGCGAGGTCAGCGCGCAGGGCATCGTGGTAGAGGACGCGCACGGCGAAGCCGCGGGCCCGCCGGGCCATCGCCCGGCCGATCCGTCCGAACCCCAGGATTCCCAGCGTCTTGCCATGCACGTCGGCTCCCCAGAGCAGATCCCACTCCCACCGGGTGAACTTGCCCGCCCGGACGTATCGATCCCCCTCGACCACGCGGCGGGCCGTCGCCATCAGGAGGGCCCAGGCAAAGTCCGCTGTGGTCTCGGTCAGCACGTCGGGGGTATTGGTGACGACGATGCCGCGCGCCGTCGCCGCGGCCACGTCGATGTTGTTGTACCCGACCGCGACGTTGGCGATTACCCGCAACCGGGGCGCGCCGGCTAGCGTCTGGGCGTCGATGGTGTCGGTGATGAGGCAGACCATCCCGTCTTTGTCCCCGAGCCTGGCGGCCAGCTCGGACTTGGGTAGGGGCTGGGGGCCGGAGTGGAGGTCCACCGTCGCCCTCGCCCGGGCAAGGGCGAGCGCTTCGTCGGGGAGCGTCCGTGTCATGAGAATGCTGGCAGGCATCGGATGCCTCCTAACTCGTGAAAATTTCTACACTTCAGCACTGAACCGTATAACATATTGAAAACAAGGGAAACTTCCTCTTGACAGCCGTTGATGGCCCGGCTATATTAGCACTCGCCTCGGTTGAGTGCTAATAATCTTGGGATGGCAACCTAAGGATGGCAAAACAACATAAACAACATAAACACAAGGGAGGCGAGGGCGCTATGAAGATTCGTCCGTTGCACGACCGTATCCTCATCAAGCGGGTCGAGGAGCAGGAGGTGCGCAAGGGCGGGATTATCATCCCGGACACCGCCAAGGAAAAGCCTCAAGAGGGGAAGGTCATCGCCGTTGGGAACGGGAAAGTCGGCGAAGACGGCAAGCGAATCCCGCTGGACGTCAAGGCCGGTGACCGGGTGCTCTTCGGGAAGTACTCAGGTTCGGAGGTGAAGATCGAAGAAGAGGAGTACCTCATCCTGCGCGAGGAAGACATCCTGGGCATTCTCGAATAGGCCATTCTCGGCGGCATTCACGCGAACCCTTTATCTTAAATCGAAGGAGGAGACATATGCCGAAGCAGCTCATGTTTAGCGATGAGGCCCGGGCGGCTCTGCTCCGCGGGGTCAACATCATGTCCTTAGCGGTCAAGGCCACCCTGGGGCCCAAGGGACGCAACGTCGTCATCGACAAGAAGTTCGGCAGCCCGACGATCACCAAGGACGGCGTCACCGTTGCCAAGGAGGTCGAGCTGAAGGACAACTACGAGGACATGGGGGCCCAGATGATCAAGGAGGTGGCCTCCAAGACCTCCGATGTCGCCGGTGACGGCACGACGACGGCGACCGTCCTGGCCCAGGCGATCTTCCGGGAAGGGCTCAAGAACGTCACGGCGGGGGCCAACCCCATGGGGCTCAAGCGCGGCATCGAGCAGGCCGTGTCCGCGGTGGTGGAGGAGCTGAAGAAGCTCTCCAAGTCCACCAAGGACAAGAAGGAGATCTCCCAGGTCGCGACGATCGCCGCGAACAACGACAAGACGATCGGCAGCCTGATCGCCGAGGCGATGGAGAAGGTGGGCAAGGACGGGGTCATCACGGTGGAGGAGTCGAAGTCCGCCGAGACCGTCCTGGACGTGGTGGAGGGGATGCAGTTCGACCGGGGGTACCTCTCGCCGTACTTCGTGACGGACGCCGAGCGGATGGAGGTCGTCATCGAGGACGCCGCGATCCTGATCCACGAGAAGAAGATCAGCGTGATGAAGGATATGCTTCCGCTGCTCGAGCAGGTGGCGCGCGCGGGCAAGCCCTTCCTGATCATCGCCGAGGACATCGAGGGTGAGGCCGTGGCGACCCTCGTAGTCAACAAGCTACGCTGCACGCTGCACTGCGCCGCGGTCAAGGCGCCGGGCTTCGGCGACCGCCGCAAGGCCATGCTGGAAGACATCGCCACCC
>JACQWA010000255.1 GCA_016209425.1 Candidatus Rokuibacteriota bacterium
CGCGGCCGGATGATACGGCATCGTCACGTCCGCCGTGGCGGCTCGCTCTCGGGTCCACTCCTTGAAGACGGGATGGAGCGGGGGGAGCTTTTCCACGTTGTCCCAGATGGCCTTGAGCGCGCTTTCAATCACTCGATCGGGGACGATCTTGCCGGCGGTCAGATAGTTGTCGTAGGCGATGACGCAGGTGTCCTCCACGACGGCCGTCGCCGGGCCCGCCTTGACCCAGCGCGGGTAATACCCCGGCACGGCCTGCCGGAGGCGCCGCTCGCCCTCGGCCGAGCAGTCGATGGATATGAGGCGCACCCCGACTGCGGCGTCGGCCTCCTTCACCTTGGCGCCGCCGACCGCAAACTCGCTCACCTCCGCCCGACCCTGGACGAGGGCATCCACGCCGTCGTTCACCGCCGGGACCGGGACGACCTTCACGTCGTTCCAGGTCAGCCCGGCGCTGGACAGGTGGCCGAACATGTTGTACCAGACGGCCAGGTGGGCCGGGTACTCGCCGGTCATCCGCTTGCCCTTGACGTCGTGGACGTTCTTGATCGGCGAGTCCTTCCGGACCAGGAGGCCCACCAGGAGCGGCGAGCCGCGCATGACGAGCCGGACGTTGGGGGCGTGGGGAAAGGGGTTCCGGCCGCCGATCTGGAACTTCGGCCCCCGGAGGGTGAGCGCCATGTCCACCGCGTTATTGACGCCGAACTCCAGCTCGCCGGTGTTCAGGAGCGGGAGGAACGTGCTCGATCCCGCATACGGCTGAACCGACATTTTGACCGGGCCCGCCTCGGTCACGACCTTCGCCAGGCCGCTTCCGATGGCGTAGAAGACGCTCCCGGGGGGATTGGTGCCGATGCTCACCGCCTGGCCGTGCGCGGGGGCCGGGGCGAAGCCCGGGGCTGTGACTGCCAGCAGCGCGCTACTCAGGATCCGGTAGAAGCAGCGAGTGAACATGGTGACCTCCGCTTCTAGAGCTTGAAGATGCGCCGGGCGTTGCCCGAGCGGATCATCGCTTTCTCGGCCTCCGGGATGGGGAGGGCGTCGATCCGCGCGGCGCACCCCGGCATGTCGCCGATGGTGTGGGGATAGTCGCTGCCGTAGAGCAGTTGCCGGGGGCCGGCCAGCTTGTAGGCCAGCAGCAACGCCTCGGCGTCGTAGGTCACCGTGTCGTAATACAGGCGCTGGAGGTAGTCCGACGGGGGTTTGCTGATCCGGGCCCGCGCGTCGGGAATGAAGCGATGGCACTGGTCGAGGCGGCCCGCGATGAACGGCAGCGTGGCGCCGGCGTGGCTGACGATCAGGGGCCAGCCCGGGTAGCGCTCGAACACGCCGGCATAGATCATTCGGGCCACCGCCAGGGTGGTGTCGATCATGAAACCGACCGACGGCACCAGCGCGTACTGATCCATCCCCAGCAGTTCGACGCCGGGGGGGACGGTGGGATGCAGCAAGACCGGGAGCTGCCGCTCGTTGAGGGCCGCCCAGACGGGTTCGAAGCGCGGGTCATCCAGCGGCGTCTCGTTGACATTGGCCAGCACGATCAGGCCGACCATCCCCAACTGGTCGATGGCCCGGTCCAGCTCCTTCAAGGCGAGATGCACGTCCTGGAGGGGGACGCTGGCCAAGCCGCGGAAGCGATCCGGCCAGCGGCCGCAGACCTCGGCCACGTGATCGTTCATCACCCGCGCCACCTCTTCGGCCACTTTGCCGTCCGCCCAGTAGCAGTTGGGGCACGTGTAGGACAGGAGCTGCATGGCCACGCCGACCTCATCCATGGCGCGCAGGCGGATCTGGGGGTCGAACATCGGCTCCGTAAACGTCATGAAGCGGGCGCCCTTTCTCATGACGACGGTCCGGCCCTCGGCGTCCTGCTTCAGCGGATAGCGATGGCCCCCATGCGCGGCGAGGAGGTCGGTGAACGCTCGGGAAAGGATGTGGTTGTGCACGTCGATGAGCGGCATGATGCTCTCCCGTCAGTGCCCCCGCCGCTCACCTCGCGGGAGGGAGCGGAGCGCCTGCTCGGCGCGCTCGAGATCCCAGGCCATGCCCATTTCCAGAAACCGGCCGGCAGCCTCTGCAAAGTACTCCCTGGCCCGTTCCTCTCCCCCCTGACTTCGTGCATCCGCTCCGGGTCCAATTGCAAAGTCTTCGAGCCTTATAGCATGCCGGCACCGGGGTTGCAACACGCGGCCTCACTCGGATGTTCTTCCAGTTCAAGGTATAATGGCGCATACCAAGAGTAGGACTTTTTTGGAGGCATCAATGGCGTCCAAAGTGAAGGTGACCGTGAGCTTAGACGAAGCCCTTGTTCGGGAGCTGGCAGGAGCAAGCCGCCGACGGGGGAAACCCAGAAGCCAGCTCGTGGAGGAGGCTCTTCAGCTCTGGCGGCGTCGGCGACTGGAGCAACAGCTCATGGAGGGCTATCAGGCGATGGCAAAGGAGGACCGTGCCACCGCCGAGCGCCATCTGGGGGCCGGGTGGGAGGTGGTGAAATGACCGTGCCATTTCCTCGCCGGGGGGAGGTGTGGACGGTGAACTTCTCTCCGGGTCGCGGCAGCGAGCAACGTGGGATTCGCCCCGCCCTGGTCGTCCAGAACGATGTGGGAAATCAATACGCGGCCACGACGATTGTCGCCACGATCACCTCGACAATCAAAATCTATCCGGTCACTGTGCCCCTGAAGAAGGGTGAAGGCGGGCTGAAGCAGCCCTCCATGGTCAACCTGGCTCAAATCCTGACCATCGACAAATCCCGCCTCCACCGGCGGGTCGGAACCCTGCCGACAGAGATCATGGATCGGGTGAATACCGCCATCCGAGTGAGCCTCGATGTGGGATAGGAGCGCGACGCGGTTAGGGAGAAAGCAGCCTTGCTCCGGATTGGAAAGGGAGCGGGCGAGGTTGGCGCGGAATCATTTCGTCAGGCTTGCCGGAGCCGTTATGGTTGTCCTGGGGGGGACGGCCACTCCCGCCCGGGCGTTCGATTCGACTCAGAGCCCTCAGGTGGATTGGCCGACGTACGGAGGGAGCTTCAGCAATCAGCGCTTCTCCCAGCTCAATCAAGTGACCACGGGGAACGTCAAAACGCTGCGGGTCAAATGGACCTTTCCCGTCCCGGGCGCCGGCGTGCCGGACAACTCCCTGCAAACCACCCCATTGGTGGTCAGGGGGAGCGATGCAGGCCTTCCGGCCTCGGATGCCGTCATGTTCGTCACCTCACCGCAGAACTGTGTGTTCGCGCTGGATGCCGGCACGGGCCAGCAGATCTGGGACTTTTGCGCCCCCTTGCGGAGTCCGCTCAAGCGCTGTTGCTCGAGCAGCAACCGGGGCGCTGCCATCGGGCGGGTCGAGGTTGCCGCCGGCATCTTTGAACCCCGGGTCTACCTGACAACGCTGGATGCCCGCCTGTGGGGGCTTGATTCAGCGACCGGGCAACCGAAGGCCGACTTCGGGGACGGCCTGGGCCCTCCAGGGTCTGTCACGGTCGCCGACAATCGGGAAGGCTTCAGCCTTACCATGGCGCCCCTGTTTGTCCCGAAAGCCAACATCCCACCGGGAGGCGTGGCCAGCGGGAAGGACATCGTGATCGTCGGGACCTCGGGGGGCGAGTTCGAGGCCCGGGGCTTTGTGACGGCGTATGATGCCCGAACCGGGGGGATCCTCTGGCGGTTCTTCACGATCCCGGCGCCGGGGGAGTTCGGCAGTGATACCTGGCCCGCGATCCTGCCGCCCGACCCTTTTGCCAATCCTTTTCGGCGAGGCGGCGGCGCGGTCTGGATGGCGCCCGCCTACGATCCCGCAACCGGCTGGCTGTTCATCGCGGTCGGAAATCCCGCCCCCAATCTCGACGGGACCCACCGGGCCGGAGACAACCTGTTTACGGATTCCATCGTGGCCCTGGACGTCCGAACCGGCGAGCGGGTCTGGCATTTCCAGCAGGTCCACCACGACCTCTGGGACTATGACCCGGCCAGTCCCCCCCTCCTGTTCGACGTCGGCGGGACGCCTGCCGTCGGCCAGGCTGGGAAGACGGGGTTCTTCTACATCTTGAACCGGCAGACCGGGGTTCCTATCTTC
>JACQWA010000265.1 GCA_016209425.1 Candidatus Rokuibacteriota bacterium
CCACATCCACTACGTCGTGTTCGGGGGCTCGATCTTCGGCGCCTTCGCGGCCATCTACTACTGGTTCCCGAAGATGTTCGGGCGGATGCTGAACGAGCCGCTGGGAAAGCTCCACTTCTGGCTGACCTTCGTGGCGTTCAACGTCACCTTCTTTCCCATGCACATCCTGGGCGTGGGCGGGATGATGCGGCGGATCTATAACCCGACGCAGTACGAGTTCCTGCAGTCGATGCAGCCGATCAACGTGGTCATCACCCTCGGCGCGTTCGCCCTCGGCGTCGGGCAGATCCCCTTCGTGATCAACTTCTTCTGGAGCCTCTTCGCCGGGAAGCGGGCGCCGCTCGACCCCTGGCAGGCGAACACCCTGGAGTGGACCGCCCCGTCGCCCCCGCCTCACCTCAACTGGGGCGATCGCATCCCGACCGTCTATCGCGGTCCCTACGAGTACAGCTCGCCCGAAGTCCCGGAGGACTACTTCCCCCAGAGTCGCCCGCACCCGTCTCCGACGGGTCCCCGCGCCGCGCCCGCCCGCCATTGATGCTGCCCGAGAGCGAGAGGTCCAGTGCCGTGTGGGCTCACCGCCTGGCGGTGGGCCTTTGCGCGGCCACGTTCGTCCTGATCCTGTTCGGTGGGCTGGTCACCAACACGGGGGCGGCGCTGGCGGTCCCGGACTGGCCCACGACGATGGGATACAACATGTTCCTCTTCCCCTGGTCGAAGATGGTCGGGGGGATCTTTTACGAGCACAGCCACCGGCTCATCGGTGCGGTCGTCGGCCTTCTGACGGTGGCGCTGGCGGGAACCCTCTGGATCACCGAGCGACGGCGGTGGCTCCGCTGGCTCGGCCTGGCCGCCCTGGTCGCCGTGGGGTTGCAGGGCCTCTTGGGCGGTCTCAGGGTCGTCCTCCTGGAGGGAGTCCTCGCGATCGTTCACGGCTGCCTCGCCCAGGCCTTCTTCGCTCTCGCGATGAGCCTGGCGCTCTTCACGTCCCGGGAATGGGCGGCGTCCGCCTTGCCCGCTCCATCGCGTGATGCGGTCCTCCTGCGCCGCCTCACCGTGCTGACGACCGGGGTGGCGTATCTGCAGATCGTCTTCGGAGCACTCCTGACCCATTTCGGCATGCGGCTTGACGCTCACCTGGCGGGCGCGGTCGCCCTGGCGGTTCTGATTCCCGTGCTCGCCGTCCGGCTCCTGAAGGGGCACGCCGACCGGCCAGCGCTCGCCCTTCCGGCGTGGGTGCTCCCGGGGCTGTTGCTCCTCCAGCTCCTCTTGGGGCTCGGGGCCTACGCGGGGCGGTTCACCGGCCTGGCACTGCCCCTGGCCCCCTACGCGGTCCTGGCGTTCCCCGTGGCCCATCGCCTCACGGGCGGCCTCTTGTTCGGGGTGAGCCTGCTGCTGACGCTTTGCGCCTACCGTCTCCTCGTGCCGCCAGAATCCCGGCTGGCGCGGCAATTCCTCTCCCGGGGGGTAGCCGCGTGAGCACGGGGGCACTGGAGGTCGCGGGGGAGCGCGAGAGGAGGCGGGCCCTGGACTTTCTCGCCCTGACCAAGCCCCGGGTCGTCGTGATGGTCCTGGTGACAACGGTCGTGGGCTATTACCTCGGCTCGGCGGGGGCTGCGGACTCTCTCCGTCTGCTCCACACCCTGATCGGGACCGCTCTGGCCGCGGCCGGAACCCTGGCGCTGAACCAGTTCCTCGAGCGGGACGTGGACGCGCTCATGGAGCGGACGCGACTCCGCCCGCTTCCGGATGGCCGTATTCAGCCCATCGAGGCGCTGGCCTTCGGGGCGGCGATCACCGCGACGGGTGTCCTCTACCTCACCACGGTCGTGGGGCTCCTGTGCGGGCTGGTGACGGCAGTCACGGTTGGCCTGTACCTCTTCGCCTATACCCCGCTCAAGCTGCGGAGCCCGCTGTGCGTCGTCGTCGGCGCGGTCCCCGGCGCGTTGCCGCCGGTCACGGGTTGGGTCGCGGCGCGCGGGGAGCTGGGGGTCGGGGCCGGGGTGCTTTTTGCCATCCTGTTTCTCTGGCAGCTCCCCCACACCTTGGCCATTGCGCGGCTCTATCGGGAGGACTATGCGCGGGCGGGGATCCGCGTCCTGCCGGTGGTGGATCCGGAGGGGACGAGCACGGAGCGGCAGATTGTGACCGGCTGCTTCGCTCTCCTCACGGTCGGCATGCTGCCGACCCTGATCGGCCTCACCGGGGCCGTATATTTCTTCGGAGCGCTCACGCTGGGGGTCGTCTTCCTCGGCTGCGGGATGGCCCAGGCGGTGTCGAGATCGGTGCCGGCGGCGCGGCGCCTGCTCTTTGCCTCGCTCCTGTACCTCCCGACGCTGCTCGCCCTCATGGCCTTCGACAAGGCCCGCTTCTAATGCCCGGGTTGTTCCATCGGGGGGCTTCGAGCGCGGGCTTCGCCCGCGCAACCGATTCTGGGGGGAGGTATCGGAAGGGGGGCGGAGCCCCCCTCCGAGCGAAAAATCTGCGCGTGGCAATGCTTCTGGTGGGATGGATCGCGGCGATGGCGGTCCTCTCGATCCTCGTGATCGTTTTTCGGTGAACGGATAGCCATGAACCCCGCAAGCGTCAAACCACCCGTTCTCGACGATGCCGCGATTGTAGAGGAGCTGCTGGCCGATATCGGGCGGCTCCCGCCGCCACTTCCGCCAGAGGACGGCGATGGCGGCGAGCGTCACTTGGGGGAGCCGGAGCGGACCCCGTTCGTCAGCAACTCCGTGCTGGGTCTGCTGGTGTTCCTGGCGGCCGAGACGATGTTCTTCGCGGGGCTCATTGCTGGGTTCCTCGTCCTGCGCCACGCCGCCCTTGTCTGGCCCCCGCCGTTCCAGCCGCGCCTGCCCATCGAGGCGACCGGAATCAACACGGCCGTGTTGCTCCTGAGCGGCTTCACGATGACGCGCGCCCGCAGGGCCATCCGGGCGGGGAGCCAGGACGGATTGGCCAGGGGCCTCGGCCAGACGGCCCTGCTCGGGGCGATCTTCCTCGCGGTCCAGGGGTACGAGTGGACGCGGTTGGTGAGTTTTGGCCTCACGGTGTCTTCGGGCGCCTACGGGGCCACCTTCTACACCCTGATCGGGACTCACGCCGCCCACGTGCTCGGCGCTCTGATCTGGTTGTCCGTTGTGCTGATCCGCGCGCGGCGCGGCCGCTTCACGGCGTGGGCCCACGCTCCCGTCGTGGTCTGCGGCATGTTCTGGTACTTCGTGGTCTTTCTCTGGCCTGTGCTGTATCTGCTGGTGTACCTCAGGTGAGGCTCTGATGGGGCCCCGACGCTGGGTGCCCTGGACCCTGGCGATGGTCGGGGGAACGCTGTGCCCGGCTGACGCGCTGGCGTGCGCCGTCTGCATCAGCCTGACGAAGCATGATCTGGGCTTCCTCTGGAGCGCGCTGTTCCTCATGGCCCTCCCGATCGCGCTGGCAGGCGTTATTGGGGGATGGCTCTACTATTCCTACCGGCGGTCGGGAGGATCTCGCCACCCCGCAACCGCGGTCCCGCATCTAACCGTGACGGAGAAGGAGGTCGGACATTGAGCCAGGTCGCGACGATGCATCCCGGCGTGGAGCCGGCGGAGTCGCCCCTCACCCCCGAGAGCTGGGGGAAGCTGGGGATGTGGATTTTCCTCGCCGGGGACGCCATGGGGTTCGGCACGCTGCTCGCCGGCTACGGGGCCATGCGCTACGGCAGCGCGGACTGGCCCAGCCCGTACGAACACCTTGGAATCAGCCTCACGGCGTTCATGACCTTCCTTCTTATCTGCAGCAGCGTGACCATGGTGAAAGCGCTGGAGGCCATCAAGCTGGAGCGTCCGGGACGGGTGAAGCTGTTCCTGTGCCTGACGATCCTGGGGGGGGCCACGTTCCTCGCGCTTCAGGCCTACGAGTGGACCCACCTGATCCAGGGGGGGCTGAAAATCTTCGGGAACCCGTGGGGGGCCTCGCTCTTCGGCACCACGTTCTTCATCATCACCGGCTTTCACGGGGCCCACGTGACCGGCGGGGTCGTCTACCTGTCCACCATCCTGACCGTGGTCTCCCGGAGCCGCAACACCGTCCGGAACTACCTGCTCACGGAGATCGCGGGACTCTACTGGCACTTCGTCGATCTGGTGTGGATCATGGTGTTCACCTTCATCTATCTTCTGTAGCGAGGGAAACGATGGCTGGCACGCACGCGGGTCCGAACTACATGGTCATCTTCTGGTGGCTCTTCGCCCTGACCGTCGTCGAGGTGGGCGTCATCTTCATGCCGCTGGCCAAACTGGTCATCGCGATTCTGCTCATCTCGCTCGCCCTATCCAAGGCCTCGCTGGTGGCGATGTACTTCATGCACCTCAGATTCGAGCGCCGGACCCTGGGACTGATCGCCGTGACGCCGGTCTTCCTCGGCGCCCTGCTGATCTTCATCCTGGTTCCGGACCATTCCGCGGTCCTGCACCGGACTTCCGAGGCGGTCAAGATCACGCCTGCCGCCGGCCACCGCTGATCCGGTGCGGCCGGTGGCCCCCGGAGGGCGTCGTGAGTCCCCTCCCGCTCTCAGCCCTGCCCACCCTGAACGCCGGCCTCAATGCCACCTGCGCCCTGCTCCTGGTCGCCGGCTACCTGTGCATCCGCCGGCGGAAGGTGCTGGCCCACAAGATCTGCATGGGGGCGGCGTTGGCGGTCTCCACTGCGTTTGTCATCTCGTATCTGACGTATCACTACCAGGTCGGTTCGGTCCGCTTCGGCGGGCAGGGGAGGATTCGAGTTGTTTACTTCAGCATTCTGACGAGCCACACCCTCCTGGCAGCGCTGATCCTGCCCCTGGCGCTGGTGACGGTGTACCGCGCGTTACGGGCGCGCTTCGATCGGCACGTCAGGATCGCGCGGTGGACGCTTCCCCTCTGGCTCTACGTATCGGTCACGGGGGTGATCGTGTATTGGATGCTCTACCACCTCTCCCGCCCTGCGTGAGCCTCCCGCATTTCTCGCTCGGGGACGTCGAGGCATCCCTCCTCGCAGCTTTTGCGCTGGGGCCATCGGGAGCAATCCTTGACGCGAAGGCGCGGCTGGCTGAACGCCGCGGTGAACGCGGCTCGAGGGGCGTCGATCCGGACCTCGGCCTCGCTCCCCGTCTCAGGACACCGGAGCAGCTTGCCCCGGCGCAGGCGCAAGAAGGTCTCGGCGACGACCGGAAAGAGGACGTACAGGAGGGCCAGGGTGACGATCGCGGCGAGGACGAGCCATGGTGTGCTCATGGGATCCTCCCTCGGTTCGGGTTTATCCGCCCCCACTTTAGTCCCGCGCCGGCTCCCCTGGCCATAAGCCGAATGCATCAAATCGCTGATTCGGATTCGCCATTTGCCCGGGATTCGCCCAAACCTCTGGTCTTCCCCCGTTGCTCGCCCGGGCGCCGGTTCACCGACATTTGACATGCCTGTGACAGGCCGCCGGCGCCCTGAGGCGTAGACTCCCTAGGACAGAGGGGGCGAATCATGGACGGCAAGTCCAGTGTCCTAATCACGGAGAGGGCCGCGCCGGACCGCTTAACCGCCGGGGTGTTCGTGGGCGGCAGGCGGGGCCCGGTGGTCGAGCGGCGAGGAGAAGGGAGGCTCTCATGCTGATCCGTCACGCTCCGGACATCAAGTCATCGGAGATCACGGGCTTCCGGCTCTACCTGAACCGGCGGTCCTTTCTGATGGGCGCGGCGGCCCTGGCGCTGGCGCCCTCCAGGCCCGCCGCGGCCGCCCCGCCAACCGGCCAGTCTCTCAAGGCGACGCGCCACGAGGCCTTCGCCGTCCCGGACCCGCCCACCAAGTTCGAGAGCGTCACCACCTACAACAACTTCTACGAGTTCGGCGTGAACAAGGACGATCCCGCGCGCCTCGCGCACCTGCTCAAGCCGCGTCCGTGGACGGTCCAGGTGGACGGACACGTGGCGCGTCCGAAGACCTACGATATCGACGAGCTGATCCGGCTGTTCCCGCTGGAGGAGCGGGTGTACCGCTTGCGCTGCGTCGAGGGATGGTCGATGGTGATCCCGTGGATCGGATTTCCGCTGGCCTCGCTGATCAAGCGGGTCGAGCCCACCGGCAAAGCCGGGTTCGTCGAGTTCACGACGCTGCTCGATCCCGAGCAATTCCCCGGGCAGCGGAAGGGCCTCTTCGGCTTCTCGCTCGACTGGCCGTACGTGGAGGGATTGCGGCTCGATGAGGCGCTGCACCCGTTGACGCTGCTGACGGTCGGCATGTACGGGCAGGTGCTGCCGAACCAGGACGGCGCTCCCGTGCGCGCCGTCGTGCCGTGGAAGTACGGCTTCAAGAGCGCCAAGTCCATCGTGCGGATTCGCGTCGTGAGCGAGCAGCCCAAGACGGCCTGGGAAAAGGCGGCGCCGCACGAGTACGGCTTTTACTCGAACGTGAACCCGACCGTCGATCATCCGCGGTGGAGTCAGGCCACGGAGCGCCGCATCGGGGAATTTCGGCGGCGGAAGACGCTGATGTTCAATGGCTACGCCGACCAGGTCGCCTCGCTGTACGCGGGGATGGACCTGCGCAAGTACTTCTAGCCCCCTCCCTGGCGCCATGTCGCAACGCACGAGATTCGCTCTGAAGACCGCGGTGTGGGAGGCCTGCCTGCTCCCCCTCGCCCTGCTCGTGTATCGGTTCCAGACCGACGCCCTGGGCGCCAACCCCATCGAGTACGTCACCCGGACGCTCGGCGATTGGACCCTGCGGATCCTGCTCGCGAGCCTCTCGATGACCCCCCTCCGCCTCCTGTTCGGCATCTCCTGGCCGATGAGCCTGCGGCGCCTTCTGGGGTTGTTCGCCTTCTTCTACGTGTGCCTGCATTTTTCGGTCTGGATCGTGGTGGACCATTTCTTCGACTGGGAGCAGCTGATCGCCGACGTCTTCAAGCGACCGTACATCACGGTGGGCGTCCTGGCGCTGACGCTGCTCGTGCCGCTCGCCGCCACCTCGACGACCCGCATGGTGAAATGGCTCGGCGGAGCGACCTGGCGGCGGCTGCACAAGCTCGTCTACGTCGCTGCCGTGCTGGGCGTCCTGCACTACGTGTGGCTCGCCAAGAAGGGCGTCGTTGATCCTTTCATCTATGCCGGCGTGCTGGGCGTCCTGCTGGGCATCCGCCTGTGGGATTGGGCGCGACGGCTCGCGACGCGCCGATGGCACCACGCGGAGACCGAGTCCGTCATCCGGCGCCTTCTGGCCGACGGGGGATGACCATCCGCCTGGGTTCACTTGCCCTCCGGTTCTCGGCGTTTGGGCTCCTGGCCATCGCGCTCCCCGCCGCCATCCTGGCGGTCCTCGGCTACGTTTCCCTCCGACAGTGGGAGACATCGTCCGAACTGCTCTTCCGCGAGCAGGCCCGGGAGATGGCCTCCATGGCAATGGAGAAGATCGAGATGGTGCTGCTCCACACCGAGGACGAGATCCTGCAGCGCATCCAGACCATCCTTCAGCGGCCTGGCCTCAGCGCCGAGGCCCTCGGGGAGGTGAGCGCGACCGTCCCATTCATCCAGCGGCTCTACCTCTTCGATCGCCGGGGACGCCTCCTCTTCCCCGCGGCGGGGACGGGGGAGGACGTGGGGGGGGTCGCGGGGCTCCTCGTGGAAATCTCCCAGGGATTCTGGGAGCGGGGCGGCAGGCGCCACCTCGTCATCGGCGATCAGGTCCTCCTCGCGGCGGTCCTCAAGACCTCGGCGGGAACGCCGGTGCTCGCGGCACTCTCCCGGAATCCGGAGGTGCTTCGCCGCGAAATCCTGGGGAAGACGCTGGGGAGCCTGGAAGGGCCCAGCATCCTCGCGGTCATCGACAATCACGATCGCCCCGTCTACACCCGGGAGCCGCTGGATCGAGCCGAGCGGATCGCCGCGGTCAGCTTCGGCGAGGCGCTCTCCTCCTGGCGGGTGGCCCTCTATCAGCCTCACGGAATGTCTCCGCGGCAGGTGGTCCGCCGTCAGACCACCGTGTTCACGATCGCCTTCGGTCTGCTCCTGGTGGTGATCGCGGTCGGGCTCGGGACGACCTATCGGCTGGTCAGACGGGAAACGGAGATGGCCCGGCTCAAGGCCGACTTTGTCGCCAACGTCTCCCACGATCTCAAAACTCCGCTGTCGCTCATCCGCATGTTCGGCGAGACGCTCGAGATGGGGCGAGTGGCCGACGAGCCTACGCGCCAGGAATACTATCGCGTCATCACCCGGGAGAGCGAGCGCCTGTCGCGGCTGATCGACAACGTCCTGGACTTCTCCCGGATCGAGGGGGGGCAGCGGAAATACGACGTGGTTCCCACGACTGTGGAGCCTTTGATCCGGGAGACCGTCGAAGCCTTCGGGTACGTCCTGGCCCAGCAGGGCTTCAAGGTTGAGGTGGCGGTTCCCCCGGACCTCCCCCCCGTTCCCATGGACGCCGGCGCCGTGAGCCAGGCGCTGGCCAACCTCGTGGACAATGCGATCAAGTATTCGGCGGATCGCAAGTCGTTGCGGATCGAAGTCCGGATCGAGGGCGACGCGCTGGCCCTCTCGGTCGCGGACGCGGGAATCGGCATTCCACCTGAGGAACAGGAGAAGATCTTCGGGAAGTTCTACCGCGTCGGGCGGAGCGAGACCCAGGGCCGGCGAGGCAGCGGGGTGGGACTGGCCCTCGTGCGCCATGTTGCCCTCGCCCATGGCGGACGGGTGACGGTGGAAAGCCGGCCGGGGGAGGGAAGCCGGTTTACCCTCCGGATCCCCCTGTCGGCAGGACGGGACTGAGCCCGCCATGCCCAGAATCCTGATCGTGGACGACGAGCCCGAAATGGTGCGGGGGCTGGAAGATAACTTCCGCTTCGAGGGGTATCAGACCCTTGCGGCGGCCAACGGCAAGGAGGCTCTCGCGCTCGCCCTCCGGGAGGCCCCGGACCTGATCCTGCTCGACATCATGATGCCGAAGATGAGCGGCTGGGACGTGCTCCGGGCGCTCCGCCAGAAGGGGATGGACGTCCCCGTCATCATGCTGACGGCCCGCGGGGAGGAGGTGGACCGGGTTCTGGGACTCGAGCTGGGTGCCGACGATTACGTCACGAAACCATTTTCGCTGCGGGAGCTCCTGGCCCGGGTGAGAGCCGTGCTCCGCCGGCCGGCGGCCCGGGTGAAGTTCGAAGAATTTGCGTTCGGCGATGTCAGGATCCACCTTCGTGGCCGCCAGGTCTTCAAGGCGGGCCAGGAGGTTCGGCTGACCCGGAAGGAGTTTGACCTCCTCCGCTACCTGGTCGAGCACCGAGGCGAGGTCCTCACTCGCGACCGGCTTCTGGACGAGGTCTGGGGGTACGAGCAGTTCCCCACGACGCGGACCGTGGACACCCACATCCTCCGGCTCCGCCAGAAGTTCGAGACGGACCCGGAGCATCCGGTCTTCATCCTGACCGTGCACGGGCAGGGGTACAAGTTCGCCGTCTAGAAGAGGCTGGCCCGCGCGGCATTTTTTTCAA
This sequence comes from Candidatus Rokuibacteriota bacterium, assembly GCA_016209425.1. Classification (GTDB taxonomy): domain Bacteria; phylum Methylomirabilota; class Methylomirabilia; order Rokubacteriales; family CSP1-6; genus JACQWA01. Next base: position 9,484 of record JACQWA010000265.1, read on the forward strand.
AGGCTTCACACTGCCCTGACAACCTTGTCGCACTGTCAGGGCAGACTTTCCAGAAGTCGCGTCGTCGAGCACCCCGGCGGAGAAGGGGGAACGTTCCACCTGGTCGTGTCGGACCCGCCGACCCACGCGGAGATGCTGGACATCATAACCAGGCGCCTGGGCCTGCGGGGCCTCTCGCTGGTGGACCCACGCGGCGGCCCGCTCCCATCCCTCGCCGCTCGAGGAGATGGTCGCCCGGATGCTCGCGGGCTATCGCGACTACCTGGAGCAGGACGTCCGCTTCGACGACGCCAATGCCCGGAGGCTGCTGGAC